>CANPBT010000064.1 GCA_947572415.1 uncultured Clostridia bacterium | reverse complement strand
AGAGCGGATAAAATTACGCTCATTTTATGCAATAATTCGCGCTTGTCTTCGCGCTGTATAAGCTCGTCTTCCGGGCTGTCCGACGACCATTTTTCCCCCGCCTCGAATATCGGAAGAAAGTTGTTGAGCGCGGAATACTTCGCCCCGCCGTTTTTCTTCACGGCGTTCAGTATGCGGTTTCTGATACAGCTGTATGCGTAGGAGGAAAAATTCCCCGCTTCGCTTTTGAAGCCGTTCACCGCAAAATACAGCCCGCACATACCTTCCTGAACCAAATCCTCGGTTTCGCCGCCGCTTAAAAAGAAGCGGCGCGCTATCGTGAGTACGCGGGGTTTATATCTTAAATACAGCTCCTCCCACGCGGCTTTGTCGCCGCTGCGGCAAACGAGCGCAAGTTCTTCGTCGGTCATGAGCGTTTTCTCACCACTTCGTACGCGGCTATGCCGAACGCAACCGAGGCGTTTAAGGAGTTTACCTTACCTTTAAGAGGAATAGACAGAGTAAAATCACACTTTTCGCGCGTAAGCCGCCTTACGCCGCTGTCCTCGCCGCCTACTATTATTGCCACATTGCCCGAAAAATCCGCGTCGTAAATATTATTGCCGTCGGCTTCGAGCGCATACAGCCAGAAGCCGTTTTGTTTAAGTTTGTCTATTGCGTGCTTCAATGAATTGACTTTCGCCACTTTTACGTGGTTTGCCGCGCCTGCGGAAATCCTCACGACCGCCTCGGTGACGCTTGCGGAATTGTTTGCGGGGATAACGACCCCGTCCGCGCCCGCGCACTCGGCAACCCTTATAACGGAGCCGAGGTTGTGCACGTCCTCTATTCCGTCGCAGAGCACCACAAACCCGTCTTTTTCGCCACGGGATAAGATAATATCGTCGAGGGTGGAATATTCGTAATCGGTGGTATACGCGATTACGCCCTGATGCCTGCCTGCCTCGCTCTGTTTATCGAGCACCTTTCTGTCAACGAACTGTACGCGGATATTGCGCTTGCGCGCTTCTGCAAAGATAGCTTTAAGCGAGCCCTGCGGCTCCTTTTCAATCAATAATTTATCTATATTTTTTTCGGTTTTAAAAAGTTCCGAAACGGCGTTTCTTCCTGCGACTTTCATATATTTTCACCCAGCAATTGTATTATGCGCGAATTTTGCCCCGTAAGGTAGAGGTAGCCCAAAACCGCCTCGAAGCCCGTCGAACGGTTGTACTCCGCGACGCTTGCGTTCTTGCTCTTCGTCGACTTTTTTGCGTTTCTGCCGCGTTTAAATATCGCGGTTTCCTCCTCGGTAAAGCAAGACTGAAGCTTATTGAGAAGTATGCTTTGCCCGTGCGCGGACACCTCTGCCGAGGTGAGCTTCTGGAGCTCGCCCGTGCCGTAATCCGTGGTTAAAACCAACTTTTCGCGCACGTACAGCGAATACACCGCGTCGCCCACGAAAGCGAGCGTAACGGGGCTTATACTCCGCGCCTTTTCAACCGAAATCGTCGTAAAAAAATTACTCATACTATCACCCTATTATTTTAACATACAGGCATAAAAAAATCAATTATTAAGTACTATATAGCGTGAAATTGTTTATTTGTAAAAGAAGTCTTATAGTTATTTTCGCTGCGGTTATCCTTGCGGGAGCGGTATTCGGCATAGTCGCGGGCGCGGTTACCGCCTATTCTCACAGCGACGGCAAAACGATAGTTATCGACGCGGGTCACGGCGGGGTAGACGCGGGCGTTATGGGCAAGGTTACTTCGACAAAGGAAAGCGAAATAAACCTTTATATTTCGAAGTATCTGCGCGGTTATTTTGCCGACGCGGGCTTTAACGTGGTTATGACGAGAACCACGCAGGGCGGGCTTTACGGGCTGAGCACTAAGGGCTTTAAAATGCGCGATATGAAAAAGCGGAAAGAAATTATCGAGCAAAGCGACGCCGATATGGTAATTTCCATACACCAGAATTTCTGCCCCCTGCCCTCGAAGCGGGGCGGAACGGTGTTCTTCGAAAAATCGAGCGACTGCGGCCGCGAGCTTGCCCAAAACATACAAAAAAACCTTAACGCAATGAAGGAATGCGTCAAGGATAACGAAGCGCTTGCGGGCGACTACTATATGCTTAAATGCACGCAAAGCCCTTCCGTTATAGTGGAATGCGGATTTTTATCCAACGCCGACGACGAGGCGCTGCTTATAACCGCCGAGTACCAGAAAAGTATTGCGTACGCAATTTTCAAGGGTGCGGTAACGTATTTTGCATAATCGTAAATTCGCCCGAGCGACCAACAGACCGCTCGGACAATTTTTTATGCAACTTCATCCGTTTGCTCCGCAACAGGCTCTGCCGGTACTTCCGCTTTCGGTACAAGATTTAAAACGTATCCCTCCGCATTCATACTCATTACCAGAAAGGCGATTTCGACAAACGAAAAGCCTATCATAATCCCCGCTATCGGGTTGGTGATTGCCACCGTCAGACTTAAAAATACCAACGATATAACAAATATCAACGCGTTGACCAAAAGCAGCTTGAACACGTTTTGAAAATTGATTACACGTTTGAAATCGACGCTGTTTCTGCCGTGCACCAGATACGCCGAAACAAGCGCGAGACAACCGAAAATCACAAGCGACAGTATCGAAGTTATAAAAATACTCGGCGCCCACACCGTAAGAAGCCAGAAGCATAAAGCTATCAGCGCGGCGGTTACGAACGAGTCGACAAACACCGCAAACAGAAATTTTTTAAACGTTCGCTTCGCCATGGTTCTGCGCACGAGAAAACGGGTCAGAAAGTATCCGCTTATCAGCCCTAAAACGCAGAGTATCACCAACAGTACGAACAGCATAGTCACGCCGGCAAACGCTAAGCCAACCGTCTCCTCTATCGCGTCGGCATAGGGCTGCAATTCCGCGGAAAATAGGTTTAAGCTGCCGTTTACAACGCC
>CANPBT010000063.1 GCA_947572415.1 uncultured Clostridia bacterium | reverse complement strand
TCATCTTCGGAAATAAATTCCGGCAATTCGAAGCCGTCCTCTGTAACCGCAGATTTTTGCTGTTCGGGCTCGGCAGAGTTCTTGTCGGCACCGCTATTTTCTTCAACGTATTCGTCTCTGCGATAGAGGTAATTAGCGTCCTCCTCGTCCTCTGACAACAGCGAATTATTAAGCTCTGCAATCTGCGCCATAAGCTCGTCGTAATCGGGCAGCTCGTCGATTGAATTCAACTTAAACCGTTTTAAAAAGTTGTCGGTTGTCGCGTAAAGAATGGGCTTGCCTATCGCGTCTTTCCTTCCGCAAGGAACAATCATTCCGAGTTCAAGCAAAGTGTGAATAGCATAATCGCAGCTGACTTGCCTTATATCTTCAAGCTCAGGCTTGGTAATAGGTTGTTTATACGCTATTAACGCCGCGCACTCTAAAATGGTTTTGGTAAACTCTTTTTCCTTGATAGGCGTAAGCACGTCCGAAACGGGAGCTTTATAATCGGGATTTGTCGCAAATTGCAGCTTACCGTTAAAAGTAAGCAAATGTATACCGCAAGCCCCGCAATATTTTTCTTTAAGCTCGCTTACGCCCTGATTGATTTCCTTTAAAGAGCAACCTAATTTTTCAACAATATATTTTACGGGAACGGCTTCTCCCGAAGCAAACACAATAGCCTCAATTATATTCGTCAAATTGTTCATTTGCTACTTCCTTTAAATCCCAGTTGGGATTAAGTTTAATATTTATCTGCCCGAAAGCCTGAGTCTGAACTACGTTGATAAACTGATGTTTAAGCATTTCCAAAAGCGCCTGAAAAGTTGTAATAATTTCATTCCTCGAAAACGTTACGAACAAGCTGTCGAAAGTGACTTCTTTATTTTCAATAAGTCTGTCGCGAATAAAGGCGACCTTCTCCTCTACCGTATGCTCGTCTTTCGGTATTTCCTTTATATTTTCCTTTTCGCGGTGCATGCTTTCGTTGCGGAGCATCAGATTTGCAAACGCTTCCAAAAGCGCGTGCACATTAAAATCTTTATAAACTATTTTAACTTTACTGAAATCGGTGTCGGGGTCTTTGTAATAATAACCTATCGTTTCAAGGTCTTTCAGTTTCGGGGTTTCACCCTTTATGAGCTCGTACTCGCGCTGTTTGAGCTGTTCAATAAGCGCTTGCTCCTCCTCGTCGCCCCCGCCCATTTCTTCGCCCGCAACCTCGACTGCGGGAACCATGCTTTTTGACTTGATATAGATTATCTGCGCAGCAAGCGCCAGATATTCGCTCTCTTTATCGACGTCTCTGTGGGGCTGAGTTTTCATAAACTCTATGTAGTCGAGGAATTGCTCCGTTACCTTTGAAACAAAAACGTCCTCTATCCTTATCTGCGCAATATTTATAAGATGCAGCAATAAGTCAAGCGGTCCTTCGAAATCGTCGAGTACGGTGTTGTAGTCGACGACCGATTCAAAATTATCAATATACTTACTGTCCGTCATAATCCCCCTAAACCGACAGGCAACCGGAAAATAACATTCCAGAGCGCTGTAATAGGAAAACCGATTATATTCAGCGCAAACCATTGCACGTAGCCGAGTATGTTTAAATATTTGAAAAATTCAAGACCATCGTATCTTGCTATTCTGCCGCAAATAAAGATTTCAAGCACAAGCCCTATGAGTATATATTGCCCGTATTTTTGCAAAAATCTGCGCACGGGATTAATTTCGCGCGTAAACGACTCCACCACCCTGAACCCGTCAAGCGGGTTGAACGGTAAAAGATTGAACATAAATACTGAAAGGCTGTAAAGAAAAATCAGATAAAAAGATTGCTCGAAGAAACCGAGAATATATATAGCGGCCTCAGTCTGTGGCGAACAATAAACTTCAATAAGCAAAAACAGCGGATAAGCGAGAAAAGCTATGATATAATTTGTAACCACGCCCGCAATCGCCGTCGTAAACAACCCCTTTCTGTAATTCCTGAAATTGTACGGGTCAATGGGTACGGGTTTTGCCCAACCGAAGCCCGTAAATATACACAGAACAATACCTATCGGGTCAATGTGTTTTATGGGATTAAGCGTCAGCCTGCCGTACATTTTTGCCGTTGCGTCGCCGTTTTTGTATGCAATAAAAGCGTGCGCAAATTCGTGCGGAACAAATACGAACAATACCGCGACAACTCCCGCAAGAGTATATAAAATTTCATTCACAAATATATTCATTGTTTCAACCGCTCCGGAATTATATCGTTTCTTACTATGTCTTCATACGACTGCGGCTTTACCACGTATTCCGCCTTACCGTTTTTTACGAATATTACAGGCGGAATTGGGTTTCTGTTGTAATTACTTGCCATCGAATAGTTGTACGCGCCAGTGGACAGCACCGCTATCACGTCGCCTCTTTTAACTTGCGGTAAATTTACGTCGGCGGCAATAACGTCGCCGCTTTCACAGCATTTGCCCGCGATAGTTACCTTTTGGGTGCAATTTTCATCCGCTCTGTCTACAATCAGCGCCGAGTAATCCGCCCTGTAAAGCGCGTATCTCGGATTTTCAAACATACCCCCGTCCACGGCTACGTAGGTTTTAATGCCGGCAATTTCCTTGACGGTGCCGACCGTATAAAGCGTAATGCCCGCCTCGCCGACAACAGAACGCCCCGGCTCGAGCACAAGGTACGGCAATTTCAGCCCGTAAACGCCGCATTTATCCTTTATTGCGTCGGATATGCTCTTCACGTACGCCCGATAGTCGTCCGCCCCGAGTTTGGGGTCGCTGCCGGTATACCGGATCCCGAATCCACCACCCATATTCAGAACTGCTGCTTCGTATCCCGATTTAGCTTTTATATCGGCAATAAAATCAAGCATCTTTTCGGCTGCAAGCGCAAAAGATTTTTTTTCGAATATCTGCGAACCGATATGGCAATGAAAACCCGATAATATCAGGTTTTTCTTCATAAGAACGTATTCTGTTATTTGTTCTGCACAGCCGCCGTCAACCGAGAACCCGAACTTGCTGTCCGTCTTTGCCGTTTGTATAAATTCGTGCGTATGCGCTTCTATGCCGGGATTTACCCTTATAATAACATTCTGAACAACGCCGAGTTCATTTGCTATAGAGTCAAGTATATCTGCTTCGTCAAACGAATCAAGCACGACCGTACCCACTCCGCTTTCAACCGCAAGCTTCAACTCATTGTAAAGTTTATTGTTACCGTGCAAATAAATATTCTGCGGCAAAACGCCGGCTTTCAGCGCCGTATAGAGTTCTCCGCCCGAAACGACGTCGACGCCCGCCTTTTCACTCTGCATAACGCGGTAAATAGCCGAACAAGCAAAAGCCTTTGAAGCGTATAAAATCATTCCGTACCCGCCGTAAAAATCGCTTAGGGCGCTTTTAAACACGTTTATCATTGCACGGATATGCGCTTCGTCGTAAACATAAACAGGGGTTCCGTATTCCGCGGCGATTTCTTTCGCGTCCATACCGCCTATAATCAACCGCCCGTTTTCTGTTTTCAGTGTATCCAAGCCGTTCATAT
>CANPBT010000062.1 GCA_947572415.1 uncultured Clostridia bacterium | reverse complement strand
ATCGCATAAGTAAGCGGATTCATAAGCGCGGAAATTTTACCTACGAATTTCTGAGACTTTGCAAGATGTTCGTTGTGCGCGTTGTAACTGCGTATTTCGTCTTCCTCTTTACAAAAAGCGCGCACTACTCTTGCGCCCGTAAGCGTTTCACGCGTGGCGACCGTTACGCTATCGAGGTTGCCTTGAACCTTTTTGTAAAGAGGAATACTTATAAGCATAATTCCGAATACAACGACGCACAAAACGGTGATTGAGACTGCAAATACGCCGCCGGCTGTTACGTTAATTATAAACGCCATAATCATTGCGCCGAATACGATAAACGGCGAACGCATAAACAGCCTTAATACAAGGTTAACGCCCGACTGTATCTGGTTTACGTCGCTAGTCATTCTCGTTATCATTTTAGACGTGCCGAGCCCGTCGATATCGTAATAAGACAGCGCCTGCATTTTCCCGAACAAATCGCGGCGGAGCTCCTTTGAAAAACCTACTGCGGCGCGCGCCGCAAAATATTGAGCCGAAACCGCGCTTATCAACCCGACAACGCCCAACGCTACGAGAATGAGGCAAGCGTATAAAATATAGCTCCACCCTTCGCCGCCGTTGATACCGTTATCGATAATCGCGGAAACAATGAGCGGAACGAACAGCTCGAACGCGGCCTCAAGCAATTTGAAAAGAGGCGCAAGCACGCTTTGAAGTTTATAATTTTTTAAATACTTGAGCAATTTGCGCATATAAAACAATTTTAACATTTTGATAAATAAAAATCAATTTTTATTCAAGCGATTTGCAATTATAATTATAATTTGGTATATTGTTGTTATGGGCTATGAAATTTATCTGAAAAAAAACGAAGAAAAACGCATTGTTGCGGGGCACAGCTGGGTTTACGCGAACGAAGTTGCACGGATTGATAACAAGGACAAAAACGGCTCGCTTGCGACGGTATACTCTAACGACGGAAAATTTATAGGCAAAGGCTATATAAATCACGCTTCCAAAATTTTAGTACGTATTTTTATCCGCGGCAACCAAACCGACGACGAGCAATATTATCTCGACGCGATAAAAAAAGCGAACGATTACAGACTTAAGCTCGGCTATAAAAACTGTTACCGTATGGTATTTGCCGAAGCGGATAATCTGCCCGCGCTTATCATAGACAAATACGGCGACGTACTTGTTATGCAATGCCTCTCGCTCGGGATTGATTTGCGCAAAAATATGATTTGCGATTGCCTTATCAAGCTGTTTAACCCGAAAGGAATTTATGAACGAAGCGACGTTGCCGTCAGAAAGAAAGAAGGCTTACAGGAAGTTAAACAATTGCTTTACGGTGAAGTGCCCGACTACTGTAAAATTAACGAAAACGGCATAGAAATGCTCGTCGACGTAAAAAACGGACAAAAAACCGGCTACTTCCTCGACCAGAAAGAAAACCGCTTTGCGGTGAGAAAATACTGTAAAGGCAAAGTTTTGGACTGTTTTTGCAACAGCGGCGGTTTCTCGCTTAACGCGGCGACCGTAGCCGACAGCGTGACCGCTTGCGACATATCCGAGCTTGCGCTGAAAAACGTGCGCGACAACGCCGACCTGAACGGATTTAAAAACGTGACCACCCTTTGCGGCGACGTGTTCCAGGTTTTGCGCGATTTTAAAAAGAACAGCGTTAAATTCGATACCGTCATTTTAGACCCGCCGGCATTCTGTAAAACAGCCGACGAAGTCAAGGATGCATACAGAGGATATAAAGACATTAATCTTACAGCAATGAAAACGGTAAAAAGCGGCGGCTTTCTCGTAACCTGCTCCTGCTCGCA
Source organism: uncultured Clostridia bacterium (assembly GCA_947572415.1). GTDB lineage: Bacteria > Bacillota > Clostridia > Christensenellales > Borkfalkiaceae > Coproplasma. Next base: position 1,905 of record CANPBT010000062.1, on the reverse strand, counting down.
CTATATGTCTGCAAATATGTTTGAAAAAATGCTTATGGACGCTGCCCGTGAAAGCGGACGTACGGTCAGAAGCGTCGAAGTAAAAACGCAGGCGCCGGACCATCCCGCCCTACTGTGCGCCGACGAAACACAGTATCTCAAATTTTATGTTTTACAGATCATTTAAATGGTACGGTAATTTTACCGTACCATTTAAATTTAAGAAATTAACCGCAACAAATAATATTACCCTTGCATAATATATACAGATACTTAACATATTTTAACTTTCTCTACATATTATCCCGCTGCATTGCAGGGGCGTATATGTAGTATTTTTTTACAAAAAGAGAAATTATACCTTGGAGCGGCGGAACGGTTGTTTCGCCCAACACGGGAAGCGTCCCGGTTACCGACGTTATATTCAAAGATGAAATACCCTCGGGCACAACGTTTTTAATCGGCTCGGTATAATAGACGGCGTAAACTACCCGTCTTACACCACACATACAGGCTTTTTTACAACAAATTTAACGCCGTTGGTAAGCGTAACGGTAACATTTCAAGTACAAATAAACTAAGGAGAAAATATGCTGTAACAGCAACTTCTACGACAACAATTTTTGTTGCGAATTTTAACCGAAAATAAACAATACCGACTGCATTAGGGTAATTCCCATAAGGAATTTAATAAGATGCAAATAAAAAGATTTAGGCATAGCGTTAAGCTGTGCCTTTTCTGTACTTTTTTTCGTGGACGAATTAGGCTACTCGTAGCCTAGTGAGATATAGATATGTTTTATATTTCCCGCAAAATTCAATCAGTTGCGTTCTTCCATTTTTCGTGATATAATGATTGTACGATAAACAATAATTTAACGGAGAACAAAAAATATGGAATACATAAAACTCTCACTTGAAAATTTAGAAACAGAGCATATTTGTTGTGCCATCTCTAACAATAAGGACATACAAGTTGCAAGCAAGAAAGCGTGGCTAAAAGAAAGAATAAAGGACGGCTTGGTATTTTTGAAATCCGTTGAACGCGGCAAATGCTTTATTGAATACATACCTGCCGAAAATGCTTGGTGTCCTATCGACGCGAACAGCTATATGCACATAAATTGCTTTTGGGTATCGGGCTCGTTTAAAGGACACGGCTATGCAAACGATCTATTAAATGCTTGTATAGCCGATGCAAAAGCGCAAGGCAAACACGGAATTACCGTTATATCTTCGCCGAAAAAGATGCCGTTTTTGTCAGATCCGAAATATCTTGCTTATAAAGGGTTTAAGGTTGCGGATAAAGCAAATCCAAACTTTACTTTAATGTATTTATCTTTCGACGAAAATGCGCCCGTTCCGAAATTCAAAGAACAAGCAAAACAGCCGCGTATAGATAAACAAGGTTTTGTTGTGTATTATACGTACGGTTGTCCGTTTACGGCTAAATACGTTCCGCTTGTTCAGCAAACGGCAAAGGACAAAGGCATTCCGTTTGAAAGCGTATTGATAGACAGCAAGGAAAAAGCGCAAAACGCGCCTATGGCGTGGACGAATTACGCCGTATTTTATAACGGACAATATATATCAAACGAAATCCTAAACGAGAAGAAGTTTCTTGAACTTGCAGAGAGTTATTATAGACAGTAATATAAATTTCAATTTATCGTTATTAAAATGTTTAGTTAAAAGCTCTCAAACAAATTTGTTTGAGAGCTCTTTTATAATCGCATGTCTGTTCCCTATGGGAAGTTCGCATTTGCAGTTGGTATTGTTTTTGGTGACCGACTTAATAACTAGTATGACAAAGCCCGAAAACTTTCGTTTTCGGGCTTTATGTAGTAGGACAGTATTTTCGTCCTACAAAGATGGTGACCCTGCCGGGAATCGAACCCGGGATTGAGCCTTGAGAGGGCTCCGTCT
>CANPBT010000061.1 GCA_947572415.1 uncultured Clostridia bacterium | reverse complement strand
CTTATCGCGCGACTCACCTCGTTTTCGCCCTTTAAAAGCTGGCTGTGCGCAATATTTACGTAGTCGAACAGCGTTTTGCCCTCATGCGTGAATTCTACGCCGTTTTTTGTGCGGATAAACAGCCTGCAACCAAGCTCGGTTTCAAGGTTCTGTATCGCCCGTGTAACCGCGGGCTGGCTCGAATACATTTCGACTGCCGCCCTCGTAATATTTTTGTGTTTTCCTACGTAATAAAAGATTTTATAGTACTCGTAATTCATTTTTTTTACCTGTTATTCATTTTTGATATGATTGACATATGATATTATCATTTTACATTATAGCAATTGGGTTGTATAATGTAAAGCGATGAAAGTAATTAATAAAAAAAGTAATTTTTTAACATCAAGGAGGAGCATATGAATTACAGAGAAATGTCGCTTATAAAGCACGGCCAGTGGAAGGGAAAAATCGAAATGGTGCCTCGCGTACCCGTCGACAGCAGGGAGGCACTTTCGCTTGCCTACACGCCGGGCGTTGCCGAGCCGTGCATGGCTATTCACGAAGACGTGGAAAAGAGCTTCACTCTTACGCGCAGGTGGAACACCGTGCCCGTAATTACCGACGGAACCGCCGTGCTCGGGCTGGGCGATATCGGCCCCGAAGCGGGTATGCCGGTAATGGAGGGCAAATGCGCGCTTTTCAAGGCGTACGGCGGGGTTGACGCATATCCCATATGCTTAAAGACAAAGGATACGGAAGAAATCATAAAAACCATTAAAATCATGTCGGGTTCGTTCGGCGGAATAAATCTCGAAGATATTTCCGCGCCCCGTTGCTTCGAAATCGAAACGAGGCTCAAAGATGAGCTCGATATCCCCGTATTCCACGACGACCAGCACGGAACGGCAATCGTATCCGCAGCCGCGCTTTTAAACGCGTTGAAGCTTGCGGGTAAAAAGATAGAAGAAATACGGCTCGTTATAAACGGCGCGGGCGCGGCGGGCATAGCGATAGCGAAATTCCTCATAAAGCTCGGCGTAAAGGATTTGTATATCTGCGACAGAAAGGGCGTTATCTGCGAGGGCGACGAAAGGCTGAACCCCGCACAGTGCGAAATCGCAAAGCTTACCAACGCAAGAAAATTCAGAGGCACTTTGGCAGATATAATGAAAGGTGCGGACGTGTTTATCGGCGTTTCGGGGCCTCATTGCGTGACGAAGGAAATGGTCGCTTCAATGGCGGAAAAATCAATCCTCTTCCCGTGCGCGAACCCCGTACCCGAAATCGAACCGCAGGACGCAAAGGACGCGGGCGCATTCATAGTCGGCACGGGCTCGTCAGAGCACCCCAACCAGATTAACAACGTGCTTGTATTCCCCGGGCTTTTCCGCGGCGCTTTGGACGTAAGGGCGAGGACGGTAAATACGGAAATGATGATTGCCGCGGCAAATGGCATAGCGGCCTGCGTAAGCGAAAATGAACTGTCGAGGGAATACATTCTTCCTTACGCGTACGATAAAAACGCGCATAAGGTCGTCGCGAAAGCGGTTGCGGAAGCGGCGATAAATACGGGAGTATCCAAGCTTAAAAACAGTTAAATAAAATTTTGTTGTATACAACAAAGGCAGACGTACAAAAGTACGTCTGCGTAAAAAAGTCTATAAGGAAACGTATATGAAAAAGAAAATTATAGGCATTTTGATGTTGCTTGCAGTGATAGTGTGTATGTCGGCAGCCGCGTTTATAACGGGCTGCAACGACAAAGATAAAAGAAGCTGGACTGTTTCCGCCGACGGCGGGAGCATAAAGGCGGAGCTTAAAGACAACGGAAAGTACGGGTTTATACTCGAGCTGGACGGAAGCGGAAAGCTCCCCGACTATTCTTCAAAAAAGGACGCGCCGTGGTACGGCAAATCGGGAAGGATTACCGAAATTAAAATTTCCGACGGAATAACCGCTTTGGGCGCGAACGCGTTTACCGACGTAAAGACGGCTTCGGTCATTATTCCCGAAAGCGTAGCCGTGATAGGCGATAAATGTTTCAATGAACAGACCAAGATATGCGCATACGGCGAAGTGACGGCGTCGGACGGCGTGATTGTGTATAAGTATTCCGAAAAAAAGCCCGAGGCGGCGGGAAACTTCTGGCACTTTATGGGCGAGTTCGTAACCGTATGGGAAAGCAAGGCGACAAAAGTTTTGTTTATAGGCAACAGCTTTACGTTTTACAGCGATATCCCGACGCTTTTCTCGCAGATAGCAACGGCTGCGGGCGCGGAGGTCGTCGTCGAGTCAGTCACGCAGGGTAGCTGGACGCTTACAAAATTCGCGGACGAAAAGGACGAGTTCGGCAAACAGGTAGATGATAAGCTAAAAGCCGCGAACGATTACGACGCGGTGGTTTTGCAGGAGCAGAGCACCAGACCTCTGAACAATTACAACGATTTTCTTGCGGCGGCGAAAAAGCTGCGCGACAAGATTAAAGCGACCCAGACGGACTGCGATATTTATCTGTATTCCACATGGGGGTATAAAGAGGCGGCGGACAATTTAAAGGTTACCATTCCCGAAATGGAGGCGCGGCTGCGCGTTGCGTACGAAAACGCGGCGCAGGCAATCGGGGCAAAGGTATCCTACGTCGGCGCGGCGTTCACTTCGGTGTACAACTCGCATAAGGACGTAAACGATAATTACTGCGCAAACCCCGAAAGTTACAAGGATTCGCCCGAAAAGGGTTTCGCGCTTTACTTCAAGGACGACAACAAGCACCCGTCGTATTCGGGCGCGTATCTGTCGGCTTGCGTGCACGTTGCAACGATTTTAGGCTTCAACCCCGAAATAACTTCTTTCACGGGAGAGCTTGACGCGGCAACCGCAAAGGAGCTGCAAAATGCAGCTTACCGGGTTGTATTCGGTTCGTAAACATAAAAAATAATTTTGGAGGAAAATTATGAAAAAACACATTTTTGCGGTTGTTATTGTTGCTATAATTACGTGTCTGGCAGTGCTTTCCGGCTGTACTATGGTCAGAGGCTTCGAGAAGGATTTACAGGTCGTCCTCAAAGTCGACGGCGAGTATAAGGGTTGCTATACGGTAAACCAGTTCAATAACGCCGTCGTACCCGTGCCGGAAGCGCCCAAAGGACTTGTTTTCTACGGCTGGACGGCGGACCCCGACTGGGCTTCAAAGGACATTGCGGAAGTCAAAGTTTCGCAGAATAAGGGGCTTATCCGTTACGACGACGTCAAGGACTGCGTCGAGGGCGATAAATTAAGCGTTACGCTATATCCCGTGTTTGCGGAAATTCAGAGGCACGATATTGCGATTGCGTGGTACAACAAGGTCGCAACCTCGGGGCTTGACGAAAACGTTATAAAGGGCTTCACCGATAAGCTGTACGCTTTCCTTACTTCCAAGGGCTTTGATACGTCGAATATGGATATCGTTATCCGTCCGTATGCGGGCAACGTAGGGCCTACCTGCGACGCAATCAAAAACGACGGCGATATCGATATAATGATAGGCTGGTCGCACGCGGAAAACCTTACTACTACGGGCGGTTTAAAAGCGGGAGAGGACTTCGTTGAAAATAACGGTAATATACTTATAAATCCCGATAAAGCGCGTTATGCCGCAAGGCTCTCCGATACTGAAAACAGCAAGCTCGTATACGAGTGGATTATAACCGAATTTGCGGGCGAGGGCGGAGCTACGCCCGACTATAAGTGGGACGGCACAACAGAACCGGACGAACCCGATGAGCCCGATGTACCCGATACACCGGACGAACCCGGCAATCAGAGCGGTATAAAATATACGATAGGCGCGGAAGACGTGCTTACATTAAAAATCGGTTGCTACGGATTTTTGAAAACCTCCGGTTTCAGCAATGAAATTAAGGCTAAATT
>CANPBT010000060.1 GCA_947572415.1 uncultured Clostridia bacterium | reverse complement strand
ACCGCGGACCAATCGGTTATGAGCCGACCGCTCTAACCAACTGAGCTAAAGGCCCTTAAAAACAAGGTGTTCGTACTTTCCGCACAACGCTAGATTATAATAATATAACTTAAAAACTTTGTCAAGTATTTTTCAAAAGGTTTATTATATTTTTTAAATTAAAATTTTATAATAAATTCAGACAGGTTGAAATTATATGCAATATCATAAAAACCTATTTCTTATCTTCGGGGCATTTTTGCCCTTTTCCCTCTTCTCCTTTATCCTCTTCGCGGTTCAGAAGTTCAATCATATCCAAAACGTCTTTTTCGGATAACTCCTCGGTTTTGGGCGCCAGCTTACCGTATGCAATTTTATCGTGATGAATAACCATAACAATATTATACCATACAATAAATATTTAAGCAAACTCAATTAAAAACGTTTGACGGGAAAATTTTTTGAATATATAATAATATGTGCATTGAGGCGTAGCGCAGTTGGTAGCGCGTATGGTTCGGGACCATAAGGTCGTGGGTTCAAATCCCGTCGCCTCAACCATTTCAGCCCGGTTATGAGTAATGTTTACTCATAACCGGGCTGTGTCGTTTGATTTTTGATTTTTCAGCATTATTTGTTATAGCCGTTGGGATTTTTCTGCTGCCAGTTCCACAGCGATGCACACATTTCGTCGATGCCGAGTTCGGCTTTCCACCCGAGTTCTGCTTTCGCCTTACCCGCGTCGGCATAGCAAGCCGCTATGTCGCCCGCGCGGCGGGGTTTTATTACGTAAGGCAGCTTGTGCCCGCACGCCTTTTCGAAAGCGTGGATTACGTCCAAAACGCTGTACCCTATACCCGTGCCCAGATTGTACACGAAAACTCCGTTCGCATCGATTTTATCGATTGACGCAACGTGGCCTTTCGCCAAATCCACGACGTGAATATAATCCCTTACGCCCGTGCCGTCGTGCGTGGGGTAGTCGTTTCCGAAAACCCCCACTTCTTTGAGTTCGCCTATAGCAACCTTAGCAATATACGGGGTCAGATTGTTGGGTATGCCTTTAGGGTCCTCGCCGATAAGCCCGCTTTCGTGCGCGCCGACGGGGTTGAAATATCTTAAAAGCACTACCGTCCATTCATTGTCCGATTTGTAAACGTCGCCGAGCATAATTTCCTGAAAATACTTGCTCGTACCGTACGGGTTGGTCGTTCCGCCCGTTTTGCACTGCTCGGTAAGAGGCAAAACCTCGGGGTCGCCGTAAACGGTTGCCGAAGAGGAAAAAACTATCTTCTTGCACCCGTGTGCGCGCATAGCCTGCAATAACACGAGCGTGCCGTTTAAATTATTGTCGTAATACTCTATCGGCATTTCGCAGCTTTCGCCAACCGCTTTGAGCCCCGCGAAATGTATTACCCAGTCGATTTTGTTTTCTTCGAAAATTTTATCGAGCGCAGCCCTGTCACGCACGTCGTTTTTGTAGAATTTTACGGCTTTGCCCGTAATCTTTTCAACGCGCGTCAGGCTTTCTTCGCATGAGTTTACAAGATTATCGACAACCACTACGCCAAAGCCGCTGTTTAAAAGTTCAACGACGGTATGACTGCCTATAAAGCCCGCTCCCCCCGTTACAAGTACGTTTTTCATTTTATAACCTCCGTTAAATCTGGTTCTGTACCGACGCGCCCCCGTGCCCGTACGAGATTACCGAATTTGCTATATTGTGCATATGGTCGCCTATGCGCTCCATATTAACGGCGAGCTGCAAAAACAGCGCGCCGGCCTCGGGCGTGCAAACGCCGTCGGTCATTCTGCTCAAATGCGCTTTCTGCATTAGCTTGTTCATATCGTCCGTCGCCTGCTCTTCTACCTCCACGTCGGGGATATGCTTCAAGTCGTTAGTGGCGAACACGTCGTATACGTTTTTATAAAGGTTTGAAAGATGCAAATCCATTTCTTTGATTTCTTTTTGCGCTTCTTCCGAAAACGCAACTTTGTCCTCCGCCATTTTTTCGGCATACTCCATAATGTTTTCCGCGTAGTCGCCTATCCTTTCCAAATCGGACGTAACGCGATAGAATGAGCTTATCTTCTTTTCGTCTGTTTCGGATACCTCCTGCAATGAAAGCTTAATAAGGAATGATACTATATGTTTATTCGTCGCATTGATATTTTCTTCCGTTTCGACAAATTTATTCTTACGCGACAAATCGCCGGTAAACAGCATATCGAGGGAAAGCTTGTAATTCGAAAACGCTTCGTCCGCCATTTTCAAAAGCTGTTTTCTTACCTGACCTACGGCGATTGCCGGCGTTTTGAGAAGTCGCAAATCCAACGTTTCGCCGTCGTCGGCAACATCCGAACCTTTTTTTTCGGGCACTATCAGGCAGGCGAGCTTTACGAGCATATTAATAAACGGCAGTAAAATCGCGGTTGTGAGCAGGTTGAAAACCATATGGAAAATTGCTATCTGCCACTGCGTTTCTATACCGCTCAAAGCCTGTGCTATGTATTTGCCGGCAAACGCGACCGGCCAGATAAATATAACGCAACCTGCCACGTTAAATAAAAGATGCACCGCAGCCGTGCGCTTTGCGTTCACGCTTGTACCTATCGAAGATATAAGCGAGGTCACGCAAGTACCTACGTTTGTTCCGAGAATTACGCACATTGCCATTTCGAGATTAATGAGATTTGCGCCTGCAAGCGAAATAACTATTGCGGTAAGCGCACCCGACGATTGCATTAACCCCGTAAGCACCGCGCCTAAAAGGAATAAGACGGGTATCTCCCAAGATAATTGATTTTCGTTATGCCCAAGGGCGATAAACAAACCTTCTACCGCTTCCTTAACATTTGCATTGTCAAGCATATCATTGACGGCGGCAGACATTACGTTTAAACCGATAAAAATTATTCCGACGCCCTCTAAAATTGCGCCTACCTGTTTTAATTTTTCTTTTTTACCCGCAAGTGTAAACACGAACCCGACGAAAGCCACTAACGCGAACACCGCGGCAATCGACAGCTGCGCGCCGCCAACCGTGGAAAGAGCCATTATAAAAGCTGAAATAGTCGTACCTATATTTGCGCCCATTATTACCGAAGCCGCCTGCGTCAGCGTCATCAGCCCGACGTTAACGAAGCCGACTATCATTACCGTAGTCGCCGAAGAACTGTTGCAAAGAACCGTTATCGCCGAACCCGTACCTACGCCGACAAAACGGTTCACGGTCGCCTTACCCATTAGCCTGCGCATCTGCTTGCCCGCAGCTTTTTCGATATTGCTACCCAACATATTCATACCCAACATAAATACTACTATGCCGCCGAGTATGAAGAACGCGCTGTTTATTATCGTCATGACGTCCGCGCCCGACAATAACAGGGAATTTATCATTCGTTTTTTCTCCACATAATATTACTTCTAAATTGTACCAGTTTTTTTATTTACTGTCAAATGAAATTTTTCTTATTTGAAGCGCCGTTTTTATTGCAAAATAACTGTTATTTAATTACAATATATATAAAATAATTTTAAGGTAAAACACAATGTTTAACATAGTTTTGGTAGAGCCCGAAATACCGCAGAACACGGGCAACATAGTGCGCACCTGCCACGCGACGGGGTGCAGGCTGCATCTTGTGCGCCCGCTCGGCTTCGAGGTGAGCGACAGATATCTGAAACGCGCTGGGCTGGACTACTGGGACGAGGTGGAAATTTTTTATTACGACGGCTTTTCGGAGCTGGAAACGGCTTTCCCCTCCGCCCGCTTCTGGTACTTTACCACCAAAGGGCTTAACCGTCACTGCGACGTAAATTTTAAAGACGGCGACTTTTTAGTTTTCGGCAAGGAAACGAAAGGGCTGCCCGAAGAGCTTTTGTTAAAAAACAGGGAAAACTGTTTGAGGATACCCATGATAGGCGAAACGCGCAGCCTTAACCTTTCGAACTCGGTAGCAATCGCCGTTTACGAGGGCTTGCGGCAGCTCGATTTTTGCGGCTTCAAAACCGAGGGGCAGCTACATAATTTAAATTGGTAATTGCGCTTTACATTTTTATAACTACATTGTATAATAATATATATGAAACTTAAAAATATTGTCGTTGCGAGCGGCAACGCGAAGAAAATACGTGAAATAAAACAGATATTTTCGGATAAGGAAATTATGCCTA
>CANPBT010000059.1 GCA_947572415.1 uncultured Clostridia bacterium | reverse complement strand
TTCCGGTAGCTCTTTAATTTTTGCGATTACGGGATTTTCAGTATTTACGATCATCGTATAATTCAAGTCGCCGTTGCTCATACCGTACATCTGTCCCATTTCGGTATAACGACGCATATACTCGTCGGTTATCATCAGAGCAGGGACCTGGCTTTTCAGCTTTTCGAATTTAACGGTAAGTTTTTCATCCTTAATCGCATTTTTAAATATATCGGCAAGAACAGTATCCTCCACACCGTCGCCCGACTTCAAAGCGCCGTCGATATCGGCGTCAATTCGTTTGAATTTGAGCTTATCTGGAGTTTTATACTCGATAAAGCTCAAAAAATGCGGGTCGATAAACGCATCGCATAGTATGGCTTTAAGTCCTGCATCCTTGAACATTTTTATATAACTTGCCTGTTGCAATTCATCTGAAGCATAATAAACGGTTTTGGGCTCTTTTAGTTCTTCTTCGCCCAAAAGCTCTTTGAATGTTACGAATTTGCCGTCAAGGTCTTTATAGATAATTATGTCTTTGACCTTGTCGTAAAACTCTTCGTCTTTAATGCACCCGAATTTGATAAAGTTTGCTGTATCCTCCCAACAAATTTCATACTTTTCACGGTCTATCTTGAAAAGCGAAGTCAGTTTATCCGCTACTTTTTTAGTTATGTGTTTGCTTATTTTCTTCACTTCCCTATCGTTTTGCAAAAAGCTTCGCGACACGTTAAGCGGAATATCGGGACAGTCGATAACGCCGTTCAAAAGCATCAGAAATTCGGGAATCACTTCCTTTATGTTATCGGCGATAAACACCTGATTACAGTAGAGTTTAACTTTACCGCGCTCCAACTCGACTTTGTTTCTGACCTTGGGGAAATACAGAATACCTTTAAGATTAAAAGGATAGTCCATATTAAGGTGAACCCAGAAAATGGGCTCGTTGAAATCCATAAACGTATCGCGGTAAAACTTTTTATAATCCTCGTCGCTGCAGTCCTTAGGATTTTTCATATACAGCGGTTGAATAGTGTTAAGCGGCTCGTCCTTGCCGTCGCCCTTAAACCCGACGTATACGTTATATGGCATAAATGAACAGTACTTTCTGACAAGGCTTTTTATATTGTTTTCGTCGAGAAATTCTTTCTCTCCGTCGGCAATATGCATAATTATTTTCGTACCGCGTTCTTTTTTATCGCAGTCTTCAACGGAATAAGTCGCATTACCGTCAGACTCCCAGTGTACGGCAGGCTCGTCTTTATAAGACTTTGTGAAAATTTCCACATTGTCGGAAACCATATAGGCGGAATAGAAACCCAAACCGAAATGACCTATAATGCCGTCGCCACCGGCTTTTTCATATTTTGCAAGGAAATCCGAAGCGCCGGAAAAAGCAATCTGTGTGATATACTTTTCAACCTCTTCTTCCGTCATACCTATACCGTTATCTTCTACGGTCAGCGTCTTGGCTTTTTTGTCGACAGAAATTTTAACACAATATTCGCCGCCGTCTTCGGCTGCTTCACCCATTACGACCAACTTTTTGAATTTTGTAATTGCGTCGACGCCGTTGGCGACTATTTCTCTCAAAAAGATATCTTTATCGGAATACAGCCATTTTTTGATAATCGGCATCATATTTTCGCTTGAAATTTTGATATTGCCTTCTCTTTTCATTTTATCACCTCAAAATTTGTACGATTATTATATAAACTGTTTACAGATAGCTTAAACTTACAAAACAAAAAATGGCTCTGGCTTTCAGCCAGAGCTTTTAAATTTTATATTTTACTTATTATTCTGCGCGTTTGCAAGCAAATCCGCAATCGAGGTGCCGGAAATGCTGCCTTCGCTCCACGTCGAAAGTTCGTCGTCGTTATTTGCCCTTCTCGTAAAACGCGATTTACGATTCTCTTCGCCGCCCTCTGCCGACTTAGGTGCGCGGGGCGCCCTTTCGGGTTCGGGAAGAATAGCCTTGATTGAAAGATTCATTTTCTTTGCGGCAACGTCAAGCGCAATAATCTTTGCGTCAACCTCGTCGCCTACGTTAAGAACGCTTGCGGGAGTTTCGATTCTTTCATGGCTTATCTGAGAAACGTGCACAAGCCCGTCAATGCCTTTTTCGACTTCAATGAACGCGCCGAAAGGAACAATCCTTACGACCTTTCCGTGAATAATATCGTCTACATTATATTTACCTTCCGCCAAATCCCAAGGCTGAGGCTGAAGCTGTTTGTAGCCAATCGATACTTTTTTATTTTCCTTATCTACCTTAAGCACCTTGAACTGATAATATTTACCTATTTCAAGCACGTCTTTAACCGATTCTACGCCCGTCCAGGAAAGGTCGGAAATATGAGCGAGGCAGTCAAAGCCGTTTACCGATACGAAAGCGCCGAAGCTTGTTGCACGTTCAACTCTACCCTCAACGATATCACCGGCAGCAACTGCCGAGAAGAATTCCTCTTCTTTAGCAAGTTTTTCGGCTTCTTTAGCGTCGTGCTCTTCCTGTAAAATTACGCGCTGAGAAGCTATAATTTCTTTTCTGCCAGTCTTTCTTATTTCAAGCGCGCGCAGACGAAGAGTTTTCCCTTCATATTTAGTTAGGTCTTTAACAAAACCGGGACGGATTTCTTTTGCGGGCACGAAAACCGAATACGTACCCAACTGCGATACAAGACCGCCTTTATTAGTACCAGTACAAACAACCGAGAATTCTTTACCTGACTCTATTTCGGAACTTAGAGCTTCTTCCTCTTTAAGCATTCTTATCATTTTCTGAGAAAGCTTAAGGCTGGGTTTAAGCTCTACCACAAGCAAATCGATAGTTTCACCAATTTTATCTACAAAATCGTCGACGTTAAACTGTTCGCAGTCGAGTTCATCCTTGCTCAAAGCAACTTCCTTCTTCGAGAAAGGCAACAATATTTGCAATCCTTCTTCCGTTGCCTGCGAAATTGTAGCCTGAACGATTTGTCCTTTCTTGAACTTCGATTCGTTTTCGATTTTAGCAACTACGTCAGCCATCGAATTAGTTGCCTTAACTTCTGTGTTTTCTGCCATCTTTAAGAGAACCTCCCGGGTTTGCGCATTCGGGGTTGAAGCCCCTGAAACAATACCTACACTTTTAAAATTTTTTATTTTGGAATAATCCAGATCGTCGGCATTCGAAAGCCTGAACACGTTTTTACATCGCTTAAATGCTATTTCGTAAAGCTTGTTGGTATTGCTGCTGTTCAGCCCGCCGACCACAAGCACCGCTTCGCATTTTTCAGCAAGTTTCGCGGTTTCAAATTGCCGTTCGATAGTAGTATAACAAATCGTTTTAAAAACGGCAACTGTTTTTTCACACAGTTTTCTAATATTTTTTATAATTTTTTCGAATTTCTCCGACGAAAACGTAGTTTGACTGACAATACACAGATTTTCTCCCGACAACCTGTCGGGAATATTGTCCGGGTCGTTCAAAACAGTTGCTTTACCGTTGCACCAACCCAACAGTCCGACCACTTCCGGATGCGTCGGTTCGCCGGCAATTACGACGTGGTTACCGGCTTCGCTTTGCTCTTCGACAATCTTTTGCGTACGCTTCACAAAACCGCAGGTGCAGTCGATAACTTCTATATTCCTTTTTTTGCATTCTGCGTAAAAGCTTTTGGGCACGCCGTGCGAACGGAATATTACAGAGCAGCCGTCGGGCACTTCATTCAATGACTCCACCGTCCTTATACCCTTTTCCTCTATGGCTTTCACGACGTCCGCATTGTGGATTATTTCACCGAGAATATATGCATTTTCGGGCGGAGTAGACAACGCCGTATTTACCGCGTTTTCAACACCCTTGCAAAATCCGCTGTTCTTAGCGATAATTACGTTCATATCTGACCGCGCTTTTTCTTTTTATTTGTTACTATATCTTTCAGCTCGTTATAAAGTTCGTACATTCTGTTTAAAAGAATTTCATCGCACCTTTTTATATCTTCTTCCGTGAGTCTTTTACCGTAATAATCGGTAAATTCGAGAGGTTCGCCGTAAATTACGTGCGTACGCCTAAAAATACGCAATTTTTTATAATGGACAAACGGTATTATAGGAGTCTGCGTCTTTATCGAAATCGCCGCCGCTCCTCCTTTGAAGGGAAGAAAAACATCTTTTGATTTATTGCGCTTCCCTTCGGGAAATATAGAAATACATTCCCCGTTTTTAAGATGCTTCATCGAAAGCATAACCGCTTTTACATCGGTGCCGTCACGCGAAACGGGTACGCATTCGCATTTTCTTACAAAACCTTTAAAAATACCTTTTTCCCACAACTCTTTTTTCGCAAGATAATGCACGGGTCTGTCTGTCGCCACAGCGGAAAAAACAACATCGAAAATGCTGCGGTGATT
>CANPBT010000058.1 GCA_947572415.1 uncultured Clostridia bacterium | reverse complement strand
GGACCCACGCAACCAGCTTGGAAGGCTAGTGTTCTACCATTGAACTACACCCGCACAACTCAATGCTAAGAAATTATATCAAATCAATTTTTTGCTGTCAACTTATTTTCGTTATTATTCACATAAATTTCCAACGTAATATTTTTAGGATTAAAAGTTTCGCCTTGAAAGACCGTGTGTTGAATTACTGCTTTACATACCGGGTATGAATATGCTAAAATACGTTTGAGGCGGTGGCAAATGAAAATAGCGGAACCTGACGTTAAGCAATGCGTTGACGGCGATTTCGGCAAGGCGGTTGAACAGAGCGCGTTCTACAATGAAATATATACTTCTGCGCAGCCGGGCGCGTCGGTTTTCGATTTGACATTCGAAAGCTGTATTTTTAAGGGCATAGACTTTTCCGAAATAAAGCTCGAATGCGTCGATATGGTAGACGTCGTTTTCGAGAATTGCAATTTATCGAATAAGAAATTCAACAAACAATATTTAAGCCGCGTTAAATTTTCAAACTGTCGTATGACCGGGATAAGTTTTATCGACTCCACGCTCAAAGACGTGCAGTTTATCGGTTGCAGGGCCGACTATATAAACTTTACGCAGGCTAATTTAAAGTCGGTTTCGGTTGCCGAAGGTAATTTCGGGAGTATGCTGTTTTTCGAAACGAAAATCAAAAATCTGTACCTGAACAAAGTTGACCTTTACGGGGCGGAAATTGTAAACACCCCGTTAAGCGACGTTGATTTTTCAAAGTGCAGGCTGGAGGGGATAAGGATAGACGAAAAATCTTTGCGGGGAATAATAATAGACAAATTTCAGGCGCATAATCTTGTTAAAATGCTGGGAGTAAAAATTAAGGAATAAATTTATATCGCTGATAAATCGGGGCGGAGCGTACTTTGTGCGCTCCGCCCCGTATTTTATACTTCTTCGTTTGTATGTGTTTTATCCTTTTTGCGTGATTTGTTTCGTTTGCCCGAAGTGCCGACGTATGCAAGATATCCGACCGCCGCAAGCACGAGCACAACTACCGCGAAAATCAATAAAACTGTTGTTGTATCGTCCTTTTCGCTGTGGTCGGGGTCCGGCACTACGTTCGGTTTTTTATTGTCTTCTATTATAAACGCAGTAAGAAATCCTTCCGCGACGTAACCAGTCTTAGTAGATTCGTTTACGGTGTATTCTACCTCGTAGAACGCGGAGCCGAGCACATTTTCGTATTGCAGTTTTTTATTTACCTTGACAATCATTCCCGCCGCGTCGGGCTGCGCCGCAGTGCCTATTATCACGTAAGGGGAGGCGTAAATGGTGTTGCCCGTTATCGTCGCGTTGTCGAACTCGGGCTCAGTTTCGCACGTTACCGCCGTTTCGGTTGTTCTGGATTTCAGGAGAATATAGCTTGTATCGCCGAGCGCTACAATTGCCGCGTTCTTACCCGTATAACAAAGCAAAAGCGCGGTTGTTTCCGTCGCCGCGGAGGTTGTCGCGCCCGCGGTGAAGAAATCGCCGTCGAGCGAGGTTAAATCAATTTCCGTCATATACGCGCCGGCCGCGATTTTTACGAATTTGAGCGAGTAGCTTTTAAGCTTATCGTAAGTGTTGCCTATCGCAATGCTCTGCGTTGCGGCATAGTCCGCATATTCGAGAGAAATTTTCCCGTACCCGTCGCCCTTAAACGAATACAGCTCGTTTTCGCAGACGGCGTAAGCCGTATCTCCGAACGATTTCAGGTTTTTAAAAATGCCCTGTGCGGTAACCATTTTGTCCGATTCGAAGTCGGCTATTTTAAGCGTGCCGTCTTTGGAAAGGCGGTAGGTGTAATTGCCTATAATCACCGTATCGGTATTTTCCGCCATGACGTATTCTTCGGGCTGTTGCCCCTCCGAATAGGGGAGGGAGTATACCTCGCCGCCGTCGGTCGAGAAATAAAATTTTTCGCCGTCGCAATCGAGCGCGGTAACCGTTTTATCTGTTTCGTATACCGTTAAAGCCCCGCTGTCGAAAACGCTGACCTTGTTATTTTCGGCAAAGGCGTAAATTTCGCCGTTGACGGCGAAATCGTCGAGCGAAGCAAATTTAAGCGATTTAATAAAATCTTCGTCCTCGGGATATATTGTGTCGCTTGCAGCCGCCGAAGCGGTCAATCCGCCGACGGGTATAAGCGCGGCAAGCAACATTGTAATTACAAATTTAAACCTTTTCACTCTTAAATTATACCATACCTTAAATTTATTTGTAAACTGTTTTTCAAAAAATACGCATTGTTACGTAAAAGCACAAAAAAATTATAAAAAAAATTTAATTTATTTTTTAATTTGTACGTTTTCTGTCATATTAAACGTTTATAATATAAGCGAACAAAACAAACATATGTTTAAATAAAGGTGAACAATTGAAGACGAAAACGGTGTTGCGCTTCTATTTCCGTGCCGAAAACGTAGAACGCGTATATAACAATCTGATACTTAAAAACGCGTTGTCCCTTGACGGCTTGGGCTTGTGCCGCGCGGAAAGGGTGTGCGAATTCATAAAAGAAAAGGACGAGCTTGCGGATTTGTGGAACTACGTCGACGGGATAATATCGGGGTTTAAAGAGTGCGACAGGGCGGCTTTGAAGCTTTATGCTGATTTGCACGCCGGGCTGAAAAGCTGCGGCGGCGAAACGGTAAAAGCGGTAAAGCGCGCCGTGATAAAATTCAAACGCAGGGCAGTGCGCCTCGAGGGATTTGAAAAAGCGCTGTTGCTTGTGGCGAGGTACATGTGCTTGCTGTGAGGGTCGGCGCCGACTTATCTGTCGGGGCGGAAGTACTTCTTTCTGCCCGTGAGGTAAAGGATAATAAGCGCGGCGGCGGCAACGCCGGTGAGGGCGAGCGCGGTTATAAGCTTGGTGTTTGCGCCCGACGACGGTTTGGTATCATCGGGCTTTTCGTCGGAGGGGAGCGAGTTTAAGGGATAATCGTCGTGCGCGCCCTGAATGTAGCCGAAATCGCCGTCGTACAGAACGTACGAGTACGCAGTCGCGCCCGAATAGTAGGTGCCGTAGAACGCAACCGTCACGTTCAGCTCGCCCAGAACCGGCAGCGAGCCTACCGGCGGGTCGGGTTTGAATGTCACGGTGACGGGCATGTTCAGATATATGTTTTCCGGCGGAGTATCGAGCGGGGTTAAATTATCGGCTTTGCAATAGCCGTAAAGGGCGCGGTAAAGGTTCCCGTCCTCCGCGTATTTGACGTAGTACCAGTCCCCGTCGGTTGAAAGTATTTCCACGCAATATGTATAAGGTATGGTGAAAAGCGCCGAAGCGAGGTCTTTCTTTTCGCAGAAATACACGGATTTCGAGTCTGCGCGCGCATATCTTGCAGTTGCCGCAACGGCAGAATTTCCGCGCGAAAAAGCGTGGAATACCGTCATTAATATAAGCGCCGTCACTAAACAGCATAAAATCGACTTTGCGGTTTTCATACCCAAACATTATAAAATAGAGTCAACTGAAAAATTTAACTTATTTTGTCATAAAAGGTCTTATGAAGAAGGATGAACTTATTCTGCGGCTTGCCGCAGTCGAAAAAGAACTTAAATCAAGGAGACGGGACGGGGAAAAGCTCTTATCCTACAACGCCGTAAAAAAGCACAAAAAACAGCTTGCCTTTCATAAATGCAAAAAGCGTAACCGCTGGGTTTTCGGCGGCAACCGTTCGGGCAAGACGGAGTGCGGCGCGGTGGAGTGCATATGGATACTGCGCGGCGTTCATCCGTACCGGAAAAACAGAAAAAACGCGTTCGGCTGGGCGGTGTCGCTTTCCGCGCAGGTTCAGCGCGACGTCGCTCAGGCGAAAATATTAAGCTATTTGCCGAAAAGCTGGATTGCCGAAATCGTAATGTCGCAGGGTCGGCGCGACAGCCCTGCGGGCGGGGTTATCGACCAGATAAAAATAAAAAACGTGTTCGGCGGGATATCCACGCTCGGATTTAAAAGTTGCGACCAGGGCAGAGAAAAATTTCAGGGTTCGTCGCTCGATTTCGTATGGTTCGACGAGGAGCCGCCGCGGGATATCTATGAAGAGTGCATAATGCGCGTTATGGACAGACGGGGCGACATATTCGGCACTATGACTCCGCTCAAGGGCAAAACGTTCATATACGGCGAAATATATCTGAACCGCAAGCGCAACCCCGAAATCTGGCACGAGTTTATGAACTGGACGGATAACCCGTATCTGCCGAAAAAGGAAATCAGGCTTATGGAAAACACGCTTGACGGCGCCGCGCTCGACGCGCGCAAGTACGGGAAGTTTTCGGACGGGGCGGGGCTCGTGTATCCCGAATTCGACGAAGCCGTGCACGTTATCAAACCGGTTGTTTGAGCGATAAAAGTCTAACCCAAAATATGGCTAAAATGGGGCATTTTTGC
>CANPBT010000057.1 GCA_947572415.1 uncultured Clostridia bacterium | reverse complement strand
ACATTTTTAACGAGCGTACTAAAAGTCCTTTATTTACTTGTTTTAATTCTCTTATATTCATTACTATGCAGTTGCCAGTCTTCACGGCTGAAAAAAGTATATTATCGGCGAAAGCCGTTATATAACCATTCCGGTGACGATAGCGCAGAGGATCCACCTGTTCCCATTCCGAACACAGAAGTTAAGCTCTGCTACGCCAGAAGTAGTTGGGTTAACGCCCCGCAAGATACGGTAGTTGCCGGATTTCAAAAATAAAGTACCCACAAAAGTGGGTACTTTATTTTTATGATAAACTTTCGGCAAGTAACCGTAAACCCGCTTTTATGCCTATTGTTAAGTAGCCTGCAGATGCTTCTGACTCTAACCCCATATGGTTGTCAATAAGTTTATCAAGAAGCTCTTTTTGTTCTTCATTGAGCGTATTCGTCAATTTTTTATAAATTGAATCGTTTTTGCCCAAAAGTTCCATATATTCCTTCGAAAGAGAAATATTTTCCATAAAATCGCTATTGTCTAAAAAGAATTCTTCAATTGCAGTTTTTTTCATAACTAACCTCTAATAAAATTATAATATAAAAGTATTATACAATAAAACTAATATAATTTGTTGACTTCTTTGTATTCTAAGATTACAATTTTAGGTGAAAAAATTAAAGAGATTGAATTACATTATTATGAAGCTTGACGAAGAATGTAAAGGCTGTTTGTATAACAGCCAGTTAAAAAAAGTACAGCGTGAGCAAGGCGAGGGAGAAAAGCTCGATTTATTCAAATCGCGAGTAAAAGCCCTGTGCGAAAATCCGCCCGCGCATTACTGCGCGCCACTTTTAATGCGGGATATCGACGGTATTCACCGCGATATTTTCGGCTGCGGAATAGATTACTCGCGTGAAAAATCGCTTTTCAACCGACTTTTACTCAATCTGGAAAGCGAGATTTTTGACCGCGCAGTCGCTTCCGCCGACCCCGTCGAAGAGGCGTTGAAGTTTTCAATGGCGGCGAATTACATAGATTTCGCGAGGCTCGGCGATTTGAACGAGCAGAGCGTCGACTACGTTTTAACCGTCGCGGAGCGCGCGGAAGTGGATAAAAGCGTTCTGCAATCCTTTAAATCCAGATTAAAAACCGCAAAATCGCTGTGCTTTCTGCACGATAACTGCGGCGAAATAGTTATGGATAAAATTTTTTTAAGGGTAATTAAGCGGGAGTATCCCGATATCGTGCCCGTTTCCGTCGTGCGGGGCTCGCCCATAATAAACGACGTAACATTGACCGACGCGGAGGAGGTCGGGCTCGGTAAAGTCGCAAATGTGGTGGAAAACGGCGCGGGCGTGCCCGGCACGTACCTTGAAGAAATTTCCGAGCAAACGAAAAAGCTTCTGTCGGAAAGCGACGTGATTATTTCAAAAGGGCTCGGCAACCTCGAAACGCTTTACGGCGAGGGGTATAATATTTTTTACGCGTTCAACTGCAAGTGCGCGCACATCGCCGAAAGGTTCAACCTCAAAATGTGGGCGGCGGCGTTCATAGAGGAGAAAGTATGAAATCAACAAGTTGGGATTTAATGAAGCTTTCGCAGGCGTTCGACGGCGAATTCTGTTTGTCGGATTTTACGCCCGAGGAGCTTGACGAAATGCTGGGTATGCTCGACGACGGAATGACGGCGGAGCAAATCCGCGACAAGTATTTCGAGTTTTACGACGACGTAAAGGACAGGGTGCAGGACAAACACAAGTGGAGCGATTGAGTTTCGGTTGCCATAAACTTCGTTATGCTTTGTTGCACTTGCGTTTTTGCGCAGTTACATACTTTCTGTGTATGCGCCCTTGCAAAATCCGCGTGCGCCTCGCCTAACTCGTTTCTTGTAACCAAATAAAAACTTATATAAAACGCGGCAGACGAAATCGTCTGCCGCGTCGAATTTTATTTAATTTACATTACGACGATATTTTTTTCTTCGAAAAGCTGTTTCAAATCTTTCGGGAAGTGGTCGTCGGTGATAAGCACGTTTATATCTTCAAGGCATGCAAACGTATAGGGGTTGATTTTGCCTATCTTGGAGCTGTCGAGCATCATATATACGTTGCGCGCCTTTTTGAAAACCCATTTTAAAAGTTCGGCCTCTATCTGGCTGTTGCACGAAAATCCGTGTTCGGGCGTGAACGCCGTTGCGGAAACAATGGCAATTTCAAAGTTGGTTTTGTCAAAATACTCTTTCGCCGCAGGGGAAGCGGTGGAAAGGTTGTCGCGCATAAGCTGGCCGCCTACAACCGTAATGTTTATGTTCTTTTTCTGCGCAAGCTCCATAGCGACGGCGATACCGTTGGTGAAGATGTTGCACTTTATATCAGACATTTCCTTTGACAGATACATTGCGGTCGTGCCGCCGTCGAGGAAGATGCATGAGTTTTCGTCGATGAGCCCCGCGGCTTTCTGTGCAATGATTATTTTCGCATCGGTGTTTATCGTCGTTTTCTTCGTGTATTCCTCGCCGGAAACCTTCTGAACTTCCTTTACCGACATCGCGCCGCCGCGTATCCTTATAATTCTGCCGTCTTCTTCGAGCTGAAAAAGGTCGCGCCTTAAAGTCATCTGCGATACGTGGGGAAAAACTTCTTCAAGCTGTTCAAGCGTCATTTTGCCGCGCTTATCCAGAATTTCTGCTATTTCTTCGATTCTTTCCCTTTTCATAACATATCTCCTTAATTTTTATCCTTGATAAATTACTCTTTTATTGTAACAGAACGCCACCTTCAAGTCAAGGGAATTTTCAAACTTTTTCACAAAATATACTAAAATATGTTATTTTTTTACATAATATTCTAACGCCTGTTATTTGCTTAATTCCGAAGCCCAAAATCGCTTGCATTTAGCCTTTACTAAACATATAATAGTAACGAATGCGCAATAAATGCGCGCTGTTTTTGTGATTATGTTTTTTAAAAGACTGCGTATGGACATAGCCGCGGCAAAGAAGAACGACCCCGCCGCGCGTAATAAATTCGAAATCTGGCTCACCTATTCGGGTGTGCACGCTTTGTCGTGGCACCGCTGGGCGAACAGACTTTACCGCATGCACCTCAAGTTGCTTGCGCGCATTACTTCGCAGTTCTGTAAATTCCTTACGGGTATCGAAATCCACCCCGCCGCAAAAATCGCCCCCGGCGTGTTCATAGACCACGGACACGGCGTTGTTATAGGCGAAACCGCGGAGGTGGGGGCGGGCACGGTGATTTATCAGGGCTGCACGCTTGGCGGCACCGGCAAGGAAAGCGGCAAGCGCCACCCCACAATCGGCGAAAACTGCGTTATTTCCGCAGGCGCTAAGGTTCTGGGCAATATTACTGTCGGCGACGGCGCAAAAATCGGCGCGGGCGCGGTGGTTTTAAAGGACGTACCGCCGCACGCCACGGTCGTGGGCGTGCCCGGCAGAGTGGTAAAGATTTGCGGCGAAAAGACGAGCGACGCGCTTGTTCAGGAAAAGGGCGACCCTTATCTTACCGAGATATGCGCTTTGCGCGAAAAGACTTTCGCTCTGGAAGCGAGAATAAAAGAGTTGGAGGAAAAATACGGTGAAACTTTATAACACGCTGCACCGCGCAAAGGAAGAGTTCGTACCGCTTGAAGAGGGCAAAGTCAGAATGTACGCGTGCGGCATAACCGTATCGGGCGAGGCGCATATAGGCCACGGCTATCAGGCGCTTATTTACGATATAATGCGCAAATTTCTCGAAAAGCAGGGATATGAAGTAACGTACGCCCGCAATTACACCGACGTCGACGATAAAATAATTGCCAAGAGCAAGGAAACGGGTATTCCCGCCGACGTTTACGCCGCCGAAATGATAAAAAAAATCGATAAAATAATGCGTAAATTCGAGGTGGACGACCCTACTTTATGGCTTAAAGCCACCGAAAACATACAGAATATTCAGGATTTTATCCAAAAACTTATGCAGTCGGGGCACGCCTACGCGGCGGATAACGGCGACGTTTATTTCGACGTTACGAGCTTTAAAGGCTACGGCTGCCTTTCCAATCGTTCGGTCGAGGACATGCTCGACGGCGTGCGCGTGGAAAACGACGACCAAAAAAGATGCCCCGCCGACTTCGCGCTGTGGAAGGCGGCAAAGGCGGGGGAAATCTGCTGGGATTCGCCCTGGGGCAAGGGCAGGCCGGGCTGGCATATAGAGTGCTCGGCAATGAACCGGCAGGCGTTCGGCGACCAAATCGATATTCACGGCGGCGGCAGGGATTTGATTTTCCCTCACCACGAAAATGAAATAGCACAGTCGGAGAGCCTTACGGGCAAGCAATTCGCCAAATACTGGACGCATAACGGGCTCATAAAAGTGAACGGGCAGAAGATGTCGAAAAGCCTCGGCAACAGCCTGCTTCTTGAGGATTTGCTTGAAAAATATTCCGCGGAAGCGATAAAATTCGCGCTTTTGCAGACTAATTACCGCAACGATATCAATATCACCGACGGGATT
>CANPBT010000056.1 GCA_947572415.1 uncultured Clostridia bacterium | reverse complement strand
TACGGTACCGAAACCTTTGACAGCTGCGACTACCCCGATTTTGCTTTGCCTGCGGCGGAAGCTGTTGCTTGCGGCGAATGCGAAAGGGGCATTATAATTTGTTCAACGGGGATAGGAGTATCTATTGTAGCAAATAAAGTCCCCGGAGTGAGATGCGCGCACTGTCACGATACCTACTGTGCCGAATTTACAAGGCTGCACAACGATGCGAATGTGCTTGCAATGGGTGAAAAAGTAGTAGGCTCTGGTTATGCTTTAAAAATTGTTGAAAAGTTTTTGACAACAGAGTTCGAGGGTGGCAGACATCAGCGCAGAGTAGATAAAATAACTGAGATAGAAAAAAAATACGGTAAATAAACAAAAAAGCAGAGATCGAAAAGCTTTCTGCTTTTTTGTTAAAATGTTAATTAGTGTAATGAAAGCCGAATAGGAAGCAGACAGACACAGGTTTGGTGGTGTACGCTTCTTTTGCGTGTGTCTTGATGTCGGTTGTGAACAAAATTGTACAAAAAATCATACGATAACCGCCGATAGAGCCATACAAACTCTATCGGCGGTTTTTGTTTTACTCACTTGTTTTATAATTTGTTCCCCAAACGTACATAGCATCCAAAATAGGCTTTAACGATTGTCCAAGCGGCGATAAAGAATACTCCACTCGTGGCGGTACTTCCGCGAAAACTTCTCTTTCTACGAGTTTGTCTTCTTCCAAAGAACGAAGGTTATCTGTTAAAACCTTTTTGCTTATAGCAGGAATTGTTTTGATAAAATCTTTGAAACGTTGTTTACTATCGTACATTAAATTACGTAAAATAAGTAGCTTCCATTTGTTGCCGATAAGTTGAACAGTCGTTGCAACGGGACATTCGGGTAATTCGTCTTTAGTCAGCATAAGCGTTACTTCCTTTTATATTTTAATAGAGTATAGCAGAAATGAGAAATTATGTCAATAGTTCAAAAATGAAACTATGTTACTATTCTATTATCAGATAATAAAAAAGTAACATTATGGCAAAGGTTTTCGGTATTTGGTATAATAGATTTACAAATTCATTTCGGAGGCATCATTATGAAAAACTACAACAAAATCAGCATTACGGAAGATTCTCGCATTGAACTTCACGACAAACTCGGTCTAACCGGTGCAGAAGTAAGCATAAACACCTTACCCGCTGGTGCAAATGTTCCTTTTATTCATTCGCATAAGAATAACGAAGAAATATATGCGATATTAGATGGAGAAGGCTTGGTTATTATTGACGGTGAAAAGATAACTATCAAAACGGGCGATTTTCTTCGTATTTCACCTTCGGCAAAACGACAATTTTTTGCCGCACCGGACAAAGGAATAAAGTATATATGTATTCAGGTCAAAGCCAACTCATTAACCGCTTACACGCAATCCGACGCAATAATCTGAAATCAAAAAATAATCCGATAGCACATAATGTTCTATCGGATTATTTTTTATTCTCGGAAGTTCTCAAATTCTTCCATTAAACAAAATAGCCCGAACGTCTTTTTAAAGGTAAAGAAGTTCAAGCTATTAAGACTTGGTGCGGACGAAGGGACTTGAACCCCCATGGTTGCCCACAGGAACCTGAAACCTGCGCGTCTGCCAATTTCGCCACGTCCGCATAACAACGTAGGAAATTATATAATAAATTTCACGCTTTGTCAAGCGTGAATAACTATTCCGAACATTTTTTTAAAAAACTTTTATATATCCCGTTTTCGGCAATAATTTCGTTGACAAATTTTGAGGGGGGGGGGTATACCATTTAATGGTGTATAACATACAATTTGACAAAGTTTATACGAGGCATACAAATGGGACGAAAAATATCTAAAAGTATCAAAAAGCAAATTCTCAATATAGTTTTTTTACTTTTACTTATTTCGGTTACATTAGTAATTTTATTTTTATCGAACCGAGAACTCGACTTTGTCAGTATAGGCGATTTTTTTGCTCGTAGCAGACCCTGGTATATTGTCGCGGCTTTCGCTTGTATGTTCGGGTACATTTTTTTCGAAGCGTTAAGTTTGTTTATTATATGTCGTACGCTTAAACACAAATGCTCGCCTTTTTCTGCGTTTGTGTATGCGTCTGCCGACGTTTATTACTCAGCCATAACCCCGTCGGCGGCGGGCGGTCAGCCGGCGTCAGCATATTATATGTCTCGCGACGGTATGTCGGGAGGGTCTGCGACTTTTGCTCTTATTCTGAATATAATAGGTTATACTGCTGCAATAATTATTCTCGGCGCGGCGGCTTTCATAATTAATTCCGCGATGTTTGCCGATTTTGCCTCGTTTACGAAAATACTTATTATTGTCGGCGCGGTAATTCAGTTAGTTTTACTTGCATTTTTTATTGCCTGTATGTTTTGTTCGCGGGCTATGCTGAAATGCGGAAACGGAATTATTTCTTTGCTGGGCAAAATCCGCATAGTAAAAGATATCGAGAAATGGCGAGGTAAGTGGAGCGGTGCGATAGAAAGATATCGTGGAAGTTTTTCCGTGATTAAAAAGCATGGCTGGCTGTTCCCTGTTGTAATATTTATCAACGTGCTTCAAAGGGCATCGCAGATACTCATAACTTGCTTTGTGTGCAAAGCCGTTGTTGCCGACGTTCCGTTTATCGATATAGTAGTTATGCAAACGTACGTAACCCTCGGATACAATTCCATACCGCTGCCAGGAGGTGTGGGAGCGTTCGAATACATTTATCTTCAGGTATTCACGTTAAGATTCGACAAAGCTTTTCTCATAGTCGCTATGATGGTAACGCGCGCTATTTCATATTATATAAGCCTTATTTTTAGCGGAATCGCGACGATTTCTTATCATTACGCCATAGGAAGAAGAAAAGCAAAACAGATTATCGAAGACGCTTCTGCCAAAACCGAAGAAATACCCGTTAGTGATGAACTGCCGCGAAAGTGGCTTACGGCAGCTAAAACCACGCCGACAAAGGTGCAGAGGTTTATTTACAGAAGATATATCGGTGCTTTGTTTTTGAGAGTTGCAACAAGCCGCGTGGTTTCAAAGGTAATGGGGAAGTACCTTGACAGTCGCTTTTCACGGCGTCATATAAAGAAGTTTATCAAAAGGCACGAGATCGACATTACTCAATTCGAAAAAAGCGACTATTTAAGCTTCAACTCGTTTTTTACGCGGGTAATAAAACCTGAATTAAGACCTTTTGATTTTGAGCCGCAATCGTTTGTAGCTCCGTGCGACGGACTTTTAAGCGTTTACGAAGTGACTCCCGAAAGCACGCTTTTTATTAAAGGATTTACTTACACGATAGGTACTCTTCTGAAAAACGAAGAACTTGGCAACAATTATCGCGGCGGATTTTGCTTTGTATTCAGGTTGACGGTAAAGGATTATCACCGTTATTTCTACTTTGATGAATGCGATAAGGAAGAAAACGTATTTATAAAAGGCAGGCTGCACACAGTACAGCACGTTGCGTTAAACGCGCGCAAGGTTTTTACCGAAAACTGCCGTGAATATTCGGTTATGCATACGAAAAATTTCGGCGACGTTATACAGGTCGAAGTAGGCGCGTTGGGAGTCGGCAGAATTGTAAACTACCACGGAGTCGGTCATTTCAACCGCGGGGAAGAAAAAGGGCGGTTCGAATACGGTGGTTCGACAATAATCGTTATAACGCAAAAAGATAAAATCGAACTTGATACAGAGTTGCTTGAAAATACTGCAAACGGGCTCGAAACGATTGTACGCTGCGGCGAACGAATAGGTACAGCAAAAGAAGGAATGCTTTAAAGCTTCCTTTTTTTGTATTTGCACATTTTTAACTTATATTTTAATTATTTAACAATTTTGGATTATGTAATATTTTTTATTTCAAACTATTGAATTTGAAGAGTTTATTTGATATAATTTTATCGATAAATAAATACCGATTTTATTTTGCAATTTAATCTTTTAGGAGGATTTATGGATTTCAAGTTGGATTACGGTATATGCGACAGTGTTGAAAAACTGGAGCAGGAGCTTGTAAGGGTC
Organism: uncultured Clostridia bacterium; assembly: GCA_947572415.1. GTDB lineage: Bacteria > Bacillota > Clostridia > Christensenellales > Borkfalkiaceae > Coproplasma. Next base: position 806 of record CANPBT010000056.1, on the reverse strand, counting down.
AGGGCCGCGCAAAGGATTTTTGCGACCTATACGCAGGAGCAGGTAGATAAAATTTTCCGTGCGTGCGCAACGGCTGCGGATAAAGCGAGAATACCTCTTGCAAAGCTCGCGGTGGAAGAAACTGGCATGGGCATAGTCGAAGATAAGGTAATAAAAAATCATTATGCCGCCGAATATATCTTTAACGCTTACAAAGACGTAAAGACATGCGGCGTAATCGAAGAGGACAAAACTTACGGAATTAAAAAGATAGTAGAGCCTATCGGCGTCATCGGCGCGGTAATACCTACCACCAACCCTACGTCTACGGCAATTTTCAAGACGCTTATCAGTTTAAAAACTCGTAACGGCTGTATAATCAGCCCGCACCCGCGTGCAAAGCAAAGCACGATTGCGGCAGCCAAAACTATTTACGAAGCGGCGGTTGCGGCAGGCGCACCCGAGGGAATTATAAGCTGGATTGACGTGCCTACGCTTGATATGACAAACTTATTGATGAAAGAAGTCGATATTATCCTTGCAACCGGCGGACCCGGTATGGTAAGAGCGGCTTATTCGAGCGGCAAACCCGCAATAGGCGTAGGCGCGGGAAATACACCTGCCATAATCGACGAAAGCGCGGATATTCAGCTTGCGGTAAGTTCTGTAATTCATTCAAAAACGTTTGATAACGGTATGATTTGCGCTTCCGAACAGTCCGTTATCGTTTCCGATAAAATTTATTCCAAAGTCAAAAAAGAGTTTTCTGTCCGCGGTTGTTATTTCCTGAAACCTGAAGAAACCGAAAAAGTCAGAAAAACGATAAT
>CANPBT010000055.1 GCA_947572415.1 uncultured Clostridia bacterium | reverse complement strand
GACAGAGACAGTTTTCAGCTTGTCGACGAAAAAACCGACGTATATTTTACAATCAAAGGCGTTTCCGAGCTTCAAAAACTCAATATTGAAAATTTTAAAGAGCAAACGTCAATTACACCGTCGCAGGTAATCGATTTAAAGGCGCTTATGGGCGATAAGTCCGATAATATCCCCGGAGTTCCCGGAATAGGTGAAAAGACCGCGCTCGACCTGCTTGCAAAATATGAAACTCTTGACGGCGTGTATGAGAACGTAGGTTACCTTAAAGGCTCCGTCAGGGAAAAATTGTTTAATAATCAGGAGCTTGCGTACCTTTCATACAATCTTGCCACCATCGACAGAAATTGCGATATCGAAGTCGATTTAAAAGATTGTGTTGCACCCGTCAGATACGGAGCAGACGTAAAAAAGCTGTTTAAGGAGTTTGAATTCAATAGTTTTCTGGGGCTGGACATTTTTACCGAGGATGCAAAAAGCGAACAAGATGAGCGCAATTATCCCGAAAAAATCGCTTGTAAAACTTTTTCTGATATCGAAAGCGCATTGAAAGCGAATCTGTTCAGTGCGGAAATCGAAGACGCCTCTGCGGAAATATACGTTGACGGTAAAGAGTTCAGGTTGGATATCTGTGAAAACGGCATTGAAAGGGAGGAATATCTGAAAATCTTTAGAGAGATATTCGCAAACAGGTATAATACCGTCGTTGTGTTCTCGTCAAAGCAGGTTATGCATGTTATGAAAAACTTCGGTATCGAGTGTAATTGTCGTTTTGAGGACGTTTCACTTTTAAAATATCTTTGTGATTTCAATGCAATAAACCTAGATTTAAAAGGACTGTGCGAATATTATTTATATGATTTCGAATATTCGGCTTATGCTTTGAGTTCGCTTTACAATAAGTACAGACAGATGCTTGCCGAGGATAAAATCGAAAGCTTATACGAAGATATAGAAAAGCCTCTTGCGGCGGTTTTGTTTGAAATGGAGCGTGAGGGGGTTAAACTGAGCCTCGATGTTCTGAACGAGCTCTCGGAAAGATATGAGGAAATTATAGCCGAATACAAAAAGAAAATTTTCGAGAAATGCGGTTGCGAGTTCAATCTTAATTCGCCTGCGCAGTTGGGCGACGTGCTTTATAACAAGCTGGGGCTTACGGCGGTTAAAAAGAAAACGGGTAAATATTCCACAAGCGCCGACGTGCTCGAAAAGCTCAAAGGCGACAATCCGGTAATCGATGATATATTAAAGTACAGAATGTATCAGAAGTTGCGCTCGACTTATCTTGAAGGATACAGGCCGCTTATCGACAAAGACAATCCGATTGTGCATACTACTTACAATCAGACGATTACGAGTACGGGCAGGCTTTCAAGCACAAATCCTAATTTGCAAAATATCCCCATACGTGAAAATGAGGGCAGAGAATTACGTAAATTGTTCGTTCCTCGCGAAGGTAACGTGTTTGTAGACGCGGATTACTCCCAGATTGAACTCAGATTGCTTGCGCACTTCTCGGGTTGTAAGGAGCTTATTAAAGCCTATAACGACGGTGTCGATATACACTCGGTTACTGCTTCGCAGGTGTTTGGGGTAAAACTTGAAGAAGTAACGCCTAAAATGCGCAGAGAAGCGAAAGCGGTAAACTTCGGGATAATTTACGGCATAAGCGATTTCGGGTTATCCAAAAACCTCGATATTCCGTTACAAACCGCGCGCGGATATATTGAAAAATATTTTGAAACTTACAGCGCGGTAAAAGAATATATGAACTCAAACGTCGAGTTTGCTAAAAAGCACGGCTACGTTTCCACCTTGACCGGTAGGAAGCGCATAATCCCAGAAATAAATTCGCCAAACTTTAATCTGCGGCTTTTCGGTGAACGCGCGGCTATGAATATGCCGTTGCAGGGGTCAAGCGCGGATATTATAAAGATAGCCATGCTCAACGTTTCTAAGGCTCTTAAAAAAGCCGGGCTAAATGCGAAGCTCATTTTACAGGTTCATGACGAGCTTGTTATTGACGCGCCCGAAGAGGAAAAGGAAATTGCTGCCGAAATTTTAAAATGTGAAATGGAAAATGCCGTAAAGCTTAACGTACCGCTTACCGTTGAAGTTCACACCGGTAAAAACTGGTATGAAGCAAAATAATTTCAAAGTTGCCATAACTGGTGGTATAGGCAGCGGAAAGTCGGCAGTGGCGGAGATAATCGCCGAAAGCGGTTACAATGTAATTTCATGCGACGACGAATATAAAAAACTTTTAAGTGAACGTGAATTTATAAGTAAGCTTTCTTTACAGTTCGTAGGGGTGGCGGCTCCCGACGGCTCGATAGACAAGCGCAAATTATCTGAAAGAGTTTTTAATAATGAGGCGGAATTAAAAAAACTTAACGCATTGACTCACCCTTTGATAATGAAAAGAGTTTTAAAGGCGATGCAAGGCAAAGGTGTTTACTTTTGCGAGGTACCTTTGCTTTTTGAAGGTGGCTTCGAAAAGCTTTTTGACGGCGTTATCGTAGTTTTACGCGATAGAAACGAAAGAATAAGTGCTGTTGTCGAAAGAGATAATTTGACGGAGAAAAAGGTTGAAATTCGTATAAATAGTCAGATTAATTACGAAAATTTTGAATTTAAAGAGTACTATGTCATACATAATAACGGTAATTTAAGCGATTTACGGCTAAAAACGCGAGTAATACTACAACAAATTGAAAAATCGTTGCAATAAAAACGGAGGGACTGCAGTCCGTTGTTTTTATTGCTATTACGGTAACTTCTGTTTTACCGCAGTATATTAAATAATTGCACAACACGGATTGAGCCCTTATAACTTGTTACCGATATTTTGCTAATAAGTAGCGTGTAAGCGCTTCGGTTGGGTTGACATACGCTTCGCAGAGTAGTAATATATAGTAGATTAAACCGACAGTTCGTTTGCGCCATCCTGTCGTTAAACAAAACCAGGGCATCTGAAAGAGAGTATTCTTTTTGATGCAGTCGTTTTGTTGCGACTGTATTTTTTCCGCAAAAGGAGAGATATGTATTATTTAAAAACATCGGCTTGTTTCGACAGTGCGCACTTTCTTCACGGATACAACGGCAAGTGCGCAAATATCCACGGGCATCACTGGGTTGTGGAAGTAAAGATAAGCGGCGGCAAATTGCATGAAAGCGGTGAAAAGCGCGGTATGCTTCTTGACTTCGGTGATTTTAAGAAGGCGGTAAAAGAGCTTGCGGAAGGCTTTGACCATACGCTTATTTACGAAAAAAGCACCCTTAAACCTGCAACACTTGCCGCGCTCAAAGAAGAAGGGTTTTCAGTGGTTGAAACGGATTTCAGACCCACTGCCGAAAACTTTGCCGCGTACATATACGCCGACCTTTACAAAAAAGGTATGCCCGTTTTCAGCGTGAAAGTGTACGAATCGCCCGAGAACTGCGCGGTGTACGGTGAGTGATATGTGCGGTTTAAAAGTTGCCGAAAAGTTTGTTAGCATAAACGGCGAAGGTCCGCGCGCGGGCGAGCTGGCAGTATTTCTGCGGTTTTGCGGTTGCAATCTCGATTGCGGTTACTGCGACACGCGCTGGGCAAATACAGCCGACGTAAAATATGAGCTTGTTTCTGCGGAAGAGCTTGTTGCATATGTGAAATCGACCGGGGTAAAAAACGTTACTCTGACAGGCGGCGAACCGCTTTTGCAGGCGGATATTGCTTATCTAACAGAACAACTATGCGCGGCGGGGGCGGAAGTTGAAATAGAAACTAACGGAAGCATTCCGCTGAAAAATATTGTTTCAATTGTGCCCCGCCCCGCCGTTACCGCCGATTATAAACTTCCTTCAAGCGGAATGGAAAAATATATGCTGACAGAAAACTTTTCTTACCTTACGTTACGAGACGCGGTCAAGTTTGTAGTCGGTGATAAGCGCGATTTGGTGCGCGCGGAAGAAATAATAAACGAGTACGGGCTTACGGACAGGTGTCGCGTGTATTTCAGCCCCGTGTTTGGAAAAATAGAGCCCGTGGAAATAACGGAGTTTATGAAAGAGCATAAGCTTAACGGAGTGCGCTTGCAATTACAGTTGCATAAAATTATCTGGGCGCCCGATATGCGCGGGGTATAGGAGAAAGTATGGATATTAAAGAAATAGAAAAGCATATCCGCGGGTTATTGGTAGCCATAGGCGAAGACCCCGACAGGGAGGGTCTGCGCGAAACGCCAGCCCGTGTGGCGCGTATGTATGAAGAAGCGTTTGAAGGGATTAAATACACCAACCGCGAAATTGCGGAAATGTTCGGAAAAACGTTTGAAATTCCGTCCGACCCGAATTCGGGCGGCGCAGTGGTCATAAAGGACATAAGCGTGTTCAGCTATTGCGAGCATCATATGGCGCTTATGTACGATATGAAAGTCGACGTAGCGTACGTTCCGCGCGGAAGAGTTCTGGGGCTTAGCAAAATAGCGCGCATCTGCGATATGGCGGCAAAGCGGTTACAATTGCAGGAGCGTCTGGGGCGGGACATTGCCGAGATAATTTCGCTTGCGGCTTTATCGCCCGACGTCGGTGTCAGGATAGAAGGTTGCCACAGTTGTATGACTTCGCGAGGGATAAAAAACGTATCGTCAAAGACGGTTACCAAAACTTACTTCGGTGCGTTCAAAGACGACGTTTGCCTGCAAAATCTTTTGGGGGACAAGTTATGAAAGCGCTTGTTTTATTGAGCGGCGGCGTGGATAGCGCAACCTGTCTCGGGCTGGCGGTTCAAAAATACGGCGCGGCGGAAGTTTTCGCTCTTTCCGTTTACTACGGCCAGACCCACAGTAAAGAGCTTGACGCCGCGCAAAAAATTGCCGATTTTTACGGCGTTGTTTTAAAGCGGCTTGACCTTTCGGTCATATTCGAAGGTTCGGACTGTTCGCTTTTGGCGGATTCGCACAATGACATACCTCTGCAAAGCTATGCCGAACAGCTTTCGGTAACTGGAGGTAAACCCGTTTCAACCTACGTCCCTTTCAGAAACGGACTTTTTCTTTCGGCTGCGGCAAGCGTGGCGCTTTCTCACGGGTGCGAGGTGATATATTACGGCGCGCACAGCGACGACGCGGCGGGCAACGCCTATCCCGATTGCAGCGAAAAGTTCAATTCGGCGATGGGTGAAGCAATTTATACGGGCAGCGGTGGACAGCTTAAAATTCTTGCGCCGTTTGTAAGTTTAAATAAATCTCAGGTTGTAAAAAAGGGGCTTGAACTCGGCGTTCCGTTTAAATATACCTGGAGCTGTTATTCGGGCGGCGAAAAGCCTTGCGGCGTATGCGCAACCTGCCGCGACCGAGCCGCAGCATTTAAAGCCAACGGAATAGAAGACCCCGCAATAAAAGGAGAATAATATGCC
>CANPBT010000054.1 GCA_947572415.1 uncultured Clostridia bacterium | reverse complement strand
CGCAGCTTTTCGCAGCTTGTCACGTCCTTCTTCGGCGCCATGTACCAAGGCATCCTCCGTATGCTCTTTGTAGCTTGATCTTTCAACCTCATAGCATTTATTTCGCTATTTCCGTCTTCTCGTCCTTCTTACAAAAATTCTACATTTCTAACTCGACTAATTTATTTCATACAGTTCCAAGACACGCAAAATTGTCTTTTTACTTCGTATTAACCTAATTAATCTTATTGCCTTTTTTGTACTTTATCTTCTTCTCTTTTCTTCTTCCTATGCAGTTGTCAATCTTCAATTGAAATAACCTTGCGGTTAATTTCCGACTTCGACAAAAGTCGAAGGTGTTTTTCTTAAAGAAAAACATCGCTGTCCAAAGTGACAGCTTATATATATTAGCAAACAATATTTGTTTCGTCAAGCATTTTTAATAACTTTTTTCACTTTTTTATTTTATTAGAAAAAATTGCTTGCGGTACGACAAGCATTTTTAATAACTTTTTTCACTTTTTTATTTTATTAGAAAAAATTGCTTGCGGTACGTCAAGCATTTTCTGATATTTTTTTTAACATTTTTAAATTTGGCGTATTTTCGATTATTATGCAACCGTCGAATGCGTAATTTTTCAAAGCGGGCAAAATATGCTTTAACGCTTCGGGCTCGGATATCTTGATTACGGAAAGAGCACCCGACATATTCGCCGCATACATCTGCCACGGATAACCCGAAAGGCGCGCGCTATTTAAACTGAGCGCACCCGAAAGCTGCGGGCAACCCGCCTTCAAGCGGGCAAACCCGTCAGGGCGGCGATACAGACCCGAAACGCTGTTTTCGATACAGAGATTTACGCCGAAACGCAGGCAGAAGTTTGAGATTTCGTTTAAACGACCCGTAATGAAATTTATATCTTCATCCAAAACCGAGCCGCGGAAAATATAATTTTTCGCACCGAAAAGCTGCGCCGAACGCAATATCTGGTCGAGCCAGTAAAAACCGTCGCCGCGCACCCTGCGCGAACGGGAAAACAGCTGCGCTTCGAAGTTGGGCGGAAAAGAGCTTATAAAACGCACGTCAAGCCCCGCCGTATCGCATTTTTTAGCAAACTCGGGGCGGTATTCGTAAAAGGTGCGCAGCGCGGCTTCGCAGACTTCCGCTCCCGCCTCATTGATTAATTTAAAGCAATCCTCCGTTTCCGTATGCGGATTGAAACACGCGGTTGAAATACCTGTAACCATAATATTATTATAGCATACTAAATAAAATAAGGCAAGCCCGTCGCGACGGGCTTGCCTTTAATTCATAGATATGTATTGCGAGAGAGAATAAGTTATGTCCTTATCGGCTATCTTGGATATCGGCGCGAGCGGAAACGCTATCGCGGGTTGCGCCTCGTTATTATCCACCGAGGGCGCGGGTTGTTGCGTGAACGCGCCGACAGCGGACAGAACGGACGAAATTTCCTCCGCGCTTTTAAGCGCGTTTTGTATATCCTCCCCTCCCAGACTTTCAAGCACGGGTTTAACTTCGGATAAAATATTGCCGGCGTTGCCTTTGCCGCCGAATAAAAGCAACGCAAGCACTATGAGTAGTTGCATAAATAAAGCTCCTTGCATAAATTGTTATTATTATTATATGCAAAGAAAGCCTTATCCGTCTTGCCATAACAAGCAGAGCGAAGCCGGAGAGGAAGGAGTTTTATGAAAGATTTTAAAAGCTACATACCCGACGACAAAAACAACAACAATAAACCGTCCGTCAACAACGTGCACGACGTGCAATCTGCTGTGGAATTTGCACAGACCGTATCGAAGGCAATGAACGGCAAAAACGAAGGGCAGCTGTTGCGAACGATTATTGCCGAAGCCGAACGCGGTAAAAGAGAAGGCCGGCTGACAAACGCCGACCTCGATAATTTTTACAATTCGCTTGCGCCCATGGTTGACGGCATAAAGCGCAAAAAGCTTAAAGAAGTTATAACCAGATTGAAGAATATATAGTTATTCAGACCTCATAAGCCCCTTACGCAAGCTACGGGGCAGAGGATTAATCCGTAAACAGCGGCGTCGAATAATATCTGTCGCCCGAATCGGGCATTAGCACCACTATGTTTTTGCCTGTGTTTTCGGGGCGGCGGGCAAGCTCGGTTGCCGCCCATAGCGCCGCGCCGGAGGAAATACCCGCAAGGAAGCCCTCCGTTTTGCCGATTTTCTTTGCGGTTTCAATAGCGGCGGTATCGGAAACGGTTATAACTTCGTCGTAAACGCCCGTATCGAGAATTTCCGGTACGAAGCCCGCGCCTATGCCCTGAATACCGTGCGCGCCGCTTTTACCCGCGGAAAGCACGGGGGAGCTTGCAGGCTCGACCGCCACTACTTTAACTGCGGGGTTTTTACCTTTTAAAAATCCGCCCGCGCCCGTAACAGTGCCGCCCGTGCCTACGCCCGCGACGAAAATATCCACTTTACCGTCGGTGTCGTCCCAGATTTCGGCGCCGGTGGTTTTAAAGTGCGCCTGCGGATTTGCGGGGTTTGTAAACTGACCAAGAATAATTCCGCCGAACGAAGCCGCAAGCGCTTCCGCCTTTTCTATCGCGCCTTTCATACCCTTTGCGCCGTCTGTAAGCACGATTTCGGCGCCGTATGCCTTTAAAATATTTCTTCGCTCCGCGCTCATGGTTTCGGGCATGGTTAAAATTACGCGGTAGCCTTTTACCGCTGCCATTGCCGCGATGCCTATACCCGTGTTGCCCGAAGTCGGCTCGACTATCACTCCTCCCCGTTTAAGCCTGCCGCTTTGCTCCGCCTCCGCAATCATCTCTTTCGCGACCCGGTCCTTTACAGAGCCCGCGGGGTTGAAATATTCGAGCTTGGCAAAAAGCTTCGCCTTTAATTCGTTACGCGCGCAGTAGTTGCACATTTCGAGAAGCGGGGTTCTGCCGGTAAGCTCCGCCACGGATTTATAAATTTTCATTTCGGTACCCGTATAAATTAATTTTTAATAATTATATTCCGCAAAGTTTACGTTGTCAATTGTTTGACCGCGGAAATTAACCGCTCGCACTCGCTTTGAGTGTTGAACGCCGAAACGGAAGCGCGGACAAGCCCCTGCGTACCCAGCGCTTCGTGCATCATAGGCGCGCAGTGCAACCCGCCGCGCACGCATATGGAAAATTCCTCAGAAAGTCTGTACGCCGCCATTTCGGACTGCATCTTCGCTATATCGAAAGCGACTATGCCGCAGGGGTTGGGCTCGGAATAAAGCTTTACCCCGTCGATTGCAGAAAGCCCGTCGTAAATCAGCCGCGTAAAACCCGTAACCTTTTCGACGTGCTCGGAAAGACGGTCGGCAAGATAGAGCGCACCCTCGCCGAGCGAGACTATGGCGGGATATGATAGCGTACCGCTTTCGAGACGGTCGGGGTAGAAGTCCGGCATGTTCAGGTTATAGCTTTCGCTGCCGGTGCCGCCGTAGAGCACGGGGTCGGGATTGACTCTGTCCGAAAACAGCAGCGCGCCGCTGCCCTGTATGCCGAGCATACCCTTATGCCCCGCAACGGCGAGCACGTCGATGCCGCTCGCTTTCATATCCACGGGAAAGTGCCCGCACGCCTGCGCGCCGTCGCAGATTAAAATGGTATCCTCGGGCAGATTTTTTTTGAGTTCGGCTATATCCGCCGCGGTGCCCGTCACGTTAGAAGCGAGCGTTACGATAACGGCGCGGGTTGTTTCGGTTACGAGGTTGAGTATTTGCTCGGCGGAAAGCCTGCCGCCGATAAGCGGAGCGTATTTGACCTTTACTCCCCTGCCTTTCAACGCTTCGAGAGGACGCAGCACCGAATTGTGTTCCGCAACGGTGGTAACCACTTCGTCGCCGTCCTTAATCAGCCCGAAAACAGCGATATTCAGCGCTTCGGTACAGTTTTTCGTAAAAACCGTTCTGTCGTAGGAGTATCCGCCGAGAAACCCGCAAACGAGCTTTCGGCAGGCGTAAACTCTTTCAAGGCAGGCTATGGACAATCTGTGTCCGCTTCTGCCGGGGTTTGCGCAATACTTCATTGCGGCTTCCGCCGCCGTTATTACTTCGTCGGGTTTGAAGCCGCCCGTGGCGGCGTTATCGAAATACAACAATTTGAACCTCATTTACATAGAATAATATATACAGCTTTAAGCTGTATTGTATTCTACTATAAAAGGATAAACAATATGACTGAAATACTTGCGGTATTCCGCTCGCGCTCGCAGGCGATGGACTGCAACGCGAGGCTCAGGGCTATGGGTATAGCCGCAAACCTGATAAACACGCCGAGGGAAGCGAACGTCGGCTGCGGGCTTTCGTTGCAAATTCCGCCCGCCTCGTTCGAACGGGCGAAAATTTTAATCAAAAACGGTAATTACTCCGCTTTTTACGGCTTTTTAAGAATGCAAAACGATTACGGAAGAGTAATTTTCGGCAGAATATGATTGATTTTACATGCGGACTGTGATAAAATTCGGGTATGGATAAATCGCAAAGCGTTTTAAACGAACTTGAAAAATTATATCCCGACGCGCAGCCCGCGCTGCACTTCAAATCGGCGTATGAACTGCTGGTCGCCGTAATACTTTCGGCGCAGTGCACCGACGAACGCGTAAACAAGGTAACAGAGGTTCTGTTCAGGGATTACGACACGCCCGACAAGATGCTTACGCTTACGCAGGCGGAGCTGGAAAAGTACATTTTTTCGTGCGGGTTTTACCGTAACAAGGCGGCGCACATTTTATCCGCCTCGGCAGACATTATGCAAAAGTTCGGAGGACAAGTACCCGAGACCCTCGCAGAGCTGAAAACGCTTGCGGGCGTCGGGCAGAAAACCGCAAACGTGGTTTACGCCGTGGCTTTCGGCGGAAACGCGATTGCCGTGGATACGCATGTTTTCCGCGTTTCGAACAGACTTGGTATTGCAAAGGGCAAAACGCCGGCAAAAGTCGAAGAGGGATTGCGCGCGGTTATCCCCGAGGACAAATGGGGAAAAGCCCACCACTACCTTATTTACCACGGGCGGCGGGTATGCCATTCGCAAAAGCCCGACTGCGTCAACTGCACCTTGAAAGACTGTTGCGAATTTTATGAAAACACTGCAAAATAAACAACCCGCCCGACGGCTTAAAGCCGTCGGGCGGGTCTTATTATAATTAAGCTAAAACTGCAAATCCGAAAAAGCTTCGCAGACGATGACAATAAAAGCGCGTGGGTCATTTCACCAACCGTGCACACCGCCGTGCGGCCAGCCGTATTCCGACATAATAATCGCGAACGCCAAGCCCCATATCAGAGCCCATATGATTAATGCTAATACGCTTACGACCAAAGCCGCAACGGCGAGCCCGCCGTAGGAATATTTTTTCGCTTTTACCATACCGATTATCGAGATTATAAGCCCAACTATTCCGGGGACAAGAAACAAATAGTTACCGCCGAAAAGACCTATCGCCGATACGATAAGTCCTACTATAGCAAGCACGTTGACGGGCTTTGCGGGCTCTGCGGGCTTTGCCTCGAAGCGGTTGCCGGGCATATTATCGGTTGCAACGCCGCAATGAACGCATATGACCGCTTTGTCGTCGATTTGTTTTCCGCAATTTCTGCAATACATAACTTTTACCTCATATATATTATAATATACACGCCGACATAAGTCAATGTATTTTTTTTTAATTATTAGCCCGATATATTACGATACAAAAAAGAGCAGGCGCCGCAACGCCTGCTCTTTTTTGATTTGTTTTAAATTAAAGAACCTTAACTACGGTACCCGAACCAACCGTTCTGCCGCCTTCGCGGATAGCGAAACGGAGCTTTTCTTCAACTG
>CANPBT010000053.1 GCA_947572415.1 uncultured Clostridia bacterium | reverse complement strand
ATTGTTATAGAATATATTTATAATAATAATGAAAATAAGTTTGCCCCTAAATTGCGGGCAGAGGGTGAGTAGCCCTAAAATCACGAAATTGTCGCGCACAGAATAGCGCGAAAATTTCGTGAAAGGTATTTATGAAAAATTTCTTCCTGAACATGGCGCGCGGCGCGGTAATAGGCGTCGCCATGATAATACCCGGCGTAAGCGGCGGAACGCTTGCCGTTATAATGAACGTCTACGATAAGCTGATAGGCGCGATAAGCGATTTACGGCGCGACTTTAAAAACAGCTTTATGTTTTTGTTGCCTATCGTTTTAGGCGCGCTCGCCGCGCTGGTCGCCGCGTACTTCCCTTTGAAATTCGCGCTCGACAAAGCCCCCTTCCCCACCGTACTGCTGTTCACGGGGCTTATGGCGGGCTCCTGCCCGAGCCTGATTACGGACGGAATAAAGCGCGGTTTCAGTCCCGTAAACATAGCCTCCGTCCTAATCCCTCTGGGCGCGGTTATCGGCATTTGCTTTATACCCGGGCTCGGCGAAGCGGATTTATCGGCTAATATGCCCGTTTACGGATATTTTCTTTTGATACTTATCGGCATGCTTGCGAGCTGCGCCCTCGTTATACCCGGTGTAAGCGGCTCGATGCTGCTTCTTATATTCGGGTATTATAACGCGATTTTCGACACCGTTTCGGCGTTGAAAACGGACTTCGGACACTCGCTTCTGGTGCTTGCGCTGTTTGCCGTAGGACTTATAATAGGATTTTTCAGTATAGCAAAGTTAATGAAGCTGTTTTTAACGAAGCTGCCGCGCGGCACGTACTGGGCGATTATCGGGTTTGTAATCGGCTCGATACCCGCAATACTGATAACCTATAACGGCAACTTCCCCGAACAAACTTTTGCAACCCTTTCCACCCCGCACTTAGTCGTCGGGATTGTGCTGTGCGTGCTGGGCACAATCGCTTCCTACGCGCTCACCGCATTTCTGGAAGCAAGGAGCAAAAAACATCAAAAAAAAGCAGAACAATAAAAAACCTCCGACGGGTATAAGCCCGTCGGAGGTTTAATTTTATTTCAGCGTCGCCAGATACTCTACTGCGGTGTGGGCGGCAACGTTGCCCTCCCCCGCCGCTTTCACGTACTGATAAGGTCGCCCAGTGCAGTCGCCCGCGGCAAAGATACCCGCGATATTGGTTTCACAGCCGCGGTTTACGGCAACGTGTCCGTTTTCAACCTTTAACCCGTGAACGAGCGTCGACAAAGATACGGAGCCGCGCAGAACGAAAACCCCGTCCACGGCAAGCTCGCCGTCCTTAAAGCATACTTTTTCAAGCCGCATACCGCCCGTAAACTTTACGGGGTTTTTCATTACGATTTCGGCTTTTTCCGACGTTACCGTACAGCCCTTATACATAGGCATAACGTACGTTTTTGCCGACAACCCCGCAAGGAACTCTATCTCGTGTTCGAACTTTTTATCGGTGCACAGCACGGCTATTGTTTTGCCCTTATACAAAAAACCGTCGCACGTGGCGCAGTAGCTGACGCCACGCCCTAAAAATTCCTCTTCGCCGTCAATCGGCTTCGAGCTCTGCACGCCCGTACAAAGTATTATCGTTTTCGCCTCGTACTGCTCGTCCTGCGCAAGCAAAGTGAAACACCCGTCCGTTTCGTAAACGCCCGTAACCACCCGTTCGGTAACCCTGATACCCATTCCCTCGAAGTGGTTTTTGAACGTCCACGCAAGTTCGCCGCCCGTAACGTCGGGCAGACCGGGGTAATTTTTAATAAGCTCCGCCCGCGCTACCTTTTGCGACACGACCGAGCCCGACAGCCATATAAAATTTTTATCCAGCGATTTTAAAGTAAGCGCCGCGGATACGCCGGCAGGTCCGCTGCCTATAATTGCCACGTCAAACATAAACAAAACTCATCCTCATCCGTCTTTGCCTTCACGGCAAAGACACCTTCCCCGACAAGGGGGAAGGCAATAATACGGATACATAATTAATCTTTACCAAAAATTATAGCTTTAAAACAAATCAGTTCATTTTGGAAAGCCGCTCGGCAAGATTTTCGAGGTCTTTGGGCGGAACTTTGACTTCGCTTTCGCCAACCGTTGCTTCCACCACCGCTTTTGCTTTGTCGGGCGGAATAATCGTACCAACGCCCGCAACGCAGCCGCCGGGGCAGCCCATTCCCTCGATAAGATAACCGTTGAGCTTACCCGCCTTGGCAAGCGATAAAATCTTTTTGCAGTCGACAAGCCCTTCGGCGTGTTTTATTTTTACTTCAGTATCGGGATAGTATTCGTTGATACAGCTTTCAATTGCGCTCGCCACGCCGCCCGCGCAGGCGTAGCCTCTGCCCGCGCCCGTCGCTTTGATACGGACGGGAAGCTCTTCAAGCTCTTCGAGGTTGAGCCCTTTAGCCGCAAACATACCCGAAAGCTCTTCGAACGTTATTACAAAGTCGACGTGGCTACGCACCGTGCGCCGCGACGCTTCGAGTTTTTTCGCCGCGCAGGGGCCTATGAATACAACCCTTGCGTTCGGGTGGTTCGCCTTTATCGAACGCGCCGTCGCGACCATGGGCGTAAGCTCTTCCGAAACTTCAGAAGCGAGGTCGGGGAACTGTTTTTTTACGAGCACCGCCCACGCAGGGCAACAGCTCGTAAATAAAAACGGCAACTTGCCCGTTGTAACGGCGTTTACGTAATGGTGCGCTTCGGCGATACAGCCTACGTCTGCGCCGACGGCAACCTCGTACACGTTTTTAAAGCCGAGCGCAAGAAGCGCGGTTTTCATTTTGCCGGGGGTAACCTTTGCCCCGAACTGACCTATAATTGCGGGCGCGACGGCTGCAACAACCTCGTCGCCCTGCTTAATAGCCTGAATAAGCTGGAAAATCTGCGATTTGTCGGCTATAGCCCCGAAAGGACACGCCGACATACACTGCCCGCACGCGACGCATTTTTCGTTATCGATGTGCGCTCTGCCGAAAGCGTCGGTGGAAATAGCCTTTACCCCGCACGCCGCCGCGCAGGGGCGCACGTGGCGAGCAATCGCGTCGTACGGACATGCGGACTTGCATTTACCGCACTTGACGCACTTGGACTGGTCTATAACCGACTTCCCGTTCACAACCGAAATCGCATTTCTCGGGCAACTTTTTATGCACGAATGCGCAACGCAGCCCCTGCACTGGTCGGAAACAACGTATTCGTTATCGGGGCACTTATCGCATGCGGACGGAATAACCTGCATCAAAGGCGGTTCGTAATACTTATCCGCAATCGTGCTTTTATCAATGCCCGCGGTTATGTGTACGGGCTTGTTTTCGGGGCGCAAGGAAAGCCCCATTGCAAGCCGGACCCTTTCGGAAGCGATTTGCCTTTCACGGTAAATACTTTCGCGGTATTTAGGCACCTCGTCGGGTGTTATTTTAAAGGGTATTTCTTCAAGCTCGCCCGCGGGGTTATCCGATTCATACGCAACCCGCGCGACCTCCGTAAAAACCTGTTTTCTTAAATCTGTTACAACGCTCTGACTTTTCATTTACACTCCTATTCGATAGCCTTTAAGCTTTCGTTCATATCCACTTTTATTATTTTACGTATTAAAATAAGCATCACGAAACCCGTAAAAAGCATAACTATTACGGGCGCAATCAGCCACATAAACCAACTTACTTCACCGACCGAGCCTAAACCCATTGTTTTGAAAACAACCCATAAAAGCAAAGCCGACAGCGGGTAGCCGACGAGTATTCCAATAAACGAATTTATGAGCACTTCACGGTATATATAACCCGTAACTTCGCCGTTATGATAACCAAGCACCATAAGCGTGGCTATTTCGCGATTGCGCTCAGAAATGTTTATATTCGTTAGCGTATAAATTACGACGGCCGTCAAAAGCCCCGCAAACACAACTATTACCGAGGCGATACCGAGTATGGCGCCCGAACCGAAATCATGAAACAGGCACATATCCACAAGCCCCAGTCCCGCCATAACGAGCGCGGTTGAAAAGGCTACGGCGATTACCGTCATGAAAAACCTGCTTTTATACCTTAAAACGTTGCGCATTGTGGATTTGTATTTGAACGAAAGCCTGTTCCAGAGAACGGGTATTCTTTCGAGAATAACTTTTTTACCCGCCTTGGGCGGCTTGGGGCGCAGAAGATTTGCGGGTCTGTCCTCCGTCATTTTATAGCCCGAAATCGCCGTAGCCGCAAGCGTTGCTACCACGATTAAAATAAACGTGAGCACGTAGAACAGCAAAACCACGTGCGACGACATCGGCGGCATACGGAAGCTGTAATTGAATACGACGTATAAAAAATATGCAAGCCCTATGCCGACAAAGTACGCGCCTACGCCGCCTATGCCCGTTGCGATAAGCGCAAACAGCAGGTATTTTGATATTATGCCCGTTGACGAATAACCAAGGGTTTTAAGGCAGGCAATTTGCGAACGCTCCTCGTCGAGAAGCCGCGTCATTGTCGAAAGCACCACGAGCGCGGTTACGAGCAGGAATACGACCACGAGGACGTAACCTATCGCTTCCACCTTGTCGCTGTAAGACGACAAAGACTTGTAAGAGTAATTATCGTATAAAGTCAAAACTTCCGCCTGAGAAAGTTCGGCTTTTATCTCGTCTGCCTTCTGGTCGATATAAGTTTTATAGGGCTTTGAAAAACAGCCGAACAAATTTCTGTTTTCTATCGCTATATAAATATCGCCCGTGGGCAAAAACGGCATAGCCGTTGCGGACACGTAGAGGATATTTTCAAGACAGTCCATATCCGCAGTGCCCGTGGTCGTTTCGGGCACCTCGGCTATATCGTTGTTGTAGCTCGGCTCGCCGTCGTTTGAAAACGTAAGCGCGCCGTGTATCGTCGCGACGACTTTAAGCTTTAACTTAAACCCGTAAATATCCACTTCGGTTTCTTCGCCGTCGGCATAACCTTTTATTACGTTATCGGCGCTTTCCGCATAGCACTCGGACGCGTCTTTTACACGTTTATCGCCGGTGAATTCGGGCTTGTTTACCGTCCAGTTATCAAAATCGAGAAAATAAAGCCTTAAAGAACGCTTTTCGCCGACAGACACGTCCAAAGACATACCCGTGTTGATTTCCGCCCCTTCGAACAGCTTTTCCACTGCGGATATTTCTTCCGCGGTAAATCCGCTTTGCGAGGTGCTTTTAATTATAAAATCGCTCGCGTTGCTCGATTTATAGTAGTCGTCAAGCGAGTGGTCTATTTTGTCGGGCGCCATACCTATGCCCGAACAAAACCCTACGGATATGAGCACCATAAAGATTATCGACAATAACCTCGTTACGTGCTTTTCGAACATTCTCCAAAGGGTTTTCAAGTAGGTCTTTATCACCACTCTATCTCCTCAATCGGCAAAGGATTTTCGTTGCGCTCGATTTTTTCAATCATACCGCTCTTTATGTGTATAACCTTATCCGCCATATCCTTTAAAGCGGCGTTGTGGGTGACTATGATTACGAGACGTTTGCGCTGCTTCGAAACGTCGTACAAAAGCTTCAATATTTTTTTGCCCGTAACGTAGTCGAGTGCGCCCGTCGGCTCGTCGCAGAGAAGAAGCTTGGGGTTTTTAGCCATTGCGCGCGCAATGGAAACGCGCTGCTGCTCGCCGCCGGAAAGCTGCGCGGGGAAGTTGTTAAGCCGCTCGTCAAGCCCCACTTCGGTTAAAATTTGCTTCGGGTCGAGATGGTCTTTGCAGATTTCAACCGCGATTTCCACATTTTCGAGCGCGGTTAAATTAGGCATAAGGTTGTAAAACTGAAATACAAACCCCACGTCGTTACGGCGGTACTCGGTAAGGCCGCGCTTATTCAAAGAAGTTATATCCTTCCCGTCGAGAGCTATTTTGCCGCACGTCGCGCCGTCCATACCGCCCAAAAGGTTTAAAAGCGTAGTTTTGCCCGCGCCGGACGAACCGAGCACAACGGCAAATTCGCCGTCCTCGAGCCCGAAAGTTACGCCTTTCAAGGCTTCGACTTCGACGCTTCCCGTTTTATAAGTTTTACCTACGTTTTCAAGTTCCAAAAAGCTCATATAACCGATTCCGCATGATAATTCATTTCTATGATAATTATAACAAACCTGTAACTAATAGTCAACGGTAAATGCAATTTTAATAAGTGTCTTCGCAGTAAAACTTAATAATTTCGTTAACGTCGACTATCGCGTTTTCAACTGTTTCGGGCGTAGCCGCAATTTCGGGAATTTTTTTAAAAAATTCGCATGAATGATACCAGCTTTCAACATTGCCGCTTTTGCCGCATACCCCCTTGCTTTCCTGCCAGAAATTGAAAATTCCTTTGCGGTAATATACATTGAAATAAATGCAGCTTTCACACTTCATCTTCTTTTGCTTCCTCTAAAATTTGCCTGATTTCGGATATCTGTTCGAGGAGTTCATGCAACTTATTTAACGATTTCTTTTTGCGGATAGAATTTATTAACTCGCTTTCCAAGCTCCAACAGTCGCAAGTGCCGTGATTGTCTACCTTTCTTTGCTTTTTACTGCAAAAGCCGATTTTAACCTTGTTAAACTTAAAATTGCCCTTTGTGTAATACGCGTTATAATAATAGCAGCGGTAACACTGCTTGCATTTGTATTCTTTGTCCATAAATTTTCTCCTTAAATTTTTTTGTATATTAATTATAAAATAATTCTTTATTTAATTTGTATCAAAGTTTTGGTAATAACCGTTTGTTTCGCGTTGATATTTAAGCGCTTCGCCGATATTCATATATAAAGTATACAATAAAGCTTTTAAGTTTGCTCAAATTATAAAAAAGTTTATAACTAAATTTTGCGATAACGCTTGACGAACTTGTAGGCAGAGATGTAAAATAAAAATAGTTGCGGATATGGCGAAACTGGCAGACGCGCGGGACTTAGAATCCCGTGGGCAACCGTGTAGGTTCAAATCCTATTATCCGCACCATAAAATAGCGGCATACAAACAAGTATGCCGCTATTTATATTCTGTCGGATTTTATAGGATTTGAGGGAAGGTTCGGTCAGCGGCTTCTACCGCTGACTTGACAGCCCTTGACTTGGGCTGTCAACCGTGCGCGCCGCAAAATGCGCAAATCCTATTATCCGCACCATAATAAAAGGACTTCGGCATTACCGTAATTCACATAGGGAATATTAGGTAAGCCGTAGGCGAACGAGAATTAGGCGTGGCGTGAAGCCACGCCTTTTCTCTTGTCTTGGTTTAGTTGCTTGTGTCAGTTGTAGGCTTCGTCATCGTCGAAGAACTGCTGCTCGAAAGTCAATAGATTTTCAAAACAAATGTTTGCGATTTTTGGAAAGTTTTGTCGAAAAGCGACTTTCTAAAATTCAACGGT
>CANPBT010000052.1 GCA_947572415.1 uncultured Clostridia bacterium | reverse complement strand
CTGTGCACGTCAAACCTTTTCGATAGCGTACCTATAATGTCGTCCGCCTCAAGCCCTGCTTTTTCGCAAATCGCAATCTTCATTGCCGATAACAAGCTTTTAAGCGGCTCTACCTGCGCCGCCAAATCATCCGGCATGCCTTTACGGTTTGCTTTGTAATCTGAATACATTTCGTGCCTGAAAGTGGGCGCTTTTAAATCGAATGCAACTATTATGTATTCGGGTTTTTCATCGTCTAGAATTTTGAAAAGTAATTTTGTGAAACCGAAAACAGCGTTCGTAGGCATACCGCTTCGGGTTGTAAAAATAGGCGTAGCATAATACGCCCTATTAAGTAAACTGTTACCATCAATTAAAACTAATTTATCCATATATTTATTTTAGCACGAACGGCTTATTTAATCAAATTAATTAGCTTTTATTTTTTATCAAAATTAGCAGTAAAAACATCAAAAAAGGGACATCCTTACAAGGATACCCCTTTTTGGGCTCACCGGCTTACCGTAAAAACATACACTGTATATACAAGATAAATCTTGTTATGCTTTTTTCCGATATGATTTTTAAGTCGGCACATACAACGTAAGACGTCATATTACCTCAATATAATCGGAAAGATTACGCCGCAACCCGCAATTCACGCCGTATTCGTCCACATAACCCAACCGTAAAATCATTTGCACGGGAGCAGAAACAGCTAAATCGGTTTGTATAGACGAGCAAAACGGTTGTGTTTCCAATGGGGCGGAAAACGGTTGTACGGCAATATTGTTTGCAGCACAGTCAAACCAAAATGCTTGCGTTTTTCTACCCGTGATTATCAATTCTTCAAACGTATTGCCACCCGTAATAATGGCGAATGCGCCGCAATTATTCAGTTGCTTTTTTGCCGTGTCAATTCCTTGTTGTGCGAATTTATCGCCTTTTGCACTTTCTCTTGTCGTAGTCCAATAATAGAAAGTTTTGACTATACCTTTTAAGCCTATCATATCGGCGGTTATGCCGTCTAATTTGCTTGCGGCTTCCTTATCGGAAAAGCGCATCCATTCCGCCAATTCGTCGCGGTATGCTTGATTAGCCGACTGCACCGTAACGGCATCCATAGAAATGCGTTTTACATAATCAAAATTTTCGTCCCCGTTTTGATAGAGCGATATAGCCGAATATTTATTTAATAAGGCAGTTACCGTATTTTGTTCGATTTTTCCGTTTTTGTATGCCGATTTATCGGTATGCCGTTTATCAATCAATGAAAGTTTGGCAGTATCGACCGTTGTGTTTTCGCGTTTTTGATATGTAACTTGCAAGGACAAATCGTTGCAGTTTATTTGTGTATCATAGCCGTATGCGCTAAACGCAACGCTCATTGTTTCTACATAGCAACCGAGCGAAATATAAGCCTCACGCTTTTCGCTGTCTACTACACCCAATACGCGACTTTCGTCTATTGAAATTAGTAAACGATTTTCGTTCGGGTAGAGTTTAACGCTCCACATTTGCGTGTTGTGAGAATTAGCCGAGATAGAAGAATACCACAGCGCATTTTGTATATCGACCTCAACGCCGTCTAATTTGCGCGACGGATTGACTTTCAACGGTCTGCCCATAATCGCCGCCGCAGTCAGAACAGCGGATAGCGCGATAATAACCGCGCCCAAAATTGAAAATACAATAATCATAATTTTCTTTTTCCTTGACATAATATTTTCCCCTTATTTACAAGCGCATAACAGCCTTTCGAAACAAAACGCCGAAAAGTCTTTTACGTTCAGTTGCAGAATTTTCAAATAGTCTTTTTTGTAATTTATCATTCTTATAATACCCGCAACCGAACTCCAAACAAATAATAAAATTGCAGAATTATCAAGTGCGGCGTTAATTATTCCTTCGTCTATACCTTGCCCTAAAATGTTTAACAGTTTTTCATTTAACACTTCGCCCAGATGGTATATATCTTTATATATTTGCGGCGTATCATCAGCTTTAATATTGACGTTTATTGTTCCGATAAGCCCTTCAAAATAGAGCGGGTAACGGGTTGCAAGTCGAAAAGTATCCTGACATATTTTTGTGAATGTGTTGTTGAAATCGTTTTTTTCTTCTATTGCTTTATCAACTTTAACAACTATCTTTTCCATAAACTCTAAAACGAGCGCGAAATAAACTTCGTTTTTATCTTTGAAATAGCCGTATAAAGTAGGCTTACTGTAACCAGCCTCTGCCGCAAGTTGTTCCATTGTCGTCTTTTCAACACCATTTTTGCAAAACAGTTTGTCTGCGGCATCTAAAATGTTACGACGATTAAATGTAATAGTCCTTTGTGTTCTTGTGTTCATAGTACGCTCCTAAACTTTACTATCAGTAAAATTATAATACTTTCAGTAAAGAAAAGTCAAGCGTTTTGTTTGCCTTTTCGTTTCTACCGTTTGGCATAAGCGAAAGCGAAAAAGTGCTACAAATCAATGGCGCGGAGGAAAACGGCGCAAAAGAAAAAGAAACCGAAAACTCGGTTTCTCAATCTGGGTGTTCGTATACCCCTGTTATGGTGCCGCTGATCGGGGTCGAACCGATACGGTATCACTACCACTGGATTTTGAGTCCAGCGCGTCTGCCAATTCCACCACAGCGGCGAACAGCTTAATTATTATATTATAGGCACCGGAAAAAATCAAGTGATTTTAATATGCAAAAATAAATTCCCGCTTTAAAAAGCGGGATAATATTTATATAAAATTTTCAAGAATAAGCTTGTCCGCTACAAGCGCGATAAACTCGCTGTTTGTCGGCCTTTCATTGCCTATGTACACTCTTGCACCGAATACAGAGCTTATTGCGTCCGTTCTGCCCCTATTCCACGCCACTTCGATTGCGTGGCGAATCGCCCTTTCAACCTTGCTCGACGTCGTCGCAAACTTTACTCCGATTTTAGGATAGAGCTCCTTCGTCACCTTATTGATTATAGAAGGGTCTTCCACAGCCATTTTTATACCCTCGCGCAAATACACATAGCCTTTGATATGCGGCGGTATACCTATCGTCGTGAAGATGTTGCTTATCTTTTCGTCGAGCGACGAGGTGCGGCGCTTGTCCCTGAGCTCGGAAGAAACTTTATAATCGTACGTTCTGTCCTTCAAAACGTCGTTAATTCTCTCGCCGATTACGTTCGGGGAGACAGGTTTTACAAAATAATAAATTGCGCCGTGGTTTATTGCCGAATTAACTATCTTGTCGTTATCGAACTCCGAAATCATAAAAGATACGCATTCGGGGCGTATGCTTTTTATGTAATCCAGAAGTTTAATCCCGTCTATGCCTTTTAGCGCGGTATCTATTACCGCCACGTCGGGGCATGCAACTTTGAGCCTCTCCAAAGCTTCGTCGCCCGTAGTCGCGGCGGCGCATACGGTAAAACCCGAAGCTTCTTCAAAATAACTTTTAAGCTTCTGCATAAACTCTTCATTTCTTTCGAAAATTGCAATATTTGCTGTCTTCATATTCCGTATCTCCTTGAAAAATAAATTATAATGGAATTATACAGAATATTTTCGCAAATGTAAAGTTTTTTTGTAAAATTATCCAAATTATTTTACAATATTTTTGTCGAATTTTGAATAATTTTGTACAAAATTAATTTATTACTGAGTAACCGCATCAATATACTCGTCGTACGTAACGTTTTTGTCGAATTTTTTTGTCCCGTTAATTTCGATAATTCTGTTCGCAACCGTGTTCATAAGCTCCTGGTCGTGCGACGTAAAAAGCATACAACCTCTGAAATTTTTCATACCGTTGTTAAGCGCGGTTATCGATTCGAGGTCAAGATGGTTCGTAGGCTCGTCCAGTATCAGGAAGTTACCGCCCTCAAGCATCATTTTCGCAAGCATGCAGCGTACTTTTTCACCGCCGCTTAAAACCTTTGCTTGTTTTAAAGCCTCTTCACCCGAAAAAAGCATTCTGCCCAACCAGCCGCGCAAATACTCCTCGTAATGGTCCTTAGAAAACTGGCTCAGCCATTCCACGAGCGTATATTCGCAACCCTGAAAGTATTCGTTATTGTTTTCGGGGAAATATGAAGCCGATATCGTTTTACCCCATTTCACGGTACCGCTATCAGGCTGAACCTTGCCGACGAGGATATCGTACAACATCGAAACCGTAGTGCTTTTATCGCTTATTACACCTATTTTTTCGTCTTTCTGGACGGTAAAGGAAACATTTTCGAAATAACCTTTCTTTGTAAGCCCGTCAACGATTAAAATATCGTTGCCTATTTCTTTTTCGAATTTGAAATCTATATACGGATATTTACGGAGCGAAGGTTTGAAATCGGCAATCGTAAGCTTTTCAAGCTCTTTTTTCCTCGAAGTTGCCTGACGCGACTTAGAAGCGTTCGCCGCAAACCTGGCAATGAATTCCTGCAATTCCTTTGCGCGCTGCTCGTTTTTCTTATTCTGGTCTTTTTGCTGGCGGGCAAGAAGCTGGCTTGTTTCATACCAGAAATCGTAGTTGCCGAGCATCATATTGATTTTGCCGTAATCAACGTCGCAGATATGTGTACATACCTTGTTAAGGAAATGCCTGTTGTGCGATACTATGATTATTGTGTTTTCAAAGTCCATGAGATAATTTTCAAGCCAGCGAACGGTTTTTATATCGAGGTTGTTTGTGGGCTCGTCCAAAAGGAGCACGTCCGGATTGCCAAAAAGCGCTTGCGCAAGCAAAACCTTAACCTTATGCTTCGCGTCGAGCTCCGACATAAGCGTATCGTGATACTCCTCGGTTATATCAAGCGCGTTTAAAAGCGTTTGAGCTTCGTACTCCGCTTCCCAGCCGCCGAGCTCGGCGAACTCGCTTTCAAGCTCGCTTGCACGTATGCCGTCTTCCTCAGTGAAGTCGGCTTTGGCGTAAAGCGCGTCCTTTTCGTCCATTATATCAACAAGCCTTTTATGCCCGAGCATTACCGCGCGTAGCACCGTGACGTGGTCGTAAGCGTTCTGATTCTGCTGTAAAACGGACATTCTTTCCGTCTTATCGAGCGTGACGTCGCCTTTGTTAGGCTCCACCTCGCCGCTTAAAACTTTTAAAAACGTAGATTTACCCGCGCCGTTCGCGCCTATTATCCCGTAACAATTACCCTTGGTAAATTTCAGATTTACCTCTTCAAACAGTTTTTTACTGCCGTATTGCAGCGATACGTTGTTTACTTGTAACATAGTTTCTCCGATAAATTTTTTATTTTAAACAGCAAACTGGCTGTTATATAATTCAGAATAAAATCCGCCTTTTTCAAGCAGCTCGTTATGATTTCCTTGTTCGATAATATTTCCGTCTTTCATAACGAGGATTATATCCGCTTCTTTTATGGTCGAAAGTCTGTGCGCTACGATAAAACTCGTTCTGCCGTTCATAAGTTTGGCGAACGCGCGTTGAATCCTTTGCTCCGTGCGCGTATCTATCGACGAAGTCGCCTCGTCGAGTATGAGCATAGGCGGCAGACAAAGCATTATCCTTGTAATACATAAAAGCTGTTTCTGCCCCTGAGAGAGGTTACCTCCGTCCTCGGATATTACTGTATCATAGCCTTCAGAAAGCTGCATTATAAAATTATGCGAATGCGCGCTTTTTGCCGCCGCGATTATCTCTTCTTCCGACGCGTCGGGCTTGCCTATTATAATATTTTCCCTTACGGTGCCGCTTTTAAGCCACGTTTCCTGCAAAACCATACCGTAATTGCGGCGAAGCGATTTGCGCGTTACGTCTTCAATATCGTTACCGTCCACCGTAATACGCCCAGAAGTCGGCTCGTAAAACCTCATTAAAAGATTTATTAGCGTAGTTTTACCGCAGCCGGTCGGCCCGACTATAGCGACGCGTTGACCCGCGTTTGCTTTGATATTCAGGTTTTCTATAAGTTTTTTATCCGCAGTGTACGAAAAATATACGTTTTCAAAATTAATATCGCCGTTGACCACGGAAAGTTCTGCCGCGTTTTCGCCGTCGGGCGATTGCGGTTGTTCGTCGATAAGCTCGTAAATCCTGCCGGCGCACGCAATCGCATTCTGCAATTCGGTAACAACGCCGGATATTTCGTTGAAAGGTTTTGTATACTGGTTTGCATAAGAAAGCAGGCTTGTTAAAAGCCCCACGTTAAACACAACAGGCAGCGGCGTGGAAAAGACAAGCATCAGCGCGCCGGAAAGAGCGACGACTGCATAAACCAACGCGTTTATAAACCGTGTGCTCGGGTTTGTCAGTGACGAATAAAAAATAGATTTAAGAGAAGCTTTGGTCAGCCTTTCGTTGATATCGTCGAATTTTTCCTGATTTTCATCTTCGCGATTGAAAGCCTGCACCACTTTCAGATTGCCTATCATTTCATCGATAAACGCAGTCTGTTCCCCGCGAATTTCAGAAGTCTTTTTAAAAAGCGAATACGTCCTCGATGCAATGAATTTTGCAACGAACAGCGAAAGCGGCGTGATTACGAATACGACGAGCGCAATAATCCAGTTAATTATAAGCATCATCACGAGCGTGCCTATAATTGTCAGAACGCCGGTAAACAGCTGCGTAAAGCCCATTAAAAGCCCGTCGGCAAACTGGTCGACGTCGGCAACGTTTCTACTTACTATATCGCCGTACGAATGACTGTCGATATATTTAAGCGGCAGCCTCTGAATATTTGCAAACGCCTCTTCCCTTACGTCTTTTATAACGTTGTAAGCAATATGGTTATTGATTATATTCATTAACCAGTTTGCAAGCGCGGTAACAGCTATACAAACCGCAATAATAAATGTTTTTTGCAGAATAATTGTAAAATCAACCTGACCCTCACCGACTGTAAGATTAACTATCTGCCCGAAAAAAACAGGTACGGCAAGCGTCCCCGCTACGGTGACGAACGCAAAAAATACGGTCAATACAAGATAAAACCCGTAACCTTTAAGCTGTCTTAATATGCGCTTTAAAACGCCTTTCTGTTTTACCGCCATAAATTACGCACCCTCCTTTTGAAATTGAGAGTAGTGTATCTCGCTATAAATTTCGCAGGACGACAAAAGCTGTTCGTGCGTGCCGCAGCCGACCATTTTACCGCCGTCGAGTACGATTATTTTATCTGCATGACGTATCGACGAGGTGCGCTGCGATACTATAAATACAGTCGGATTGTAATCAAGCGATTTGAGCGATTTTCTGAGTTTGGCGTCGGTAGCATAATCGAGCGCGGAAGCGCTGTCGTCGAGAATGAGTATTTCGGGCTTCTTTACAAGCGCGCGAGCAATGGTTAGCCTTTGGCGCTGTCCGCCGGAAAAGTTTTTACCGCCCTGCTCAACCTGTTCGTCAAGACCCTTGTCCTTTGATTTTATCACGTCGTCCGCCTGCGCGCAGTTTACGGCGGACATAATCTCTTCGTCGGTGGCGTCGTTTCTGCCCCATTGAAGATTTTCGCGTATACTGCCTTTGAAAAGCACCGCTTTTTGCGGAACTATCCCGCAAATATCGCGGAGCTTTTCGTCGCCGACAGCGTTTACGTTTATACCGCCTACGGAAACTTTTCCCGCGTTTACGTCATAAAAATGCGGCAAAAGATTTACAAGCGTGGTTTTACCCGCGCCGGTGCCGCCTATAATACCGACGGTCTGTCCCTTTTCGACAGTGAATGAAATCCCATTCAATGCGTCCATATCTGCATTTCCGTAATTGACGCAAACGTTATCAAACACGATATAAGGGGAATTCTCCTCCGCTTCTTTCCGTGCGCTGTGTGAAAGATAGGGCGACATTTCGAGTATTTCGTTGACTCTGCCGGCGCATGCGAACGATTTTGTTACGGTTATTATCAGATTTGCAAGTTTTATAAGC
>CANPBT010000051.1 GCA_947572415.1 uncultured Clostridia bacterium | reverse complement strand
GCCGGATTCGAACCGGCGACCTGCTGATTACGAATCAGCTGCTCTACCAGCTGAGCCATATTAGCACAAGCAATATCATTATAACAAAAAATAATAATTTTGCAAGCGTTTTTAATACGGTGCTTAAATATTTTTAAACTATATTTAATATCTTATTTATATGTCAATGAAAATTCGCGATTTTGCGTTTATCGTTTCGATAGCTGTCGCCGTTGCCGCAACCGTCATAATATGTATCTGCGCGGCGGCGTGCTCGGGCGGCAAGCTCGTTTTAAAAAACGCTTACTACTTTATCTGTTACCGCATTGCGGATAACAGCGTGTCGGCGGGCTCGGTTTCGGATACCGTTTCAAGCTACGGAGGCGCGGGATACGTACTCCTACACGAGGATAATTATTACGTAACCGTTTCGTGCTATTACTCCGAAAACGACGCAAAGAGCGTATGCGACGGGCTTAAAAGACGGGAATTCGACTGCTTTGTACTCGAAAAGATAACCGAAAGCTACAAACTTAATACGGGTTACGCGAGGAACAATTCCGAACTTTATAAGGGCAACCTTAACACTCTTGACACGATTTCACGCCTTGCTTACGACTGTGCAAACAGACTAGATACGGGCGAATACGGTCAAACCGAGGCGAAAGAAATTTTCAACGAAATAAAAAGAGGTATTTACGGGCTTTACGGCAACAATACCGATAACTGCTTCACTGCACCCCTTAAAGAGCTGAAAGACATCTGCGAGGAAAAATTTGTCGGCTACGTATACTCGAAAAATCTCAGGTATCTGCAAATCGCGATTGCCGACAGAGTAATCAACGCAGGGCTTTATTGAATTTAAACGGATAAAATTATAAAAGCATTGCTATTTTTTGGAATATTGCGCAAAATACGGATATGAACAGAAATTTTTCGGCGTTTTGCGCGGCTATGCTTGCTTTTGCACTTATGCTTGTTATCTGCGGCGGGTTCTGGGCGAACAATAAAAAGTTTTCGCTTGCCGAAACCGAAAGCACGGTTAAAACGGTTTATCTTACGTTCGACGACGGCCCGAGCGACAGAGTAACGCCAAAGATACTCGACGTGCTGGCGGAAGAAAACGTAAAAGCCACGTTTTTTATAATAGGCGCTCAGGCGGAAAACAGAAAGTATATCATAAAACGCGAGTTTGAAGAGGGACACACCGTCGCAGTGCATTCCTATACTCATAAGTATAATGAAATATATTCTTCCGTAAAAAACCTTATCGAGGATATAGACAGATGCAACGACGTTATCAAGGGAATAACGGGCAGCCGTTCGTCCGTTTACCGCTTCCCGGGCGGAAGCTTCGGGCTGTCGGGCGGGCTCATATCCGCAGTTACGGCGCACGGTATGCGCTACGTTGACTGGAACGCCTCCACCCGCGACGCAGAAATTTGCGACGCTACGCCCTCGCAGATTCTGAACGCGACTATCTCAACATCGGCAAAGGCGGAAAACGTAGTGCTTCTGGCACACGACTCGACAACGAAAACCGCGACGGCCGAAGCGCTGAAAGATATTATACGCTACTATAAGGACAACGGCTACGTTTTCGGACTTTTTTAAATTTAAGGCGCGCGTTCAAAATGAACGCGCGCCTCTTTTAACCTACGCCGTATTGCTTGCGGTATTCTTTCATTGCCGTAAGATACTCTTTGCCCTCGATAACACCGTCCTCTATCGCTTGAATTATATCGTTCATTGTAACGATAGAGTAAACCTCCACGCCGAACTCCTTGTACACTTCCTGCACGGCGGAAAGATTGCTTTCCAGCCCCCTCTCCATTCTGTCAACGGAAATTACCATACCCACAATTTTGACTTTCGCCGCCTGTTCGAGTTTGGGGAGCATCTCGCGCAAAGCTTTGCCCGACGTCATAACGTCCTCTATTATTATAACTCTTTCGCCGTCGGTAAGCTGTTTACCTACGAAAAGTCCGCCTTCGCCGTGGTCTTTTACTTCCTTTCTGTCAAAGCAATAGTTCAAATCCTTGCCGAATTCCGTAAAAAGCGAAACTGCGGTAGTTACCGCAAGCGGTATGCCCTTATACGCAGGGCCGACGAGAGTTTCGGCTTCGATTTTATTTTCTGCGATACAGCGTGCGTAGTACGCGCCGAGCTTTGAAAGCTGCGCGCCCGACTTGTAGTTGCCCGTATTGATAAAATACGGGGCTTTTCTGCCGCTTTTGAGGGTAAATTCACCGAATTTCAAAACCCCGTTTTCTACCATAAATTTAATAAATTGTTCTTTATACGTCATAAATACTCCTTTACTTTATTTAAGCTTGCGTAGCGGTGATGAGGTAACCTCATCCGTCTGCGCCTACACGGCTCAGACACCTTCCCCATAAGGGAAGGCTAAATTTTAATTTAATGTGACAGTATCGACGATTTCGTTTATATCCTTTACGCCGTGCTTATCGAGCCATGCGTCCGTTTCTCTGATAATCCGCGGCATTGCCATAGCGTCGGAGAAGTTTGCCGTACCAATCTGCACCGCCCTTGCGCCCGCCATCATAAACTCGATTACGTCGGCGCCGCAGGTTATACCGCCCATACCTATTACGGGTATATCCACAGAATGCGCCGCTTCGTAAACCATTCTCACCGCCACGGGCTTGATGCCCGCGCCCGAAACGCCGCCAGTGTTGTTTGCGATTAAAGGCTTTCTCCGCTCGATATCTATCACCATACCCGTAAGGGTGTTGATAAGCGAAATACAGTCCGCGCCGCCATTCTGCGCCGCCTGAGCGTTTACGGGTATGCTTTCCACGTTTGGCGAAAGCTTGACCATAAGCGGAGTGCGCTTTAACGCGCTTTTCGCAACCTCCGTCACCTTTTTTATGCTTTCGGGCTTAATACCGAAAGCCATACCGCCCGCCTTTACGTTCGGGCAGGATATATTGAGCTCGACGAAGTCGACAAGGCCGTCGAGGCGGGCGCAGATTTCGCCGTAATCGTCAAAGGACTTACCGGCAACGTTAGCGATTACCGCCACGCCCTTGCCCTTTAAAAAGCTTAAATCCTCTTTTATAAAGTGCTCCACGCCGGGGTTCTGAAGCCCGACGGCGTTTAGAATAACGCTTTTGCCCTCCGCAATCCGCGGTACGGGGTTGCCGAGGCGGGGCTCCAAGGTCATACCCTTCGTACTCACTCCGCCTATTACCGAAATATCGTAAATTTCGTCGTACTCCCTGCCGAAACCGAAGGTGCCGCTTGCCGCAATAATCGGGTTTTTAAGTTGTACACCGCACACTTTTACGCTTAAATCAGCCATTGTTTTCTTCCTGTATGTTTTTATTAGATTTGTTTAATTTTAATCCCCGAGAAGCTTTGCTTCCGCAACAAGATTTTTCAGCCTTGTATAAACGTCGGAAGGTTGGGCGACGTAGTATACCTTTATCTTCTTGTCACCCACAAATACGGTTATAAGCCCGAAGCCGAAATCGTATTTGACGTTTTTATAAGCCGGGTCGGCTTTTTTGCAGTCGAGCCCGGTAACCTCTGCGGTACGGCAGGTAAAGCCGTTATGAAACTTCAATTCGCCGTTTTCATACATAATAAGGTTTTCGGGCAGACGGCAGAACCGTACTATGCTTATAATCATCATAACCGTGCAAGCGATACCTATGAGTATCAGGACAAAACCGATAATATCCAGCGCGTCGGGATAATTTACTATAAACGCCCCGAGCGCGATAAGTACGGCGCCTATCGCTATAAGCATTACGCTTGCAACCAGAATTACTATAAACGCCCTCAATCTCGGATAACGCTTTGCAATAATTTCCATAATAAAACACTCATTTATTATAAATTTACTTCGTTAATATCGAACACGGGGCCGTCCTTACAGACCCGCGCGTTTGAGCCGTCCGCCTTTTTGCATACGCACACAAGACACGCGCCGACGCCGCAGCCCATTCTCTCTTCCAAAGAAACATAGCAAGGGATTTTGTTGCCGCGCTCGATAAGCTTCTGTTTTAAAACTTTAAGCATAACCGGCGGGCCGCAGGCGATAATGCAGTCAGCTTCAAGCTTGTCCGCGTCTTTTAAATACGATTCAACCGCGTTACCATTGCCGCCGAAGCTTCCGTCGTCGGTAACTACGGTCAGTTTTTCGGATTTTTCAAGCTCGTCCATAAGGCACACAGCCGCCTTGTTGCGGAAACCTATGTAGGAATAAAAATTTTTGTCTGCGCAGTGCTCGCGAATTGTC
This sequence comes from uncultured Clostridia bacterium, assembly GCA_947572415.1. Classification (GTDB taxonomy): domain Bacteria; phylum Bacillota; class Clostridia; order Christensenellales; family Borkfalkiaceae; genus Coproplasma. The sequence goes on along the minus strand of CANPBT010000051.1, from coordinate 3,707 downwards.
GCGATAAGCGGGAAAACGCCCACGCCGCCGCCTATGACTATTATATTTTTTCTGCCGCTCAAATCGAACCCGTTGCCGAGCGGAAGCAGGATTTTGAGCTTGTCTCCCGCCTTTGCCTCGCTCAGTTTGCGCGTGCCATCGCCTTTGAGCTGATAGCACAGCGAAATGTCGTCGCCCTCGACTTTCATTACGCCGAGAGGACGCCTTAAAAGGTGCGAGCCGTCGCCCGTGGAAAGGTTGACGAATTGCCCGCCCTTAATTTTGCCGGCGCTTTCGGGGAGCGTAAGAGTAATCATATAAATATTTTCGGCAACGAGCACGTTACTCTTAACCGCAGCAAGTAAATCTTTCATAACTACACTTCCATTTTACCGAGCACGGAAGCAATGTCGCGCTGCATCGCAACGCACGCCGCGCGCGCCGCCTCGAAGTAATTTTTGCCTGCGTATTCGGGCTTTTTATAAGCGCAGATTATTCCGCGCGAGTTGTTGACCACGCCGCCGAGCCCGCGACCGTCGAAGCATACTTTGAGCATTTGCGCGTTGCCGCCCTGCGCGCCGTAGCCGGGAATGAGGAAAAACGTGTTTTTAAGCCTTTTACGCAGATTTTTCGCTTCCTCGGGGTGGGTTGCGCCGACAACCGCGCCAACCTCCGAGTAGCCGTATCTGCCCACGGTATCCTTGCCCCACTCTTCGACGAGCGAGCCCATTCTTTCGTAGACGTATTCGCCGTTTTCGAGTTTGAGGTTCTGAAATTCACCGCTCGACGGGTTGGAGGTTTTAACAAGCGCGAATATCGATTTGTCGTGCGCTACGATATCCTCGACGAACGGCTTTATCCCGTCCGTGCCGAGGTAGCCGTTCACGGTAAGCATATCGGCGGGGAAAGCCCGCAAAGCCTTTCCGCCGAGCGCCGTTTCGCCGAGATAGGCTTTTGAGTAGCAGCTTGCCGTCGAGCCGATGTCGTTGCGTTTACAGTCCGCAATTACGACAAGCCCCTTACCTCGCGCGTATTCTACCGTATCGTAAAAAGCTTTTACGCCCTCGTGCCCGTACATCTCGTAGTAAGCAATCTGCACTTTGACCGACGGAGCGACGTCGCAAACGCCGTCGATAATATTTTTATTGAATTCGGTTATGCGCGCCGCGGCTTCGGCAAAGCACGAAACGCCCTCGCGCATTTCTTCGGGCAGGTAGCCGAAGTCGGTGTCCAGCCCGACGCAGGTCGGGTTTTGCATTTCGATAATTTTTTCTATCAGTTTATCAATCATAATTATACCCCGTATTTTATTTTGCCGTCGACTATCGTGTACAGCACTTTTCCGTATACTTCGAAGCCGCCAAACGGCGTGTTTTTGCCCTTTGAAAGGAATTTTTTGCTGTCGATAACGTATTTTTCGTTTAAATCGACAATCGTTATATCCGCGGGCTCACCCTCTTTGAGCTCGCCGCCGGTAAGGCCGAGGATGCGCGCCGGCGCGGCGCTCATTCTTTCCGCAAGCGCGAATAGCGGCATTACGCCCGATTTTACCAGATAGGTATAGCTGAGAGCGAAGCTCGTTTCGATTCCGCTTATCCCGAACGCCGCGAGGTTGTACTCAACCTGCTTGTCCTTTGCGGAGTGGGGCGCGTGGTCGGTGACGATACAGTCGATAGTTCCGTCTTTAAGCCCCTTTAACAAAGCTTTCCTGTCCTTGTCCTCGCGGACGGGCGGGTTTACCTTTGTGTTTGTATCGAAGTCGGTAATTATATCGTCCGTCAGTATAAAGTAATGCGGGCAGGTTTCCGCGGTGACCGCAACTCCGCGCTTTTTCGCGCTCCTTATTATTTCGACCCCGCTGTAAGTGGAAACGTGGCAGATGTGCACGGGGACGTTCAGGCTTTCGGCAAGCGCGATATCGCGGGCAATCATAATATCCTCCGCCGCGCGCAGACTGCCTTTAAGCCCCGTCAGTGTGGAATTGTAGCCCTCGTTGACCACTCCGCCGTCGACGAGGTTTATATCCTCGCAGTGGCAAAGGCATTTAAGCCCGAAGCCCGAAGCGTATTCCATTGCAAGCCGCATTATGTTCGAGTTCATTACCGAACGCCCGTCGTCGCTGAGAGCGACCGCGCCCGCGACTTTCATTTTGCCGATTTCCGCCATTTGCGCGCCCTCTTCGCCGCGAGTTATCGCGCCTATCGGATTTATTTTACAGAGGTCTACTTCCCTCTGTCTGTTTTTGATATACGACACGACGACCGCGTTATCGCAGACCGGATTTGTGTTCGGCATACAGCATACCTGCGTAAATCCCCCGGCGACCGCCGCCCGCGAACCGCTTTCAATATCCTCTTTGCCCTCGAAGCCCGGTTCGCGAAGGTGAACGTGCATATCGATGAGTCCGGGCAAAACGTGTTTGCCCGACGCGTCGATAACCTTGCAGTCCGCCGTAATTTTGCCTATTTCGGAAATTTTACCGTTCTCTATAAGAATATCGGCTTTCTTCTCGCCGCCGTTCAGAACGAGCGTGCCGTTCTTTATCAATAGCTTCATAAATGCGCCTCCCTGTATTCCGCAAGCAACTTCAAAAGCGCCATTCTGACCGAAAGCCCGCAGGTGACCTGTTCGAGGATTTCGCTCTTCTCTCCGTCGATAAGCGAAGGCGTGAGCTCAACGCCTCTGTTTACGGGGCCGGGGTGCAGAATAATGGCGTCTTTTTTCGCGTATTTCATTACCGCGTCGTTCACGCCGTAAAACCTGCTGTACTCCGAAAGCGACGGAAACAGCCCGCCGTGCTGGCGTTCGAGCTGTATCCTCAGCCCCATTACCGCGTCGGCGCCCTCTACGGCTTCCTCGCGCGATTTCGCGATTTTCGCGCCGAGTTTGTCGAGCGCCTTGGGCATAAGCGTTTCGGGGCAGTACATATATACCTCCGCGCCCAGCTTCCTGAGCCCGAACAGGTTGCTTTTGGCGACTCTGCTGTGCTTTACGTCGCCGAGTATCGCAACTTTCAGCCCCTTTATTTTGCCGAACTTTCTGCGTATCGCAAGCATATCCAAAAGCGCCTGCGTGGGGTGCTCGTTCATGCCGTCGCCACCGTTTAAAACGCTCGCTTTGACGTGCTTCGAAAGCAGCGCGGGCGCGCCCGCCATCGGATGTCGTATTGCGATAAAATCGATTTTCAACGAGTCGAGCGTTTCGCCCGTGTCGATGAGCGTTTCGCCCTTCTGTACAGAGCTTGTCGCAGCGGAAATATTGACTTCGCTTGCGCCCAAGTACTTGCCCGCGAGCTCGAACGAGGTGCGCGTACGCGTGCTGTTTTCGTAAAACAGAGTAATTAGCGATTTGCCCGCAAGCAAATCAGACTTTTTACTTTTACCGTCGAGAAATAAGCGCATTTCGTCGGCGACGTCGAGAATTTCGCAAATCTCTTCCGCGCTCGTATCGCGCAAGCCGAGTAAATCTTTTTTCGTAAGCATTGTTCACTCCTGTTTATTACGGTCGTGATAAACCGGATGCAAAATAAGAAAAAAAGCGGTTGCGGCATAAAACATATCGCTTTTGCCGTCACCGCTTTCAATATTTACGTTTTACCGTAAAAATCATTTTTTGCATATCCGCCGCCCGTTTTTACTGTTACGATTATATCATATCGGGCGCGTTGTTGTAAAGTATTTTATCATATTTTAATCAAATAATTAATTGCAGATAAAAGCCGACTTTGT
>CANPBT010000050.1 GCA_947572415.1 uncultured Clostridia bacterium | reverse complement strand
TATACGGAAACGTATAATGGAACGGAATACGTCGTTGCAGTAAACGACAGCGACAATTCCAAAGATAATGTGTTTGATAAGCTCAAACGACTAATCATCAAGGACTCGCTTGAAAGGGTGTATTCCAAAGGAGACAAGGAATGAACACACAACTTTCAATGCAACATAATAATCACTTTAACGGAGGTGATAAAATCGATGCCTTGTACTGCCGTCTTTCACGGGACGACGAACTTCAAGGCGATAGCAACAGTATTAAGAATCAAAAAGAAATATTAGGCAAGTACACACAGGAACACGGCTTTACCAATCCGCACTTCTATGTGGACGACGGGTATTCGGGAACGAACTTCAACCGTCCCGACTTCCAACGGCTTATGGATGACGTGAACGAAGGCAAAGTCAGAACGATTATCGTCAAAGATATGTCGCGCTTGGGCAGAGATTATGAGCAAGAACAACGGGAACTAAAAGAACGCGCTTACTTCTTACGGCAAGAATTATCCAAAGCGAAGGAACAGTCTGATAATGTAACGCGGTTTATGCGCTCGGTTAGAAAGTATACAGAGATAACCGAACTTACGCCCGAACTTGTACGGGAGTTTGTACAAAAGGTTGTCGTGTATCAAGCGGAAAAGATTAACGGACGAAGAACGCAACGGATAGACCTTTACTTCAACGGTGTAGGACAAATATGCTTACCCGTTCAAGACAAAAGAGAAACGGCATAGCATTTCTGCTATACCGTCTCTTTTAGAAATTAAATAATCCCTATGACACCGCCCCATTCAGCGCGTCTTTTGTTTATTCGGCAGTTTTTTCAACTTTTTCATCTCTCATTTTAAGTCTTAACCCGTGGCCGGAAATAATCGGCGAAATGATAAGCCATACAGCCGCAAGCGTAATAAGCACGTAGACAATAATCGAACCTGCGGTGCGCGGCCCCTGAAATATCCAGCTTACGAGGTTGAAATCGAATATCCCGTAAAGCCCCCAGTTCACCGCGCCGAGTAAAACAAGAATGTAACTGATTATATTTGCTATTACCATACTTTTCTCCTTAAAAGCAGTATAAGCAATCCGCAAAGATTTATGCCGGAAAAACCTTTTACTTTACGATTATGATATTATCCCTGCCTCCGCCGCCTTCCATGTAATCGTCGCCGCCATCGTTATCGTTATCATTATCGTCGTCTTCGGTATCCTCTTCTGTTCTGCGGCGCTTTATTATAGCTATAGTCAGTATAAACATAATTACATCAAAAGCCAACACCGCAAGGCAAATGAACAGCAACCAGTCGAACTTGCCGTTGCAGCCCGTCGTTTTGTGTACGTGATAGACAAAAGTATACGTCTTGTCTTTGAGATACTCTATCATATCGTCGCCGTTTGCGAACCTGTCTTTAAACTCTTGCTCCTTGTCGGGCTTTACCGTAGCAACCGCAGTATATTCTCCGCCGTCGACAAATTCGTCAGGCGTTACCTCGTTCCCGTCCTTATCGTAATATTTATAGTCCAGATACTCGTCAAGGTCAATATCGTTGCCGTTTTCGTCCTTTCCCGTCAATTTGCCGTCTTCGCCCATATCAACGCTTATGACGGGCTTTTCGGGGTCGTCCGGATTACTTGGATTAGAAGGGTCGTCCGGGGCACCCGGATTTGAAGGGTTGTCGGGGTCACCCGGATTTGAAGGGTTGTCGGGGTCACCCGGATTTGAAGGGTTGTCGGGCTTGGGGATAGTTACGCTTTCGGTATAAGTTTTACCGTCGGAAATTACCGTTACCGTTTTTACGGTGTTACCGTCGGCGTCCGCCGTATCGTTTACCTTTATATCGCCTGCCGCAATTTGCTTTTCATCACCGCAGACCGTACAGACAAGTTTTGCCGTAACCGAAGAATAGTCCGCCGCCCACTTGCAGACAAGCTTATAATCGTGACCGAGCGCGGGTGTGTAGTCGCCGTTGTAGCTGTCGCCGCAGTCGGTACAGGTATAGACTGTGTAACCCCTGTCCGTACATGTGGGCGGGACAACCGTGCCTGCGACGTAATTATGCCCCAGAGCGGGCGTATAGTCGTCATTGTAGGTGTCGCCGCAGACCGTGCAGGTATAGGTTGTGTAACCCGCATTTTCCGCCGTGGGCGGGGTCACTACCGAGGTATAACTATGCCCCTTTGCGGGTATTTCAGTCTGCGGGGTTATTACGTCGCCGCAAACCGAACAGTGCGCTCCGGCAGTTTTACCCGTAGAAGTACAGGTAGGCGGAACTTCGGGGTCGGCTACGGGCGTATGCCCCGTTGGCGGTATATCCGTCGGTTTGGTTGTTACCGTATTACAGACCGAGCAGTGCGAACCCGCCGTCTTGCCCGAAGTCGTACACGTTGCAGGGAAGCCTGCATCCGTGACCTCGATATGCGGGGTTTTGGGCGTAGCGGTCTGCGGGGTTATTACGGTATTGCACACGGAGCAGTGCGAACCCGCCGTCTTACCCTCGCTTGTACAGGTTGCCGCGACCGCGGGGTCGGTTACGGGCGTATGCCCCGTTGGCGGTATATCCGTCGGTTTGGTCGTTACCGTATTACAGACCGAGCAGTGCTTACCATCCGTCTTGCCCGAAGTCGTACACGTTGCGGGGAAGCCTGCATCCGTGACCTCGGTATGCGGGGTTTTGGGCGTAGCGGTCTGCGGGGTTATTACGGTATTGCACACGGAGCAGTGCGAACCCGCCGTCTTACCCTCGCTTGTACAGGTTGCCGCGACCGCGGGGTCGGTTACGGGCGTATGCGGTTTGGCGGGAATAATCAGACTATCGTAGCCGACCTGTTTTTTGTTTGCGTCAAAATATAAATTGCACGCCGAACACTGATAGTGTGCTTCAAGCCCCGTATGCGAACAGTCCGCCGCCTCCTGTCGGGGAACCAACGCGCCGTAATTATGAATATGAGTTTTTTCGTCGTTAAAAAAATAATTTTTAAGCAAATCGCTTGTTGAATGGCTTGAATTATTTGTCGCTATAAAACGGCCGGCATCATAATCGCGATATTGAACATCTGTGATTCCTATATACGCGTCTTCATTGAATCCTTCGTTTCCGATTGAAATTGCTTTATTAGTACCTAGATTTGAAATTGTTGTTTTACCTAACCATGTATTCGTATTATCATATATTTTGGCATTCCCGGAAACTGTCATATTACCACCGTTGTAAACACCGCCATAAGCCGGACTGTTTAACGCACGGTTTTCGTAAATTTCTCCGCCGGACATATTGAAAACACAATTACCGGAAACATATACGCCACCGCAATCGCGCGATGTATTTCCGCAGATTTTACCGCCGTACATATTAAAAATACCAACCATTACAGCTCCGCCGCTGTATTCGGCTCCATTACCCGCCAGGCTGCCGCCATACATGTTAAAAGTACTAGTAGTGTTGTTGCAGAAAACTGCGCCGCCATACATATAGTAGCCGCCAGTAACAACTCCGCCGGTAATATAATCGGTACCGGAGCCAAAATTATATTTACTGTTGCCGTCTTTGGTATAATAGTGCTTGTGGTTTTCGTTGTTTCCGCAGTCGTATAAATTTAAAGTAGTTCCTGCGTTCATAATAAATACGCTGCCGCGTGTTTGCCTTAACATATTACCGTTAAGGCAAATATTTACAGTACCGTTTACCGTAATAGAACTGTTTATTGTAAGGTCGCCGGTAAGGTAATAGGTTCCGCCGTTAAAAGTCCCGCCTGCCGTCAAAGGCGTTGTATGATACGGACAAGCGTCCGCATGTGCAGTAATCGGGCTTTCGCTTTTATCGGATAAAAGCGTGCAAAAGCAAACTGCAAGAATTAAGAAAATTATAGAGAAAAACAATATCCCTATACGCCGTCCGTAATTGCGGGCGGAAGATTTTATTTTTTGCATTTAAGTATTCCTCCACCGTTATAAAAAAATAAAAGCGTCCGTTTTAGGACACTCTTATTATGTAAGAAGAAATCTTCTTAGTCAAGAAATTTAAGAAGTTTTCTTCTAAAATAAAATTATGATCGGTAAAAGAATATTTGAATTGAGAACCGAATGCAAAATTTCGCAACTGGCATTATCCAAAGCCATCGGCGTAAGCCAGAAAGCAATAGATTACTGGGAAAGAGGCATAAACGAACCCAAAGCAAGTTATATTATTCTTCTTGCGGACTTTTTTAACGTTACTGCCGACTACCTTTTGGGAAGAACGGAATTATAAACTACTTTTCGTAAATGCTGCGCTTTAATATGCCTATGTACGGCAACGAGCGGTACATTTCGTTATAGTCGAGCCCATAGCCTATGACGAATTCGTTTTCGATATCGAAGCAGTTGTAGTCGGGCGCGATATCGTACTCGCGGCGTTCGGCTTTATTTAAGAGCGTTACTATAATGACAGAAGCCGCGCCGCGCTCTAAAAGCAGCGCTTTGAGGTTGGCGAGCGTGAAGCCGCTGTCGATAATGTCCTCGACTATAATGACGTCCCTGCCCTTTACGTCTCTGTCCAAATCCTTCTTAATATTCAGCTTACCGGACGAAACCGCGCCCGAGCCGTACGACGATACCGCCATAAAATCGAGCTCGACGGGGCAGGTTAAGTGACGGATAAAGTCGGAATAAAAAATTATACTGCCCTTTAATATGCCGACCACCAAAGGGCGCTTGCCCTGATATCTTTCGTCCACTTCAAGCGCGATTTCCTTTACCCGCGACCTGAGCTGTTCTTCCGTGAGCATAATCCGCTCGCAATCCTTGTGCATCATTTGTATATTACTCCTTTATAATTTAACCTTTATTTCACGAAAAATTTGCACGGCAAATTTTTGTGAACCTGTCAAAAATTCTCCCCGTTCCAGCCCCAGTCGTCGACGGGGTGATAAGTCACGTAAACCGACGAAGCGGGTATCGCGAGATTGTTTTCGAGGATATCGCAGACAGCCGCAGTCATTTTTTCGAAAGCGTTTGTAGCCGCCGAGCCGAAAAGGCTTACGCTTACGTACGCGCCGTGGACAAGTTTGCTGCCCGCCATATACAAGTCGTACCCGTCGTCGATACCGACCATCAGGTACCCCTCGGACTTGCGCAGAATACTCACGGCTTTGCCGAGTTCGGTTTTCAAAAGCTCCTTTTCTTCTTCGGTCAGCCTGCGGGAAATTTTACAATCGATAAAAGGCATACATTTTCTCCTTATATATAAATTATTTTACGTTGCCGCAGTAACTCACGAAAAATTTGCAGAGCAAATTTTTCGTGAATTATAATTCAAACAAATCGGTTTTTTTGCCCGAGCGGTGCAAAGCGGTTACTCTCAGACATTTTTCCGTATCGCACAGCTTTTTGCTTTTCCCGTCCTTTACGGCGAATATCCGCCTGCCGTTGGTAACGATAAACGTACCGTCGCTCAGTATATCGTAATCGCCGACGCCGCTTTTTATTACTTTTCCGCTTTCGGCTTCGATAAGCTGCCACGAAAGAGGTATAAAACCGTAGTCTCCCTTTTCTTTCTTGCGGTTTTTCTTCATTTCTTTTTCGGCGTTTATAAGGTTGCCCTTAACGTATTCTTTCCTGCCGTCGTAATTCCTGCCTTTCGCGGGATTATCGCCGCCCGAGGCGAGACTTTTGCCCGTAAACGCCGTAACGAATAAGTTTATGAAGTTCGCTATCGCCTGTATTATGCGGAAGGGAATGAGTATAATTTCGAGCAAGGGGTTCGCGCCCTTTTCCTTTGCGGGGGTTTTTATAACGTAGAGCCTGCCGCCGTGAAATACAGGTTTTATGTAATTATATTTTTCGGAAGCCAGCACTTCGCTTATATCCATCGCCGACAAATCGAGCTTGCAGACCGCCGAATTAGAGTATCCGGCAAAAGCCCCGCCCGAATCCCTGCCTATCCCGCGCGAGGTGAAGTATATAGTATTTCCGTCGTCGGGCGAAACAAACGGGTCGTCGTCGAGCGTGTCGCCATCGGTCACCGTTTTATAGTCGCCGCTTTTCATATCGAAAAGCGCTATATCGGAAACGCCGCGTCCGCCGTCTATACGCGTAGCGAGCACGCCCGCCTCCGCGTCGAGGCAACCGCCCGTAAACGAATAGTCGACAGAATTGATTACGTGCACTTCGGGCGCCTTTTCGTCGTCGAGGTTTACTTTGTAAATTCCCGAAGTCCCACCGACCGTAAACGAGTATACGACCTCTGCGGATTCGCCCGTAAAATGTACGCCGTTCACGTTGCCGACAAAATTTTCCTCTTCGGTTTGCGGGGCGATAACGTCGCCGCGAAACTGCGCGCCCTCGCCGCTGTGCTTCCAGTTTTTCGCCCGCTCTAAGCCGAGCGACGCTTCTTTATAGTTTTGTATAAATCCGCTGTGCCGACGGACGATTTTGCCGTCATTATAAAGGCATATATACTCGCCGTCGGCAAATAGAAATCTGTCCATATTATCTTTTAACTATCTGCCTGAAATTCGCGTCGAAAACATACTGCACGTCGCCGTAAAAGTTGCTGTATTTAGCAAACACGAAATCGGCGTCCTCGCCGTACTTTTTAACGGCCTTTTTCGCATTTTCAACCGTCTGCTCATAGTCCGCCACGCCGGCGTAATAGTCGTCGCATTCGCCGTCGAGCCCGAAGAACTCTATATCGACAGCCTTATCCGCGACTGCGTAAAATTTGCTTATAAAGTTTTCAAGCCCTTTATCGGTCATTTTATCCCATACGCCGTCCTCGCTGGAATAATCGTCGTCGTCTATATAGTCCCAGAAGCGCATGGTTTTGTCTTCGCCGTCAAGACGTATTGCGATGACCTTTTCGGTTTTCACCGATTTTACGTACACAAACGCCGGCTCGGGATATTTCGACGAGGGGCTGTTAACGGCAAGCCTCTTGTCCGCACCCAGCTTGATAAGCAGCAATTTTTTATATTTTTCTTCAAACCCGGTTATAGTTGCAGTATCTTTCATATTTCTTCTCCGTACTCATTCCGCCGTATAATCGGCGCAAATAAGATATAAAGTATTTTTCGTATTTTCCGTAATTTTTATTTTATCGGATATTTCCACTCCGCCCGCGGCAAGCACTTCGTTTCCGTCGGCGATAAGAGGAATTAGCTTTCTTAAGCGCACGGGGATTTTTCTGTCCGTGAAGTAATCGCCGAGGTTTTTCGTGCCCCCGCCGAATTTTTTGAATTTGTCGCCGTCGCGCATGAAGCGTATTACCGCCGTTTCGGGGATTGCCCCTCCGTCGAATCTTAAAACGGCAAATTTTTTCGGCACCCGGTTATCGTCCTCCGCCGCCGCCTCGAACGCGAGCAAATCGTCGTCGAGCCCGCCGCCGTCCGAAACGTGAATTAAAACGTCCCCGAAAAAAGACTGCTCGGCAGAAAGATGCTCATTAAACAGTATCCCTTCCTTTACGCTTTGCAAAAGGCTGTTATGGCAGATTGCAATTTTCCCTTCCTCTTTAAACGCGGTAAACCCCAGAAATTCGAATTTTTTACCCTTTTCCGCAAACTGCAATTCATACAGCATGCGCGCGTGTTCGGAAGTATAATCTTTAATTTCGTCGCCCGTAAGCGCCATTATCACCGCGCGTTTGAATATTACCATTTCGTTACAAAGCGCTATTTCATAACCCGTACGGGTCTTTTTTACGAGCTTACGGTCTTTTATAAGTTTTTCGAAATATTGCTCGTCGTCCGATGCCAGCCGTGAAAAACGGTAAATGGCTTTCGCTGCGCCGGGTACGGCTTTTTCAAGCTCGGGCAATACGTTGAGGCGTATTTTGTTGCGGGTATAATCTTCCGTAAAATTCGTCGCGTCGTCGACATAAGACACGCCGTTGTCCGTTACGTACCGATCGATTTCCTCGCGGGGAACGGCGACAAGCGGATGAATGATTTTAAGCTGCCCATCGTCTTTTTCTTTTTCAACCGAAAAGTTATCGTTTATGCCCGTCATTCCGGAAAGCGCCGCGCCGCGCGCAAGATTGAAAAGCACGGTTTCGGCGTTGTCGTTTAAATGATGAGCCGTCGCGACGGCGTCCGCCCCACGCCATTTATCGGACGGATATACGGCAGACGGCGAAACGCAATTAAACGAAGAATTTTCGGACATAGCCGCCTTATAGCAATCCCGCCTCCACCGTCTGGCGGCGGATTCGGTTTTTGGCTGGTCGTCAGTCCACTCGAAAAACATTAACGGTATATTATTGACCTTGCACCATTCCCGCACGAACAAACTGTCGTCTGCGGACGCCTTGCCGCGGATTTTGTGGTCGCAATTGAGCGCAGATAACTCTATGCCGTATTCGTCGGCGTGAGCATGCAAAAAATGCGCTAACGCCATCGAATCCCGCCCGCCCGAAAGCGCGACGCATATTCTCATTCCCGAATATTTCGAAAGACTTATCATATTTAGATTATAACACAATGTTTTGCCGCTTGCAATAGTAAGCGAAAAAAATAAAATTATTTTAATACGTAAAAACAGTTGACAAATTACTTTTAATCTAATAAAATGATATAGCTTTGTATGAAAGCACATATCGCGGGGTAGAGCAGCCAGGTAGCTCGTCGGGCTCATAACCCGGAGGTCG
>CANPBT010000049.1 GCA_947572415.1 uncultured Clostridia bacterium | reverse complement strand
TAAACGGCTCCGTGTGTCCGTACTTTTTATAAGGCAGAAAAGGGCGAAAAACAAACGGCTCCAAAGCGCGCATGGTTTTAAACCGCTTCTCAAGTTTTGTAAGCTTTTCTTTTTCTTTTTTTGCCATATCAGATTGTTCCCTGCAATTTATCTATTATATAATTTACCACTTCTTCGACAGTCATCCCGTCCGTAACTACTTCGACGGCGTCGGCAGCTTTTATAAGCGGTGCAAACTTTCTGTTACTGTCGTTCTCGTCGCGTTCTGTAATTTCGGCAAGAACCTCTTCAAAAGTCTGTGCATAGCCTTTCGCTTCATTCTCTTTAAGCCTGCGCCTCGACCTTTCTTCAGGCGACGCGGTAAGAAAAAATTTATATTCCGCATCAGGCAACACGTTTGTGCCGACATCTCTTCCGTCAAGTATACAAGATCTGCCCGCCGCGATTTTGCGTTGAAGTTCAACCATTGTTTTCCTTACCCATTCATGAGAGGAAACCGCAGACGCCGCCATAGATACCTCGGGGGTACGGATTTCGTCTGAAACGTCTTTGCCGTCGACCATAGTTTTCTGGGCTCCGTTTTCGTATTCAACCGTAATTTTACATTTTTCAAGCGCTGTTTTTACAGCGGCACCGTCAGCACAGTCTATACCTTTTTTCAAACAGGCAAGCGCACAAGCACGGTACATTGCACCCGTATCGAGATATAAAATATTTAACTTTTCTGATACGATTTTCGAAATAGTGCTCTTTCCGCTGCCCGCCGGTCCGTCAACGGCAATATTAAATTTCTTTGTCAAGTCTTTACGTAAGTTTGCCGCTTCATTAAGATAAACGTGACGGGGCGCGGATTTAATGTCGGCGAGTACCATAACCCGTATACACTTTGGCAACGCTCCGGAAATTTCGGGCTCCGCCGAAGAATAAAGCGCGCACGAAATAAATCCCGCCTTCCTTGCCGCTTTCGCGGGGTAACACGATTTCAAATCCGTCGTATTTGAAAATAATATACAAATTATATCTTCTCTGTTCAGCTTGTTTACATTTTCAATGTTATATAATAATTGCTTAACCGCGCTGTCGATTTCTTTCTCGGTATCGTTTTCGACCGTGGTCGCTCCTCTTATAGCTTTCATAATTCAATCCTTTATACTTATTCCTGCCGCATACCCCGTAGAAAACGCAATCTGCAAATTGAACCCGCCCGTAAACGCGTCAAGGTCGAGCACTTCGCCGCAAAAATACAATCCCTTTACAAGTTTACTTTCCATGGTTTTGGGGTTAATCTGCTTCACGTCAACCCCGCCCGAAGTAATTATCGCTTCGTTAAAGCCACGCAAAGCCAGAACAAGCATATCAAAATTTTTAACAGTTGTCAATAAACTCTGCCTTTCGTTTCTGGTTACGGTATTTACCTTTTTATCCTCCGGTATTCCGCTACGCGACAAAACCTCGGAAATCATTGAAACCGGCAAAAGCTCTTTCAGACAATTGAAAATGCTTTTATTTTTATTACCGTCAAAATCACGCAAAAGCCTTGCGTTTAGCTGTTCATGGTCAAGCGCAGGCTTTAAGTCTACAGAAAGCTTTACCTTACTCAAATCAAGCCTATTGATAAGGCTCGAAACAGATAAAACGGAAGGACCGGAAATTCCGAAATGAGTAAATAACACTTCGCCGAAGAAATCCATTATCTTTTTATCTTCGTAAAATACGGATAATTTAACGTTTTTGAGTGTAAGCCCTTGTAACCGCTTATAAAAACTTCCACGCAAATCAAGCCCGCAAAGCCCCGGTTCAGGGGTAACAATTTCATGTCCCGCAGCTTTTGCAAAAATGTATCCGTCTCCGTCCGACCCCGTCGACGGATAACTCAACCCGCCGGTACAAACGATAGCTTTATCAAATACAAAACTGCCTTTTTCTGTTATTATGTCAGATATAGTACTATTCAAAGTATTGATTTTTTGTACTTTTTCATTAAAATTAAATATTACGCCATATTTTTTACAAGCTTTTTCAAGACATTTGGTAACATCACTTGCTTTATCCGATGCCGGAAACACCCTTGCTCCTCGCTCGGTTTTAAGGCGTAATCCTTCGCTTTCAAAAAATTCCACCGTGTCCGCGGGTGAAAAATTATAAATTGCGCCGGTTAAAAATTTAGGATTATTTACGACGTTTTGCAAAAACTCTTGCGGCGAACAGTCATGCGTTACGTTGCACCTGCCTTTGCCGGTAATATAAATTTTTTTACCGCACTTCTCATTCTTTTCGAATACGGTAACTGCATTTCCGTTCTTTGCCGCAGCAAACGCGGCCATAAGCCCTGCCGCACCGGCACCTATTACAGCAACTTTCATAATTTAAACCTTACGGCGTGAACACCGTTCACGCCGCTATATTATGTTATACGGGATATACCCTATTCGGGTTGGAAGCCATATCCTTATCCACACCCGTCCTTTGCGCTTTTCTCCATTTGAAATAATTAGTCGATACTTCGGGGAACAGCGCATAAGACAAAACGTCTTCGGGTTTTTCGTAAAAGCCGTCATCTTTAACTTTTGCAGTCAGACTATCCATTTCATCCTGCAACAAGTCCGCCGGACGGCAAGTAATAATTTCTTCGCCGTGCTCCGTACACAATTTGACTACTTCGGGGTTCTTTTCGCCGGAAACGGCACCGTATTTGCCCAAAATCAAATCTTTATACTGTGCGGTAATAGTCTTATATCTTCCCATCAGGACATTCCACACAGCTTGCGTGCCCACGATCTGGCTTGAAGGAGTAACCAACGGAGGATAACCGCAATCCTTTCTCACTTCCGGAACTTCCGCAAGGCAATCAAACAGTTTTTCCTCCTGCCCTGCTTGTTTAAGCTGATTCATAAGGTTTGAAAGCATTCCGCCGGGCACCTGATAAAGCAGGGTATTAATGTCAACCCTCCTTACTTTAGGATTGAGGAAACCGTCTTTTTCAAGCCTTTCCGAAACTTTATTGAAATGTTTTACTATCGGTAATAATTTCTGAATATCTATACCCGTATCATACTGCGTGCCTTTAAGGGTCGCAACAAGCGGTTCGGTGGCGGGATTGGAAGTACCGTTGCCCAACGGCGAAAGAGCGCAGTCGACAATATCGACCCCCGCCTGAATAGCCATAAGGTTTATCATATCGCCCGTACCCGAAGTATTGTGCGTATGCAAATGCACTTTCGTTTGCGGGTTCAAAGCTTTTTTCAGCTTGCTTACCACGTCGTAAGCCGTAAAGGGCAGCAACAGATTTGCCATATCTTTTATACAAATATTATCCGCACCCATACTTTCAAGATTTTTTGCAAGATTGACAAAATATTCTGTCGTATGTACGGGGCTGGTTGTATAAGAAATAGCCGCCTCGCACACGCATTTACTGCCTGCGCCGTATTTTTTGATCGCCTTTATTGAAGTCTCAAGGTTTCTGGGGTCGTTAAGAGCGTCAAATACACGTATAACGCCGATGCCGTTTTCTATCGATTTATCAATAAAACTATCGACGACGTCATCCGCATAATGCCTGTACCCCAACAAGTTCTGACCGCGCAGAAGCATCTGTATAGGCGTCTTTTTAAGATATTTTTTCAGATTTCTCAATCTGTCCCACGGGTCTTCGTTTAAGAAGCGCAGACAGGAATCGAAAGTCGCACCCCCCCACGCTTCGAGAGAATAGTAGCCTATTTCATCAAGAAGCGGAAGCATTTCTTCCATTTCGTCGAATCTCATTCTCGTTGCCGCGTGCGACTGATGCGCGTCGCGCAAAATCGTATCAGTAATTAATAGCTTTTTACTTTCCATATATAAAATCTCCAGATTAAACCACCGAATTAATTGCGGCGTTTATAATTTCCGCAGTTGCGGTACCGTCAACATAGCCGTTAAAGCAAGCTATAAGAATACCGGCAGCAATAGCCGAACCGATAACTCCCGCCACGTTGGGCCCCATTGCATGCATGAGCAAATGGTTTTGAGGGTCGTATTCTCTGCCGACGTCCTCGGAAATCCGCGCAGCCATAGGAACCGCCGAAACTCCGGCAGACCCGATTAGCGGATTAATCTGCCCCTTTGTCACTTTACACATAATCTTTGCGACAAGCAATCCGCCTATAGTGCCTATTACAAACGCAAACAAACCCAAAGCTATAATTTTAAGCGTATCGAGGCTTAAGAATATTTCGCCTTTGGCTTTGCTGCCTACGGCTATGCCGAGGAATATCGTAATTGTATTCATAAGCCCGTTCTGAGCCTGCGTCGAAAGCCTGTCAACAACGCCCGACTCTTTGAAAAGGTTGCCGAGCATAAGCATACCCAAAAGCGCAATTGACTGCGGCAAAATTATACCGACAACAAGCGTTACAACGAGCGGAAATAATATCTTTTCGAGCTTACTTACCTGTCGCAGAGGCTTCATACGAATCATTCTCTCTTTTTTAGTAGTAAGCAAACGCATAAGCGGTTTTTGTATTATGGGAATTAATGCCATATACGAATAAGCAGCAATCGCTATCGTGGGAATATATTTTTCTGCAAGAATTGCCGTCGTCATTATTGCGGTCGGCCCGTCAGCGCCGCCGATTATTGCTATAGCCGCAGCCGCCGCGACGGAAAATCCGAGTGCGATTGCAAGTATAAAAGCAACAAATATTCCGAGCTGGGCACCCGCGCCGATAAGCATACTTTTCGGGTTGGCGATAAGCGGCCCGAAATCCGTCATAGCTCCTATGCCGAGGAATATAAGCGGAGGATAAATTACTTTATCAACGCCGAAATACAGATACCACAAAAGCCCTCTGTTTTCGACGGCGTCGTAACTCATATCTATATTTCCAGCAGCGTCTTCGGGGTGCGTCCCCCACAACACGGCTTCCGCTCCGGGAATATTAATCAAAAACATTCCGAAAGCTATCGGCAGCAAAAGCATAGGCTCGAATTTTCTGACTATGGCAAGATACATTAATACAAATGAAATCAACAACATTATATAGTTCTGCCAGTTGCCCTGCACAAAACCCATTGATTCATAAAGATTACCGAATATCTCGCCAAAGTTTACAAGTAAACTTTGTAGCATAGCTCCTCCGCTTAACCTATAACCGCGAGTACGGCGTTAGTTTCAACGTTTGCACCTTTAGCAACGCCGAAAGTTACTTTACCGTCGCAGGGAGCAGTAATTTCGTTATCCATTTTCATCGCTTCGAGAACCATTATAGGCTGATCCTTTTTCACCGTGCTTCCGTCGGCTACAAGCAAATTTTTAATTATACCGGGGAAAGGCGACAGCACCTTTTCCCCGTCAGCAGAAAGCTGCACGGGCTTCTTTGCCGCCACCGCAGCCGCTACGGGGATAGGTTTACGCTCAACCGTGTTTTCGCTTCCTCCCACTTCTTCAACGCCTACCGAATAACTTTTTCCGTCTATGGTTACGATAAAATTACGCATTTTATATACTCCTTAAATTCTCTTTATTCTCTTTACCCTGAATTCACACTCGGGCTTCTTTTCGCTGTAATAGGTCATTATTGCGGCTATTATTGCCGCTTTAACTTCGTCCGACACATCTTCGCCGCTTTGCACAAAGTTTTCTTCAGCACCCTCGGGCTTTTTCTTTTTTTTGCCGATTTTACTCAGAAATTCAAAATTATTCGTCTTTTTCATAATAAAACCGATAAAGTAAATTATGCAAATTATAAGAACTATTCCGACAAATACGACAAGAAAGCCTATTAGCGCATAAACAAGCGCTTCACCAAAGCTGTCGAAATAGAAATTCCCGTCATCTTTCGGGACGATAGCAAGTAATTCGTTTAACATTTTTTCCTCACTTCAAAAGCATCTGCAATGACGCAACAAGATACTGTTTAGTAAATGCGGGTTGAATAATATTGTCTATATAGCCGCCTTTCGCCGCGTTTACGGGGTCGGAATTTTCTTCCGCATACCTTGTCGCAAGCTTTTCCTTATCGGCGGTCTTATATTCGGCAAATTCTATTTCTGCGCCCTGTTTGCTGTCGAAAAGAGCTATTTTTGAGTTCGCAAACGCATACACGCAGTCGTAATTCATGCTCTTTGCGGCAAAAACGGTATAACCGAGCCCTATTGCTTTACCGTAAACGACGGATATTTTCGCCGCATCGATACAGTCGAGTATGGACACGTATTCGCCAAGTTCTTTTATTACAAGACTGTCGTTTGTCGCAACGTCGGCTTTTATACCCAACGTGTTTACAAACGTTATATAGGGCAAACCGTAACAGCAAGCGAATTCGGCAAAATCTTTAAGCTTCCTTACGTTTAAAGCCGTAAGCTCAACCCCGTCTTTACCGTCGAAAATAACGGCGGCAACCGCTATTCCGCCCACGCGCGCGAGGAAACACCGCACCTCGCCCGAATAGGCGGCGCCGATTTCGACACTGCTGTCTTCGTCGAAAACTTTCATAAGGTTTTCGACGTCAGCATTTTTATCGAGTTCCGCAACAGCCGAATTGAGGTCGTCGCAATCGATAACCGCAGACGACATAAGCTCGGTAATTTTAACAATTTTATCCTTAACTTCATTAAGGTTATTAACGGTAAACGAAGCAAGATTTGCATTTTTCAGCCCGTTTGCACCGCCGACTTCGGCTGCGGAAATATTCATTCCGCTTTTCGCGGATATAACGAGAGGACTGTTTGCCGCAAGCACGCTTTTTTTATCGATAAAAAAAGTAAAATCGCAAAGCCCTGCCAGAACCGAAATCTGACCGTAAACCTCACCGTTTAGTATCAGGTACTGCGGAATAGTGCCTTTAAGCTGCGAAGCTTTTAAAATAAGCGTAGCCAGACCTTCGAGCACGTTTATCCCTTCGCCTATCTGCACACCGGAAGTCGAAGCATAGTAAATAACCGGTGTGGACGTTTTTTCCGCCTGATTGAGGCATTTTGCAATTTTTTCGCAATTTGCCTTGCTCACACCGCCCGACAGCACCGCCGCGTTTTGCGCAACAATGTAAAAAGGAAAGCCTTCCACCGTTGCGAATCCCGTTACGACACCCTCACCTTCGGCTTCTTCGCCGTAAAAATCGTTTTTTGAAAAGCTGAACGCCGAAAGTTCGACAAAGCTTTCTTCGTCAATAAGCGTAAAAATATCTTTGCGGATTTGCTTTCCCGCTTCGGTAATCTTTTGCTTACGCGTTTGCAATAAGCTGATTTTATCCATATAAATCTCCTGAATGCCAAATTCCTACATATACCATTTTAGCATAAAATTCAGCAAATGCAAATCAAATGGATAAATATATATCAAATAATTTTTTTGTATTTTAACAACAAAAAAAGATGACAAAATGTCATCTTTTAATTTTAAATTTACTTTTCAGGAAAGCATCTATCTTGTCGGAATATTTACAAACCAGCCAAAACGATATGGCGATTATCGCCGCAAGAATAATCCAGATAAGAATGCCCCACCAGGTATTGAACGGTATCAGCCCGAAAGAATATGCCGTAGCAAACGACGATAAAAGTCTTGTAACGACGATCATTACAATGAAGTATCCCCACGTCATAGACGACAATCCCGCAACAAAACACAAAACGTCGTCCGGAAACATCGGAAGCAGAAACATTATCGAAAGTATCAGATAGTCCTTACCCTTAATTTTTTTAAGCCATTTATCCAAAGTATCCTTGCCAAGTATCCACTTTACCGCCTTATATCCAACCCATCTGCCGATCGCAAACGCGGCAATCGAACCGGTAACTATTCCGATAAAGCTGAATATAGCACATTTCAAAGGCCCGAACAGCGCAACTCCCGCCGCCACCGCAACCGATCCGGGAACCGGCAGAACGACGACCTGTAAAAAACAGAATAAAATAAACAGCACGACCGCCATATTTCCGAACTGGGCAATATAATCGCGCAACGCCTGAATGCTGTTGATTTTAGTAATCAGCCCTGTAGCGCATACGGCAAAAAATATACCGCCCATAATATCGAGAAAAACCAATAAACAGGTTATCAGCCTGTACGCCGCCTGAAGTTTAAGTAAATAAAAGACAAAAAACGCCACCACAAGCAAAAATATTATACCCGCGGAAAGCGTTAACAGAAGCATAAAATGTTCGCTTATAAACGGCAGGCTTTTATATGCCAGACCGTATGCGATAAAAACGAAGGCAACCGCACCGAAAAGTACTGTTGCCAGAAAATTAACCGTGTCTTTTAAAACTTCTTTATAATCAATCATTTTATATACACTATTATTATATATAAAAATGCTTGAAATTATAATCCCGCACGGAAGTTTTTTATCGCATCGGTAGCAAGTTTATCGCAGATATTATTGTATTCGTTATCCGCGTGCCCCTTTACCTTTATAAAATTAAGCTTATGTATTTTAGAAAGTTCGTACAGCTCCTGCCACAAATCGGCGTTAAGCAGCGGTTTTTTATCAGCCTTCTGCCAGCCGAGTTTAGCCCAGCCGTAAATCCAGCCTTTTTCAAACGCGTTTACAGTATAAGCCGAATCACTGTAAACATCAACCGAGCACGGCTCTTTAAGGCATTTCAGCCCTTCGATAACGGCGGTTACCTCCATACGGTTGTTAGTGGTCGATTTATTTGCAGCGGAAATGCGTTTTTCGTGACCGTGAAACATAAGCACCGCACCCCAGCCGCCTATTCCGGGATTTCCCGAACAAGCGCCGTCTGTATACAAAGTAACCCGCTTCATTTGTCGGACAGCTCTTTCGAGCGTTTGACGCAAGCCGAAACCGCATTGCCGATTACCGAACGGAAGTTTTGTTCTTCGAGCGATTTCACGGCTTCGATAGTTGTGCCTCCCTTGCTGCACACACGTTTGACAAGTTCGGGAATCGGCTCCTCGTCGCGCTCAATTATTTCCGCCGCGCCAAGCACGGTCTGTACGGCAAGAATTTTAGCCTCGTCCTTGCATAATCCGTGCTGAATACCCGCGTCAACCAGGCTGTCAATAAACATAAAGACGTATGCCGGGCCGCTGCCGCTTATGCCCGTCACTGCGTCCATTTTGCTTTCGTCTATACTCAGCACCGTGCCGAGACAGTTAAACACATTGCTTATAAACTCGACGTCGTCAAGCGTTTTGTTAAAATCGGACATATCTATGCCCGTAACTCCGCTACCTATATAGCATGGCAAATTCGGCATACAGCGGGCAACCCTTACGGCGCTTACGCCGAAAGCGTTTTTTATGGTATTTTTCTTAACGCCGGCCATTATGGAAATAACTTTATCGGGTTTATAGCCGTTTAAACTTTTTATAACCTCTTCAAAATGCTGAGGTTTAACGGCAAAAATCAAAAACTCGCTGTTTTGCGCAACGAATTCATTATCGTCGGTAATTCTTACGCCGAGATCCGCCACATCGTCGAGTCTGTCGTCAGAAATATCGCTGACAATAATTTTTTTTTCGTTAAGAAAATCTGAAAGCACTACGCCTTTTAAAATGGATTGCGCCATAAACCCGCAACCTATCACGCCGAGCTTAAATTGTTTTTTCATAATCATCTCCGAAAATGGTTGACTTAATCAAAATGTTATTATATAATTTATATCGCTTTGAGCAATTTAGGGGCGTAGCTCAACGGTAGAGTCGCGGTCTCCAAAACCGTCGGTTGCATGTTCGAATCGTGTCGCCCCTGCCAAACTTGTTCCGTAGTTATGCGGAGCAAGTTTTTT
>CANPBT010000048.1 GCA_947572415.1 uncultured Clostridia bacterium | reverse complement strand
GGCGGCAAAAGCCGTACTTGAAGCCGACGCCGTTATCGCGCTGGGCACGCGTTTTTCGGACAGGGTCGCCCTGAACAGAGAAAAATTCGCATACGGTAAAAAAGTAATTCATATCGATATAGACAGCGCGGAAATAGATAAAAACATCACCTCCTCCGTTCACGTTGTCGCCGACCTTAAAAGCGCGCTCGAAGCGCTTTTACCGCTGCTTGAAAAAAGGCGGCGGAAAGAATGGCTCGAAAGGGCTTATTCCCGCCCCAAACACGCAGAAAAGACGGGGCTCGGACAGCGCACAATTGCTGCGGCAAGCAAGCTTGCGCCCGCGGGCAGCCCGCTTATAACCGACGTTGGTCAGCACCAGATGTGGGCGGCGCAACACTATGAAGTAAATTCGCCAAGGCTTTTCTGCACCTCGGGCGGGCTGGGCACTATGGGCTACGGCTTAGGCGCGGCAATAGGCGCGGCGATAGGCACGGGCAAAACCGGCGTGCTCGTTACGGGCGACGGCTGCTTCGGTATGAATATGAACGAGCTTATGACCGCGGCTTCCAGAAGAGTGCCGCTCGTGATACTCTTAATGAACAACCGCGTTCTGGGCATGGTCAGGCAATGGCAGAAAATATTTTACTCGCGCAGATTTTCCCAAACCACGCTCGAAAGAAACGTCGACTATATCAAATTAGCCGAAAGCCTCGGGGCTAAAGGCATTGCGATTGAAAACGAAAAGGATATCGAGAGTGTTTTGAAATACGCGTTTAAAACCGCGGCCGACGAAAATATACCCGTGCTTGTGGATTGCAGAATTTCCTCCGACGAAAACGTGCTGCCTATGATTAAGCCGAATTCGACCTACGAAACCCAGCTGGAGGATATGGAGAACTGATTATGGAAAACATAAAAAGATATACGCTCAGCGCGCTTGTATCTAATAAAAGCGGCGTGCTTACGAGGATTTCCTCGCTGTTCGCGCGCAGAGGCTACAACATAGAAAGCCTTACCGTCTGCGCGACCGAGGACCCCGAAATCTCCCGCCTCTCGCTCATACTCAAAGGCGACGAGTACACCCTGCATCAGATGATTAAGCAGATAAACAAGCTTGAAGACGTGATAACAACTGCGTGCGCCGACGAGCAGGACTGCGTTTACCGCCAGCTCGCGCTTATAAAGGTCGCCGTCGAGCCCGAATCGAGAAGGCAGATTGTAGAGGCGACGGAAATTTACAAAGCCAAAGTCGTCGATTTTTCGCCCGACACGATGGTGCTCGAAATCACGGGCGACCCGCCCAAGCTCGACGCGTTTATAAAGGTTATCGAACCGTATAAAATACTCGAAATGCAGCGTACGGGCGTAACCGTGCTTGCGCGCGGCACGAATATTCTGAAAAATTATAAGGAAGAAATATGAAAAATATATTTTCGGACGGAACGGACAAAAGCCCGCAGCGCTCGCTACTGCGCGCGCTGGGCTGGACAAACGAAGAAATGAAAAGGCCGATTGTAGGCATAATCTGCGCCCAGAGTGAAATTATACCCGGGCATATGCACCTCGACGACATCGCAAAAGCCGTCGCGGAGGGCGTTATCGCAGCGGGCGGCAAGCCCGTTATCGTGCCATCGGTTGGCGTTTGCGACGGCATTGCAATGGGGCACGAAGGTATGCGCTACTCCCTCCCCTCGCGTGAAATTATCGCGGACGGCGCGGAAATAGTCATGCGCGCGCACGCGTTTCAGGCGGCGGTTTTCGTAGGCAACTGCGACAAGATTATCCCCGGTATGCTTATGGCTGCGGCGAGGGTGAATATCCCTTCGGCGTTCGTATCCGGCGGCCCTATGCTCGCGGGCAGAGTCCGCGGGAAAAAGACCTCGCTTTCCACAATGTTCGAGGAAGTGGGCGCGTTCAACGCGGGCAAAGCCGACGAAAACGAGCTTTACGACTACGAGTGCAACGCATGCCCCACTTGCGGGTCGTGCTCGGGAATGTTCACCGCGAACAGCCTGAACTGTCTTTGCGAGGCGCTGGGTATGGCGCTGCCCGGCAACGGAACTTTGCCCATGGTGTACTCGGGCAGACTTGCGCTTGCAAAGCGCACTGGCGCGGCGGTTATGCGGCTGCTTGAAAAGGGCATACGCCCCTCGGATATAATGACGGAAGCGGCGTTTAAGAATGCGGAAACGGTCGATATGGCGATAGGCGCCTCTACTAACACCGTTTTACACCTGCCCGCGATTGCACACGAAGCGGGCGTGGACGGAGTCGATATCGATATAATGAACGAGATTTCCGAGCGCACGCCCAACCTGTGCCGACTTGCGCCCGCGGGCGAGCATTATATCGAGGAGCTGAACGAAGCGGGCGGGATTTCCGCGGTAATCAAAGAGCTTTACGACCACGGACTTATCGACGGCGAGGTAATGACCGTCGGCGGGGTCAGGCTTAAAGAGGTAATTAAAAACGCGAAAATTTACGATACTGACGTTATTCGCCCATTCGGTAACCCCTACTCCGCGCAGGGAGGACTTAAAATACTCAAAGGCAACCTCGCAAGCGAGGGCTGCGTAGTAAAAAAATCAGCGGTCGCCCCCGAAATGTATAAGCATTCGGGCCCCGCTAAGTGCTTCGACGGCGAAGAACAGGCAATGCTTGCGATTTCATCCGGTAAAATAGTCAAAGGCGACGTGGTTGTTATCAGATACGAGGGGCCCAAGGGCGGGCCGGGCATGCGGGAAATGCTTACGCCCACTTCCGCCATTGTCGGCGCCGGGCTGGGCGCGGACGTTGCGCTTATAACCGACGGTAGATTTTCCGGCGCGACTCGCGGCGCGGCGATAGGGCACGTCTGCCCCGAAGCCGCGGCCGGCGGAGTTATCGGCGTGGTGCGCGACGGGGATATAATCGATATCGACATAGCCGCGGGGACAATCAACCTGCACGTAGCGCAAAACGAAATAGAAGATAGGCTTAAAGGTTTTACGCCCAAGCTGAAAAAGGTGAGCGGGTACCTCGAAAGGTACAGAAACTCCGTCGCCTCCGCCTCGAAAGGCGCGGTAATAAAATGATAGAGCAAAACGTCAAAAACTTACTTGAAGAAATACCCGAAAAGAATTCGTTCGGCGAAAGAGTTACGCTTGTCGCCGCGGTGAAATTGCAGACCGCGGAGGATATTAACGCCGCAATTGCCGCGGGAATAACCGATATAGGCGACAATCACGTGCAGGAGTTCAAAGACAAGTACTCTCTTATCGCGGGCGACCCCCGCCGCCACTTTATCGGGCATTTACAGACCAACAAAATCAAATATCTTCTGGGCAAAGTCGATTTATACCACTCGGCGGACCGCCTCGCCCTTGCCGAAGAACTTTCGAAAAAGGGCGAAAAAGCGGGCATAATATCCGACGTACTGTTGCAAATCAACATCGGCGACGAAACAACGAAGGGCGGGTTCGGCTTCAAAGAAGCGGAAAGCGTGTATCAAAATATTAAGGCGTTGCCCGCGCTCAGGGTAAAGGGGCTAATGGCTATGCTGCCGTTTACCGACGATATCGCGCTTTTGGAAAAACTTGCAAAGAAAATGCGCCTTTTATACGATAATATGAACGACGGCGCATTTGAGCACCTGTCAATGGGTATGAGCGGAGACTGGAAGCTTTGCGTCGCCGCGGGAAGCAATATGATACGCCTCGGCACTTCGATTTTCGGGCAAAGAAATTACGCAAAAAAAATGTAACAATATTTTAGGTTCCCCTTTCGGGGAAGCTCCGCAAAGCAAAGCGGAGCGGTAATGAGGCTTTTTATCTTCCTCATCCGTCTTGACCTCACGGTCAAGCCACCTTCCCCTATTTGGGAAGGCTATATTGCGGATAAAAAAACCCGTGGTTGTACTGAAACAACCACGGGTTAATAATAATATTTAAAAAAGTAATACGCAACCGAAACGGCGATATTTATTATACAAAAGAATATCACTCCCTTTATAATTTTTTTAACTGTTCTTTTCGTCGTCTTTTTCATTTTTTATTTTGAAATGTAAAAGTTTCACCTTAGCATAATTTGTGTACACTATATGTACATTTTTCATTATTATAGTACATAAACTGTACAATGTCAACATAAAATAATAATACACGGTGGTTTTATGTTGCAACTTGGGCAAAATCTTAGAAAATTACGATTAGATGAAAAACTTACGCAAGAACAACTTGCCGAGAAGTTAAACATTAGCAGGGTAAACTACACCAGATACGAAAACGATAAAGCCCGACCCGACTACGAAACGATAATTGCTATTGCAGATTTTTATAATATTTCAATTGACGAGCTGTTCGGCAGAGATAATTGAACGTACAATAGAAACCCGTGGTTGTACTGAAACAACCACGGGTTAATTTTACATTGTTATTATTCGGCCTTGAAGGGAAGCAGAGCCGCAACCCTTGCACGCTTAATAGCGGTCGAAAGCTCGCGCTGGTGCTTTGCGCACGTGCCGCTCATTCTGCGGGGCAGAATTTTGCCGCTTTCCGCAACGAACTTCTTTAAGCGGTTTACGTCCTTATAATCGATTTCCGTAATCTTTTCCTGGCAAAAAACGCAAACTTTTCTGCGGGGAACGCGCTTGAAGCTCTTTTTTACGGGTGCTACCGGTTTATTTTCTTCCATAATATTATCTCCTATTCAAAATTAAAACGGGATATCGCCGTCGTCGTCAAACGCCTGCAAACTTGCGGGCTTTTTCCTCTCGGAAGGAGCCGCGGGGGCATCGTTGAAGCCGCCGAAATCCCCGCCCGAACCTCTCGGAGTAAGGAACTCCACGTCCTGCGCCACGATATCGACGCCCGTACGTTTAACGCCCTGCGAATCTTCGTAATTGCGAAGCTCTATAGAGCCGCTTACCGCAACCTTATTGCCCTTCTTGGCGTAACGCGCCACGGTTTCGCCGAGGCCGCGCCATGCAACCACGTTGAAAAAGTCGGTCTTTCTTTCGCCGTCGGCAGAACCGTAGTTTCTGTTTACCGCAATCGAAAAACGGCAAAGGGCAACGCCCGAAGTCGTTTCCGAAAGCTCGGGGTCGCGGGTTAAATTTCCTATCAAAAATACTTTATTCATCTTTTTTATACCTTAATCTTTTGCGGTTATAACTCTTCTTAACACTTCGGCTGTAAGTCCCGACACGCGGTCAAGCTCTTTTACTACCGAACCTTCCGCTTCGAAAGTCATTAAAACGTAAAAGCCGTCGTTCTTATAATTGATAGGATACGCAAGCTTTTTAACGCCCCACTTGTCAGTGGAAACGACTTTACCGTTCGCAGCCGTAACTACGTCTTCGAACCTCTTGACAAGCGCTTCCCTTGCGTCGTCCGCAAGCGCGCTGTCCAAAACGTAAAGCATCTCGTAAGTTTTCATTTTTTTCACCTCCCGGTCTTAATCGGCATACCTCCTGCGGTATGCAAGGTAACATATTCACGAAATTTTGTTGCGCAAATTTTCATGATATTGCTTTTATAATACTAAAAGATTTTATAATATTTTTTTATAAAAGTCAACTGTTTTGAGGCATGGGCGACAGCAATTTTATAAACGCGTCTATTACCGACACAAGCGTCATTTCCCCTACCGGCTTGCCGTTGAACTTGACCGCAAGCTGCTCGGGGGTGAGCGTCAGTATCCCCGCTTCGGTTAATTCGCTCATACTCGTGTTCTGCGTGTTCGCCGTTACGTTGGTTATAAGCGCGGCAAGATTGTTTACCGAATACGCCTGTTCTACTCCGTCGGAGTAGAGAAGCAGCTTCCACGCAGCCGCCGCCGCGCCGTAAGTAAAGAAGGCGCCTTCCGCGAACTCTTCGGCGGCGAGGCGGCCGACGAACTTATATCCGTCGTCCGTTTTTGCGTAATAAAGATACTCCTCCGCGAACTCCTCCGCAAGGTATATTTCTCTGCCGTAAATTTCATCTGCGTACAGCTCGTTCACAGAAAGATTAGCAATATCCGCGGGCAGGCTCTCTATCGTGGAGTTTTCGATTGCTTCCAGAAGCTTGTTGTCGGATACGTTGATTATTGCGCCGATTTTCAAATCGGACGTAACCCCGCCCACACGGTCGGAAACAGTATTTAAGCCCGTGCCGGTTATTTCCGTGCCGTCGCAAAGGCGCACGCAGCTTATTTTGCCGTCAAGCTCCTCGACGACGCACTTTATTTTCTCGCCGTCCGTCGGGTGATAAATTGCAGTAATCCCCTCTTCGGCTTCCTTTATATCCGTAATTCCGTAGACGAAGTACGCGAGTATTACGTCGGAGGATGTAAGCTCGAGCCTGCCGTCCACGCGGGGCAGTCCGACCTCCATAAAGTCTGAAATTGCCAACCCGTCGAAAACCTCGCCGAAGTCGACTTTGCCGTTCATAAGGTCACCCACCGACACGTCGCCTAAAATTTTCTGCGTCAGCTCGTCGGTAGGGGACACAAGCTCGGTCACGGGGACGTCGTCAAGCATATCGAACGCGCTTCCGTCCGTAAACGAGCCTATCGTGACGGGCGTCACCTCTATTTTGCTTTCGCCGTCGTAATAATAATTGCCCGAAAGCGCCGCGGAGGAAGAATCGGCAACGTACAGCATACTTTCCACGGGCGCGAATACGTAATTGTTTTCGTCCTTATACGTGACGAATTTTTTCTCTTCGCCGTCCTCGGAATAACCGTAAAAATACAACCTGTATTCACCGCCCTTTTCAGAAAGAAACTCTTCCTTGTCCGAGGCAAGCACCGCCCCGTCCGACTTCCTTGAAAATCCGTCCTCCGAAGCCGTATATACTTCGTAGTACACGGGGTATGAATTTTCGCCGTTTACGACGTAATCCGCCTCTTTGCCGTTAAAGATAAGGTCGATTATCGCGTTGTCGCCCGACGCGTCGATAAACGCGGAAGGGCGGATATCCATAACCTTTTCCTTGACGTAATCGCCGAATTCGCCGAATTTAACGGCTTTCAGTTCGTCCGCGTCGAGCGTTAAGTATTGTCCGAGCGCGTCCCGAAGCTTATCGGTCAGCCCCGAGGCTACGGGCAGAAGATTTTCCACTTCGCCCACCGTAAGCGACTGATAGTCGCTCGCCAGAGCGCCGACTTTTTTAATCAAATCGAGCAAGGTTGCAACTCCGCCGTTATCGGGGTCGCCGTTTATGTAGACGTAGTTGCCGTCCTCGTCCTTGTTCGCGCCGATATTGTCGATTTTGTAACCGAGCGCGACGAAAACCGCGGCGACAATCGCGCCGACAAGTATGATTATACCGAATATTATTCCGAGTATGAATGCGAGTATGGGGCTGAAGCCCCTGCGTTTAGTGTAGTTTGACATAGTTTTATTATATAACAACCCCCGGATAATTGCAATTAATTGAAAGTCTGTTTATTTATATGTATGCCCGACGCATTTATACCGAGCGCGCGCTTTATAAGCGCTTGCCGTTCGTTGCATATGTTTTTGGTCACACATTCGTGCAAAAGCATATGCAGAACGTCGCCCACGTTACGTTTTTCAACGCCCGCGGCGATAAGTTCGTCGCCGCGCACGTGTAGCATAGCGCATGTCATCGGTACGTTTTCGCGCACCATGTCCGCGTAAATCGCCTTGAATTTGGCGACGGCGGGGGCTTCGGAAAGGTCGTCGCGGCAGCCCGAATAATCCGCCTGTTTGACTGATAGAAGCTTATCGAACACCGCGAGATTATCCACTATAAATCTGCGCACCTTGCTCTCGCGTGCGTCGCAGCGCAGGTCGTACATATGCAGCGCGCACAAAGTGACGACTTCCGCACTTGTCTTTTTAGGCACTTTAAACCTCGCGCATATGTCCGCGGCGACACGTGCGCTATCGCTCTCGTGACCGTGATAATTGCCGTCGGCGCGCATACGTACGGGCTTGCCGACGTCGTGTAAAAGCGAAGCGAGGCGCACGCTCGGGTCGGCGTATTTCACAGCCCGCAGAGAGTGCTCCAAAACATCGTAAAGATGGAATTTTTCATTCTGAGTCATTCCCCTCCCCTCGGTCAGTTCCGGGAGTATTACGTCCAAAACGCGGGTTTCGTCTAAAATTTTGAGCCCGCGATACTGCGCGTATTGCGCTCCGTACCTGCCGTCGGCGTGCAAAATTTCGTTAAGCTCGGCATAAATCCTTTCGGGCGCAACGTCCGCCGCAAGGCGCGCGTTGCGTTTAGCCCCTTCGAGGCAGTCGGCGGTCGGGGTGAAATTCAGCTGCGCGGACTGTCTGGCAAGCCGCATGAGTCTGAGCCCGTCCTCGCCGAACACCTTTTCCGCGTCCGCCACCGTCGTTATCCGCGCGGCGCTAATATCTTCCGCGCCGCCGAGCGGGTCGACAAGGCTTTCGGACTTAATATCGTAATACACGGCGTTGCATTTGAAATCGCGGCGGCGCGCGTCGAGCAGAATGTCGTCGGTGAAAAACGTGTTTACGGGCGTATGCACGCCGCGGACGTAACTGTCGGACCGAAAGCTCGCGAATTCGTACTGCTCCTCCCCGAAAGACAGCTTGACCGTGCCCGTGTTTTTATACACGGCGTTTATTTTCGCGCCAGACTTTTCTGCCGCCGCAACGAAAATTTCAGCGGAAACGGGCGCGCATATATCGACGTCGCCCGAACTTTTAAGCCCGGCAAGCGCGTCGCGCACGCAGCCGCCCACCGCGTACAGCGGAAAGCCGCAGCCCTCCGCAAGATTTTTAAGTTTTTCGGTAATCAATATTTTCATATAATTTACGTTGGTCGCAGAACAAAAGAAAAAATTCGCGAACTCATTATACCATTTTTCCAAAACAATTGCAATAATAAATTATTTGTTATATAATGGATATACAAAAGAGAATATGATGTACCACCTTATAGTAAAAAAAGACAATCTTTCGAATAAAAAGAATGAGAAAAAGTTTAAACGCGCCCTTGAAGTTTTTGACGGCGCGGGGATAAATTATACCGTTCACGAAACATCGCTTAAAGACGAACCGAAGAATATCGCCCGTGAAATTACCTCGGGTAAAGGGAATTCGGTCATAACCGTAGGCGGCGACGGCACGCTTCACGACGTTTTAAACGGGTTTTGCGATTTCGAAAACAATATTATGGGGCTTATCCCTTTCGGCACGGGCAACGACTTTGCCGAAAGCGCGCGCATACCATTCGACACGGTGAAGGCGGCGGAAATAATCGTAGGCAACACGCCGAAAAAAATCGACTTTATTCAGCTCGAAAGCGGGCTGCGCTCGATTAACGCGGTCGGGATGGGCATTGACGTCGACGTATTGAAGCGCGCGTATTCGGGCAAAAGCATTAAACGCTCGAAATACTTAAAGGCGCTTATCGTCAGCCTTATAAAATTCAAAAGCTACGATTTTACCGTCAGATACAACGGCAGGGAAGAAGAGCATTTCGGGCTTATCGCGGCGCTCGGCAACGGCAGGCAGTTCGGCGGCGGAATAAAGATGTTCCCCGAAGCGGATATTTCCGACGGTAAACTGAACCTTTTTATCGCCGACTACATATCCAAACCCGCGATTATAGGCGCTTTTTCAAAGCTTATGCGCGGAAAAATAAACAAGGTCAGGCAAGTTACCGCCCTTACGTGCGACAGTGTCGAGTTTATCCCGCACGGCGAAAATTTCACTATTGAAGCCGACGGCGAATTATACGAAAACGTGCCCTTAAAAGCGCATATAGAAAGGGCTAAATTAAATTTTTATATGAAA
>CANPBT010000047.1 GCA_947572415.1 uncultured Clostridia bacterium | reverse complement strand
TGTGCCGATGTTAACGTGGGGCTTGCTGTTGTCGTACTTAGCCTTTGCCATTTTTTGTTTCTCCTATAAAATTTTTATAAAATGATAACTTCCGCCGCAAGCGGCGTCGCAGCTATCTCATTTTTTGCTGCTTTTTTGCGCGCTTTTAAATGCGTTAAAAATATTATATATTAAATATTTTAAAAAGACAAATAAATTTGCGCAGATTTATTAAAATTTTTGTCACTTTGACAGTACTGACTGCCAAAAACCAACTAAAAATGCGGAGATGCGAGCAGAACGAGGCGCACGAGCATTTACGAGGGGCGCTTACATATGGTAAGTAACCCGAAGTAAAGCGGAGTGCAACAAAGTTATGCGACGCATATACGCGTTTTTACTTTTTAGCGCGTTCGCCGATTACCTTTTCAGCTACAGATTTAGGCACTTCAGCATAATGGTCGAACTGCATGGTGAACTGACCTCTGCCCTGCGTTCTGGAACGCAAATCGGTTGCGTAACCGAACATTTCGGAAAGGGGAACTTCCGCGTCCACTACCTTTGCGCCCGCTCTGTCGTCGGTGGAAATAATCGT
The DNA here is from genome assembly GCA_947572415.1 of uncultured Clostridia bacterium. GTDB lineage: Bacteria > Bacillota > Clostridia > Christensenellales > Borkfalkiaceae > Coproplasma. Next base: position 9,640 of record CANPBT010000047.1, on the reverse strand, counting down.
GCCGCGGCGTGCGGTTACGTTACCCATGATATCGCCGAAATAATCGTCGGGGGTTATAACCTCTACCTTCATTATGGGTTCGAGAAGAACTGCGCCGGCCTTTGCCATACCGTCTTTAAAGCCCATAGAGCCTGCAATCTGGAACGCCATTTCGGACGAGTCGACTTCGTGGTAGCTTCCGTCGTAAACCTGAATTTTAAAGTCGACGACTTCGTAACCTGCAAGGAAACCGTTCTTTGCCGCGCCCTGAATACCTTTGTCGATAGCGGGGATATATTCCTTGGGAATAGAACCGCCTACCGTCAAATCTTCGAACGAGTAGCCCGAACCGGGTTCGCCGGGGATTAAGTGAAGCTTACAGTGACCGTACTGACCTTTACCGCCTGACTGACGCTTGTACATACCCTCGCAGTCAACCGCCTTTTTGATGGTTTCGCGGTAAGCAACCTGAGGAGCGCCTACGTTTGCCTCTACCTTAAATTCGCGCAGAAGCCTGTCAACGATAATGTCGAGGTGAAGTTCGCCCATACCTGCGATAATCGTCTGACCGGTTTCCTGGTCGGTATAGGTTTTGAACGTGGGGTCTTCTTCGGCGAGCTTGATAAGCGCCATGGTCATCTTTTCCTGACCCGCCTTTGTCTTGGGCTCGATAGAGAGCTGGATAACGGGGTCGGAGAAAGTCATTTGTTCAAGTATGATGGGGTGCTTTTCGTCGCAGAGCGTGTCGCCCGTGGTAGTATCTTTAAGACCTACTATCGCGCAGATGTCGCCCGAATAAACCTTGGGGATTTCGGTACGGGTATTTGCGTGCATCTGTACAAGACGACCTACCCTTTCCTTTCTGCCCTTGGTGGAGTTGAAGCAATACGAGCCCGACTCCAAAACGCCGGAATACGCTCTGAAATAAGCGAGACGGCCTACGAACGGGTCGGTCGCGATTTTGAACGCAAGGCCTGCAAACGGCTCTTCGTCGGAAGTCTTTCTCTCTTCTTCCGCGCCCGTATCGGGGTTTACGCCCTTAACAGACGCAACGTCTACGGGAGACGGAAGGAAATCGATAACCGCGTCCAAAAGCATCTGAACGCCCTTGTTTTTGTAGGACGAGCCGCAGAGAACGGGCGTGCACTTCATGCTTATGGTTGCCGCGCGAAGTCCTTTACGGATTTCTTCGGGGGTAAGCTCCATCGTTTCGAGGAACTTTTCCATAAGCTCGTCGTCGCCCTCGGCAGCCGCTTCCATGAGCGCCATATGCGCTTCCTCGGCTTCCGCCTGCATGTCTGCGGGGATTTCCGCCTTATGGTACTGTTTGCCGTCTTCCGAGTCGTAAATTTCCGCGTTCATTTCGATAAGGTCGACGATACCTTTGAAAGTATCTTCCTTACCGATGGGAAGCTCGATGGGAACAGGATTTGCGTTAAGCCTGTCCTTCATCATCTGTACGGCGCGGGGGAAGTTTGCGCCGTTGATGTCCATTTTGTTGACGTAAGCTACACGGGGAACGCCGTACTTGTCCGCCTGACGCCATACCGTTTCGGACTGAGGCTCGACGCCGCCCTTTGCGCAGAACGTCGCGACGGCTCCGTCGAGTACGCGCAGAGAACGCTCTACTTCGACGGTAAAGTCAACGTGTCCCGGGGTGTCGATAATGTTGATACGGCATTCCTCGCTCTTGGGCTGGCCGCTTCTCGTCCAGTGGCAGGTCGTAGCCGCGGAAGTAATGGTAATTCCGCGCTCCTGCTCCTGCACCATCCAGTCCATCGTAGCGGAGCCGTCGTGAGTTTCGCCTATCTTATGATTGATACCGGTGTAATATAAAATACGTTCGGTTGTGGTTGTTTTGCCGGCGTCGATATGCGCCATAATGCCTATATTTCTGGTATGGGCTAAATCGTAATCTCTTGCCATTTTATTACCTCACACTCAGAATCTGAAATGAGCAAACGCCTTGTTTGCCTCAGCCATTCTGTGCGTATCTTCCTTTTTCTTGACTGCGCCGCCCGCGTTGTTGTACGCGTCGGTAAGCTCGGCAGCGAGCTTCTGCGCCATTTCGCGCTCCGAACGCTTACGCGTTGCGATTACCAGCCAGCGTATTGCAAGCGTCTGTCTTCTTTCGGGTCTGATTTCGATGGGGACCTGATAGTTCGCGCCGCCTACGCGCCTTGCTTTAACTTCCAAAACGGGCATAAGATTGTTCATTGCCTGATTGAAAATTTCCATAGCGTCTTTACCGAGCTTTTCGCTCATAATATTGAAAGCATCGTAAACGATGTTCTGTGCAGTACCTCTTTTACCGTCGTACATAATCTGGTTGATAAGCTTTGTTACAACCTTACTGCCGTACACGGGATCGGGTAATACGTCCCTTTTGGGAACGCCGCCTCTTCTGGGCATAAGAAACCTCCTTTTTCGCGCAAATGTTGCGCCGCAATTTTTGTGTTTAAGGGTTTACCTTAAATAAGCTAATGCTTGCCTTTACAAGGTAGCATACCTTCTCCATTATATATATTATAATGAATACTGCCTAATTTTTATCGGTAAGGGTATATATTCCGAAACAATTAGGAAAACTATTTACGCATTTCTTTTTCCGCGAAAAACAAATGCCGTGAGTTTATTTAAATAAGTGAATAGAAACGAGAAAGACAAGGCGCGCAGGGTTTTTCGAGGGAGCGTACAATGAAGTACGTAACCGAATAAAAACGCAGCGCAACACCGTGTTTCGAAGTTTATATTTGCTTATTTAGGGCGTTTTGCGCCGTAGCGGGAACGCGCCTGCTTACGCTTTGACACGCCTGCGGTATCCAGAGCGCCGCGGACGATGTGATAACGTACGCCGGGCAAATCCTTAACCCTGCCGCCCCTGATGAGGACGGACGAGTGCTCCTGCAAGTTGTGACCTTCGCCGGGGATATAAACGGTACCTTCCTGCTTGTTGGTCAGCCTTACTCTCGCAATCTTTCTTATAGCCGAGTTGGGCTTTTTAGGCGTGGTGGTCGTGACCGAAAGGCATACGCCGCGCTTTTGCGGGCAGTTGTCCAGAATGGGCGACTTGCTCTTGAAAACCTGTTTTTCTCTGCCGTTTCTTATAAGCTGATTAATGGTGGGCATTTTATTCCTCCTTGTTTTACTCGGTTACCGTAAACGATAACCTGTGGAATATATCGCCTTACCGTATACCCTTAAATACGGTAAAGGAGAAAGCATAATAATCCATTATAATTATTGTCGCAAAGACGATTTTAACAGAGTGAACGCAAATTGTCAACCGTTTGACGGGTAGAAAATCTCAATTACTCTGTTTTTTTGCGCTCGGCTTGCGCGCCGCGCGCTTTACGGGCTTTTCCGCGCCCGCGAGCGGCTCTACCTTTGGCACGTGGGATAAATCCGTCTTAACCTCTTTATGCGCGCGCTTTATCGCGCTTTTAACCGACTTTTCCTTTTTCTGCTCGTCCGGCGTGCTTTCGTGGAAAGGCACCTCGAATATGCACGATTCGTAGGGGCGCAGATTGAAAGTCAGCTTGTATTTCCTGCCGTCGCACAGCTCTTCCTTTGCTTCTATTTCCAAAGGGCTGCCGTCGGGATAGGTCGAGAAAATGCGTTTATAAACACCGTCGACGGGCGCGCCGACGCCCATATCCGTCCTTTCGACGGGCGCGAAATTGCACACGAAGATTAACGCGTTGTTATAGTTCCACGGATTGCGCCTTATAAACGTGAAGATGTTGCGGTTATAGTCGCCGCTGTTTATCCACTCGCAGGTGGACGGGCCGCCGCAGTCGTTATGAAGTACGGGGCGTTCTCTGTACAGGTGCAAAAGCGTGCGGTAACAGTTTAAAACGTCGCGGTGTCCCTCGTCGTCGCAGAGGAACCAGTCGAGCCCCGTTTTAAAATTCCACTCCCTTTCCTGAGCAAAGTCCTGACCCATAAACAGAAGCTTTTTGCCGGGGTGACCCATCATCATCGTATAACAGGTTTTGAGGCTGCCGAGCTTATCCTGTTTGTTGCCCGTAAACTTGTTTATCATACTGCCCTTGCCGTAAACGACCTCGTCGTGCGACAGAACGAGCATATAATTTTCAATGAACGCGTATTCGAAGGTATGCGTCATAAGCCCGTGGTGATAGGGGCGGAAAATGGGGTCGGTATTGTAATATTTTATAGTATCGTTCATCCAGCCCATATTCCATTTGAGCCCGAAGCCGAACCCGCCCTTTTTTGCGGGTTTGGTAACGCCCGCGATTATGGAGGAATCCTCCGCAATCAGGAAAGCGTCTGTACGCTGCCTCAGAATGCTGTTGAGATGACGGAAAAACTCGAAGCTTTCGTAATTTTCGTTTCCGCCGTCAACGTTGGGGCGCCACTTTTCGCGCCCGAAACTGTTGTAGAACATTGCGGCGACCGCGTCGACGCGCAACGCGTCGATATGGTATTTCTCAACCCAGAAGAAAGCCGAGGCGATTAAAAAGTTGGATACCTCGGGTTTGCCCAAATCGAACGCTTTGGTACCCCATTCGGGGTATTCGGCGCGCAAGGGGTCGGCGTATTCGTACTGGGGCGTGCCGTCGAAATTCGCAAGCGCGAAATCGTCCTTTGGGAAGTGCGCGGGTACCCAGTCTAAAATTACGCCTATGCCGTTTTTATGCATATAGTCGACGAAATACATAAAATCCTCGGGCGAGCCGTAGCGCGCGGTCGGCGCGAAATAGCCCGTCACCTGATAGCCCCACGACGGGTCGAACGGGTATTCGCAGATACCCATAAGCTCGACATGCGTGTAGCCCATCCACTTTACGTATTCGGCGAGCTCGTGCGCGAGTCTGCGGTAATCGAAATACTGGTCCTCGTCCCACTTGGACAAGTCCTTTTTCCAGCTGCCGAGGTGAACCTCGTAAACGGCCATAGGCTTTTCAAGGAAGTTTTCGCCCTTTTTGCCCTTTCTGTAATCCTTGTCCGACCATTTGAATTTACCGAGGTCGGCAACAACGGAAGCGTTTGCGGGGCGAAGCTCCGAACGGAACGCGTACGGATCGATTTTATCCACCTCGGAGCCGTCGGCGCGGACGATATGGTATTTGTACTTAACGCCCTCGCACATACCGGGCACGAAAAGCTCCCACATACAGTCGTCGACCTTTTCCATTACGTCGCGCCACGGCGTCCAGCCGTTGCCGTCAGATACAACGCATATCGCGCGGGCGTTGGGCGCCCACAGCACGAAATGGACGCCGCTTACGCCGTCCACCGTCCTTAAATGCGCGCCCATTTTTTCATACAGCTCGTAGTGCGTGCCGTGATGAAACAGATACCTGTCAAGTTCGCCGAAAAATTTGTTTTGCATAATTCCCCCTTTTTAAGTTCAATCTTTGAATTTATAAGTGTACACGCAGCCCGATTTTGCCGGCAGGGTGACGAACAGCCTGCCGTACTTGACTTCGGCTTCGCCTCCCCCCTCGTAAAAATCCAGTCCGTCGTATAAAAACTCCCGCTTCATTATAGCCTGACGGGGCACGCCGAGCTCCCACACGGGCACGCTCAGCCTTATATCGCCGTCGTTGCTGTTTATTATTACCGCGGCGCAGTCGTCGGAGTCGAATCTGCCGTAAGCTATAAAACCGTTGCCCGCGTCCAGCTGTTTTATGCTGCCCATTTTAATACAGCCGACCGTCCTGCGCATTGCGATAAGGCTTTTATGATAATCGATAAGCCTTTTGAATTCGTTTCCCCACGGGTACGTGCGGCGGCTGTCCGGGTCGGTCCAGCCGACTTGTCCCGCTTCGTCGGCATAATAAATGCCCGGCGAACCCGGCCACGTCATCTGGATAAGCACGGCGAGCGCCATTACGCGGATATCCGTGTTTTCGCCCGCGGCGTGCGGCCCCTTGGTTTTGAGCGTGCCGACCGTGCGGTTTGTACGCGTTAAAAAGCGCGAATGGTCGTGGTTTGACAGCTGGTTCAAAGCCGAATCCAGCGAGGGACGGGGCAACCTCGACATATTTTTGAACATCGCGTCGAAAAACGCGTTTCCGTCGTCGAGCTTGTTTCCGTCGAACACGGCGCTGTGCTTTTCCATACCGGTTAAAAACCATGTTACCGGCTCCATAAACGCGTCGTAGTTCATAACCGAATCCCACTCTTTGCCGTTGAACCAGCGTTGAGGATTGCCGTAATGCTCTGCGAATATGAATGCGTCGCCGTTGGCGGCGCGCACCCTATTCCTGAATTTTTGCCAGAATTTATGGTTGTATTTTTCGCTGTGCCCCAAATCGGCGGCGACGTCGAGCCGCCAGCCGTCGGCGTTGAACGGAGCGGAAACCCATTTCGCGCCCGTTTCGAGGATATATTCTTCGAGCTCGGGGCTGTGCTCGTAGTCGAGCTTGGGCAGGGTTAAGTTATCCCACCAGCTTTCATACTCGCTCTTCGCCTCGCGCGGTTTTTTGAATTTGAAATAGCTTCTGTACGGGCTTTCCGCAGACTGGTACGCGCCCTTTTGCTCGTAGCCCTCTTTGTTGAGATAAATCCCCTCTCTGTCGAGCCATTTGTTGAATGACCCGCAATGGTTGAACACGCCGTCCATAACCACGCGCATACCGCGGGAGTGGATATCCTCGACAAGCTTTGCAAAGTACTCGTCGCTCTTTGCGAGGTTGACGGGCGAGGTTACGCGTTTTATATACCTCGGCGCGTAGCCGTTGTTGTGCTCCCAGAACTGCATTCTGTGGTCGATATCCTCCTCTATAACGGCGAGGTGCGGGTCGATATGCCCGTAGTCCTGAGTGTCGTATTTATGGTTCGAGGGGGAAACGAACAGCGGATTGAAATAAATTGCTTCAACGCCCAAATCCTGCAAATAGCCGAGCTTTTGCTTTACGCCCTGCAAATCGCCGCCGTAAAAACAGCGCACGTCAAGCTCGTCGGGAAACTTGTACCACTCGTTGATTTTTTTCGAGTGAGCGCCGAGATAATAATATTCGTTATCCTCAACGTTGTTCGAGGGGTCGCCGTCGCAGAAACGGTCGGTAAATATCTGGTAAAACACCGTTCCCTTTGCCCAGTCCGGCACCTTGAAGCCGGGCACGAAAGAAAAATCGAATTCCGGCTGCGCGTTTTCAACGCAACCCAGACGGTTGTAGGAAATGCGCTCGTCGTCGTCTTCGAGCAGAAAATAATAGCTTACCGCCTTTTCGGGGCAGGTAAAAGTCAGCGTATAATAGTCGAAAGCCGCTTCCGGTTTGGACGGAAGCTTCGTCATATTTCTTTTTATTCCGTTTATAACCGCATACGCCTTCAAAACGTCGTTTGAAAGAGTGCGGATTTTAAGCGTCACTATGTCGCCCGCCTCCGGCTCGTACGGGGTTTTGAAATCCGCGGTTTCGTCGGCGAATAAAGCTTTTCTGTTAATCATATCGAGTCCTTAAAATTTATTCGAGTTTAATCGAGCAGCCTACAAAATAATACCACGTTTTACAGATAATGTCAATATAGTTATGGAAATACGATTAAACTTTAATTCTGTTGCGTAAACAGAAAATAACCTATTGACTTTGCCGTTTTATTGTGATATGATTTATGCGGTTGAAAGCGTTTCAACGCAACGCGTCGGCCGAATATATTATATTACTATGGAAGATATGGAACAGGAATTGAAACCCGAAACAGAACTGACGCAGGACGGCGACAACGCCGTGCCCGTTACCTCGGAAGACGCGGCAAATGACGCTCCGCCCGAAACGGACGCGAAGAAAGATAAAAAGCCGCGTAAAAAACCGAGCTTTGACAGACACGTCGCGCTGCGCTGGTCGCTTATGACGCTGGGCACGGTGCTTATGTCCGTCAGCGTTTATTTTTTTCAGGTACCAAACGACTTCACGATAGGCGGGGTTGCCGGGCTTGCGATAGTGCTGTCGCAGTTCACGCCTCTTTCGCAGGCGATATGGATGGCGATATTCAACGTCGCGTTGCTGGTCGTGGGTTTAATTATCCTCGGCAGGCACTGCACTATACGCACCGTTTATTGCTCGCTGCTGTACACGGGGCTTATCGCGCTTTTGGAGGTCGTGGTGCCGCTTGACGGGCCGCTGACCGACCAGCCGCTTTTGGAGCTTGTGTACGCGATACTGCTCGTCGGGTTCGGCGGGGCGCTGTTATTCAACTGCGGCAGCTCTTCGGGCGGTACGGATATAGTCGCGCTAATACTCAAAAAGTATACGAGGATAAACGTAGGAATGGCGTTGCTTGTAATCGACCTTTTGATTGTCTGCGTGTCGATTTTCGCATTCGACAGCATTAAAATTGCGTTGTACTCCTTCCTCGGTCTGTTTGCGAAATCCTTCCTTTTAGACGGGGTTATCGAAAGCATAGGCAAAACCAAACATATCACGATAATAACCACTAAACCCGAGGAAATAGGGCAGTTTATTTTAAACGTGGTAAAACACGGATACACCGTATACGATGCGGAAGGCGGTTACACGCACGAGCCGAAAAAGGTTATGATTACGGTATGTAAGCGCAGCGAAGCGCTGAAACTGAAAATGAAAGTCAAAGACTACGATAAAGACGCGTTCGTAATAATTACAGACGCGAACGAAATACTCGGTAAAGGCTTCGGGGGAACCATTTAGTTGAAATGAAAGCTAAATTTACCAAAAAGAACGTACTGTACTGGATTGTTCTGAATATAGGCACCTTGCTGCTTGCCGCGGGGGTTTACTTTTTCAAAGCCCCGAACAATTTCGCGACGGGCGGCGTAAGCGGCATTTCGATAATACTCGCGAAGTTTACAGAAGGGCGCGTAGCGTGGCTCGGGCAGACGGAAATCATGTCGATTATGAACGTGCTCTTGCTTATAATAGGTTTTATATTTTTAGGCAAGGGCTGCGGTTTCAAGACGGCGTATTGCAGCCTCGTATACTCGGGGGAAATGCAGCTGATGAAGCTTTTGAAAATCAACCTGCCGCTGACCGACGATATGTTTTTGAATTTCGTATTCGCTATGCTTTTAACCGCGGCGGGAAGCGCGATAATCTTCAACTGCGGCGCGTCGTCCGGCGGCACGGACATTATCGCGCTAATCGTAAAAAAGTTCACTAAAATCAACGTGGGCAAGGCGCTGCTTCTCACAGATTTCATTATCGCCGCTTCGACCTTTTTCATTTTCGACATAAGGACGGGGCTCTTCTCTATCCTCGGACTGTTCACAAAAGCGTTCCTCGTGGACGGGGTTATCGAAAGCATAGGCAAAAACAAATACGTAACCATTATCACGGCTCAGCCCGAGCTTATAACGCCGTTTATTCTCGAAGGAATGCACCGCGGGTACACCTCCTTCAAGGCGCAGGGCGGCTACACGCACGAGGAAAAGACGATAATCATCACCGTTTGCAAGCGCGGAGAGGCGTTGAAGCTGAAAATGAAAATTAACGCAACCGACAAAAAATCTTTCGTAATCATAACCGATACGAACGAGATATTCGGCAAAGGCTTTATAGAAAGAGTTTAAAAGGTATGCAGCTTGAAAAGCGTACTTCCCGTAGGGAATATAAAAAGCGAAGAATTTTTAAATTCTTCGCTTTTTATAATTGATGGTAAATTGAAATTTATTTGTGTTTTAGAGCGTGCAATTTTATGTTTTCGACAAATC
>CANPBT010000046.1 GCA_947572415.1 uncultured Clostridia bacterium | reverse complement strand
ATGTTCGAGAGCTTTTTACTACAAACCTTTTAGAAAGATAAATTGAAATTTATCTTACATCGGTTTAAGATTTTTATTAAGTCTATCAACCATCCAAGCAATACGCTTTTCGCGCCCTGTATCCGTTTTGGCATCCAAATAGGCTTTTACATACGTTTTCTTTACCGATAATGACATTGCCGAAAAATTAGTATAGGCAGGTTCATAGGCTTTCAAAATTTCGGCAAGTTCGGTTATTTGTTCTTCCGTAACCGCCGTAGGTTTTGGTGCGTTCCATTGTCCGTTTTGTTTGGCTTCTTCTATTTTGCTTCTTCCGTGGTCTGTCATAAGTCCCCGTTCTTCAAGAACTTTTACCAACGCCTTGTTTTTCTCCGACCACTTACTGTTCGCTCGGCGTAAGGAGAAGTATTTTTTATATGTATTGCTATCAATGCTTTGCATTTGTCCGTCTATCCACCCAAAGCAAAGCGCTTCTTCCAATGCTTCATCTGCTTTTAAGGTTTTCGGATTGCCGTGCTTTCCAAACAAAAGCCAAACTCCATCGGTGGAAAGACAATTTTCAGTTAGCCATTTTCTAAGTTCCGTTCTATTGGAAAATGTCAATGTGTCGTTCATTATTTTTTACCTTTGCTAAATTACCGTTTATCGTACAATCATTATATCAAGAAAAATGAAAGAGCGCAACCGATTGATTGAATTTTGCGGGAAATATAAAACATATCTATATCTCACTAGGCTACGAGCAGCCTAGTTCGTCCGCGAAAAGAAGTACAGAAAAGGCACAGCTTAACGCTATGCCTAAATCTTTTTATTTGCGTTTTATTAAATTCCCTATGGGAATTACGGTAAAAACAGGGGGTCTTTTTTTATTATTTATTTTGCAAATTCGCTTGCTCTGAATTCCCTGATAACATTTACTTTAATCTGTCCGGGATATTCGAGTTCTTTTTCTATTTTCTTTGCTATGTCCTTTGCAAGGAACATTGTCTGTGCGTCGTCAATCTGTTCGGGCTTAACCATTACGCGCACCTCTCTGCCCGCCTGAATCGCATAACATTTATCGACGCCGCGGAAGCTTCCTGCAAGCTCTTCAAGCTTTTCAAGCCTCTTGACATAGTTTGTCCCCGTTTCTCTTCTGGCGCCGGGTCTTGCGCCCGAAATTGCGTCTGCCGCCGCTACAAGCACAGCCTCGATTGTCGTAGGCTCCACGTCGCCGTGGTGTGCCGCAATAGCGTTTATAACTTTGTTGCTCTCTCTGTATTTCTTTGCAATATCAGAACCCAACTGAATATGCGTGCCTTCCTGCTCGTGATCTACAGCTTTACCTATATCGTGCAATAATCCCGCCCTCTTAGCAAGTGTTACGTCAAGCCCGAGTTCAGACGCCATAAGCCCGGCAAGCTGTGCAACCTCTATCGAGTGCTTATATACGTTCTGCCCGTAGCTTGTCCTGTATTTCAGTCTGCCGAGAAGTTTGATAATTTCGGGATGAAGCCCGAATATACCAACCTCGAACATTGCACTTTCACCAGCCGATTTGATTTCGGCATCCATTTCTTTTCTGACCTTTTCAACCGTTTCTTCGATTCTCGCAGGATGAATTCTGCCGTCCGATATAAGCTTTTCAAGCGAAAGACGGGCTATTTCGCGCCGTACCGGGTCGAAGCCGGATAAAATAACCACTTCTGGTGTATCGTCTATTATTAGCTCGATACCTGTAGCGTTTTCGATAGCGCGAATGTTTCTGCCCTCTCTGCCTATCAGCCTTGCTTTCATATCGTCGCTCGGAAGCTGTACAACCGATACGGTAATTTCCGAGGCGTGATCCGCCGCGCAACGCTGTACCGCAAGTGAAATTATTTTTTTAGCTTCCTGTGTAGCTTCGTCCTTTGCCGTTTGCTCGATATTTCTTACCTGCAACGCCACGTCATGACGAGTTTCATCGAGTATTTCGTTTGAAAGAAGCTGTTTTGCTTCTTCTTTCGTGAGCTGGGATACTTTTTCAAGCTCTTTTATCATCAGTTCGTGCTGATTATTGATTTTTTCCTGCGTCTTTTTAACTTCGGCTTCCTTGTTTAAAAGCTCTTTTTTCTGCTGATCCAAAGCGTCGTTTTTCTTTGTCAGCGACTCTTCCTTCTTATCGAGAGAATCCTCTCTTTGCAAAAGTCTCTGTTCGAGTTTTTGCAGCTCCGACTTCTTCTCTCTGCTTTCTCTTTCAAATTCGTTCCTTAATTGCAGCTCCTGTTCCTTAGCCTCTAATTTTGCTTCCTTTTTCAACGCCACGCATTCGTTGGTAGCGTCGTCGATCATTTTTTTTGTTCTGGTCTGAACATCACCTAATCTTTTTTCCGTCCGCTTATTATTGATAAACATGCCTACGAAAAATCCGCCGACAAGCGCAACTATTACTCCGCCGATTATAAGCCCTATCGCCAAACCGAGATTCATAGTATTAGCAAGAAACAGGTTGCTTAAAAAGTTTATGCCCACTTTAAGCCTCCTGATATTTTATTTTGAATATATACGAAATCCTTTCGGATTAGTTTATATCTGTATTTTATTTTACACCTAAAATGCAGAAATGTCAATTTAATATTTTAAATACTTTCGATAATATGAAAAAAAGCGGTTTAACCGCTTTTAATCTTATATATCGTCAACCCAAAGCTTTCCGGAAGCATCGGACGGCATACGCCAGTCGCCGCGCGGCGAAAGAGAAACAGAGCCGACTTTCACCCCGTCCGGTATGCACGACCGCTTGAACTGCTGCGAAAAAAATCTTTTAAAGAATACTTTCAACCATTTTTCAATGACGGAAGTTTCAAACATTCCGACAAAGGTTTTTTCGGCAATATATAAAATTTTGTCGGGGCCGTATCCTTTACGTAACGCATAGTACAAAAAGAAATCGTGCAACACGTAAGGACCTACCAAATCCTCGGTTTTCTGGGTAATTTCACCGTTTTCGGGAGGCAACAGCTCAGGACTTATTTCTGTGGCGAGTATATCCTCGAGCACGCAGCCGCACGCACCGCCGAGTCTGTCCGCCTCATGCTTAATAAGGTGCTTTACAAGCGTTTTGGGTACCGAACAGTTTACCCCGTACATAGACATATGGTCGCCGTTATAGGTTGCCCAGCCGAGCGCAAGCTCGCTTAAATCGCCCGTGCCGACAACAAGTCCTGCCGTTTTGTTTGCAACGTCCATAAGCACGAGTGTACGCACGCGCGCCTGAGAGTTTTCGTACGTGACGTCGTAATCGTCAAGTCTGTGACCTATATCTTTGAAATGGCATTTGACCGTGTTTGTAATGCTTATAGTTCTGCCGTTAACCCCGAGAGATTCGATAAGTTTCAACGAATTGTTTTTCGTTTTGCCGGTAGTACCGAACCCAGGCATTGTAACGGCGACAATATCGTTTAAATCCTTACCAAGCGAATTGAACGCGCGGATGGTAACGAGTAGCGCAAGCGCGGAGTCGAGCCCGCCGGAAATACCGAGCACCGCGGTCTTTGCACCCGTATGAATCAATCGTTTTTCAAGCCCCTTCGCCTGTATGGAAAGTATGAGCTCCGCCCTTTCTCCCACTCCGTCCGCAGGCACAAAAGGCGTTTTCGGAAATTTACGCGTAATCTCCGCTGCGGAATAATTACCGTTAAAGGGAATAAAATCATAATTTTCTTCAGTCCCGCAGAAATATCCGCTTGCTATTTTTCTGCGTTCGCTTTCGATAAAGCCAACGTCGATATCAGAATAAATGAGTCCGTTTTCGAAAAGTTTGCTTTCCGCAAGTATCGAGCCGTTTTCGGCAATGATATTATGTCCCGAAAAAACCATATCGGTAGTGCTTTCACCGTCGCCAGCGTCGCAGTACACATAACCGCAAACCAGTTTGCCCGATTGCATTTTTACGAGATTATTTCTGTAATCGGCTTTGCCGACAGTTTCGTCGCTGCATGATAAATTTACGATGATATTCGCCCCCGCCTGCGCATGACGGACGGACGGCGAACCCGGCGCCCACAAATCTTCACAGATTTCGGCGGCTACCGTAAATTCCTTTATACTGTCCGACCCGAATATAAGCTTGGTGCCGAAAACCGTCTGTTGACCTGCAAAAGTCATTTCCACGTTTTTTTCGGGAGGACGCGAAAAGTTGCGCAATTCGTAAAACTCGCCGTAATTCGGCAAAAAGGTTTTGGGTACGATACCCAAAATTCTTCCTTCGCTGACGGCAACGGCGCAATTATAAAGCCTTCCGCAACACCTTACAGGCGCGCCTATAAATACAAGCGTTTTAACGCCCTTTGTTGCCTCGGCAATTTTTTCGATTGCTTTTTCCGCAGCATTAAGCAAAACATCTTGCATTAACAAATCGCCGCAGGTATAGCCGCAAATACAAAGTTCGGGAAAAACGGTAAGCATACTACCCATTTCTGAACTATTTTTTATGGCTTTGATTATCTGTTCGGTATTAAATTCAACGTCCGCAACCCTGATATTCGGGGTTGCGGCGCATACTTTTATAAAACCGTGCTTCATTTAGTCCTTCTTCTGCATGGAAGCTTTATGCGCATCCCTTATCTTATTGTCGATTTCTTTGGCAATTTCGGGGTTGGACTTTAAGTATTCGCGCATTTTTTCGCGACCCTGAGCGACCTTTTCTTCGTTGTAATATACAAACGAACCGCTCTTTGTAAGTATACCGTATTCGAGCCCCAAATCGATAAGACACCCTTCCTGCGAAATTCCTTCGCCGTAAATAATATCGAATTCCGCAACCTTAAACGGAGGCGCAACCTTATTTTTTACTATTTTACATTTTGCCCTGTTTCCTACGATATCGCCGTCGCTTTTGAGCGCGTCGGCCTTTCTGATATCGAGCCTTACTGTAGCAAAATATTTAAGCGCTTTCCCACCCGGAGTGGTTTCGGGGTTGCCGAACATAACGCCCACCTTTTCGCGCAGCTGGTTTATAAAAATAACGCACGTTTTCGATTTGTTCGTTATTGCCGTAAGCTTTCGTAATGCCTGCGACATCAATCTTGCGAGAAGTCCTACGTGCGTATCGCCCATATCGCCCTCAATTTCGGCCTTCGGCGTAAGCGCCGCAACCGAGTCGACAACGATTACGTCAACCGCGCTTGACCTTACAAGCGATTCGCAAATATCCAGCGCCTGCTCGCCGGTGTCGGGCTGAGAAAGATACAGCTCGTTGGTGTCGACGCCCAGAGCGTGCGCGTACTGCGCGTCAAGCGCGTGCTCCGCGTCGATAAACGCCGCAACGCCGCCGGCCTTTTGCGTTTCCGCAATAATATGCAGCGCGACGGTAGTTTTGCCCGAGGATTCGGGGCCGTAAATTTCAAGTATACGTCCGCGAGGAACTCCTCCCACGCCGAGCGCAATATCCAATGAAAGGCAGCCTGTGGGGATAACTTCTAGATCTGTGTTGACTTTATAGTCACCGAGCTTCATAATCGAACCCTTGCCGTATTGCTTTTCAATCATTGCCACGGTGGAATTCAGCGCTTTGAGTTTTTCTTCGTTCATTTTTATCTCCTGAATTATTTTAAAGTTTTATATGCAAGGAACAAGGCAAAGTTTATCGCCGTACGTGTAATACTTTCTCTATTTCCTTTTAAATCGAATTTATAAACCGACACACCGTCGCACGTACCTATGCCTATATAGACCAGCCCGACGGGCTTCATAGTATTGTCCGACTTCGGGCCCGCGATGCCCGTAGTCGATATGCTTATGTCGCAGTTTCCGCCGCTTATAAGCCCGCTCGCCATTTCGCTTGCAGTCTGTTCGGAAACAGCGCCGTAGTGACGCAAAGTAAGCTCGTTTACGCCAAGCCGCTGCATCTTTGCCTCGTTTGAATAGGTGTTGAGCCCCTCAAAATACACTTCGCTTATACCCGAAATCCCGACAAGCGTTTTGCTTACGCCGCCGCCCGTAAAAGACTCGGCAACGCTTATTTTCATTCTTCTCAGCTTTAAAAGTTCGAAAAGTCTTTCGGCGACCGTGCTGTCGTCAAGCGAATAAACATACTCGTTAAGGCTTTCCACAAGCGACCGCATTACGCCGTCAAATGTTTTTTTAGGCGTTTTATCCGAATAAACAATTTCAATACGACAATCGCCGAATTTTTCGGTTATATTGAACTGCAAATCGGGCGCAAAACCTTTAACTTTGGTCACTGCTGAGTTGATTTTCGAGGCAGGCGCACCCATCGTCCTTATATAAGCTTTTTCGTAAGAATTATTGTACTTTTCATTCAACGAAGCCACGATATCAGAAACAAGCAAACGGTTTTCATCGTCCGAAAACAACATAAATACGCTTTCGTCAGCAGATTTAAGTATGCCTATTTCGTTAAAACGCGAATCGTACTGATGCTCTATGAAAGTTTTAAGCGTAACTTCCATAGTACGCGGGCACACGATTAAAGTATTTTCATAATCGGTTTTAGCCGCAACGAGCGAGCGTACGATTTCTTCGGAGCGGTCGAAAGCAATAAACGAAAGGTTATCGAAATAGTATCCGCTCGCAGAAATCATTTCAACAAGGCTTTCCGCAAACGAAAAGTCGTTGATTTTTTTGTTTCTGAATACCAGAATACAATTTTTCCCCGCTTTGAGCTGTTCGGGATTTACGGTGTTCATCTTTTAAGAACTTCTGCATTTTTTATTACGTAATTAATCCCCGATATCACCGTCAATAAGACTGAAAGCACAAATAAACCCAGCCCTATATAATTGACAATTTCGCCGAACAGATACCAGTCGGGCAGATACTTTTCCGCAATTTCGTAAATACCTTCCGCAACGATCAGAAATCCTATGCAAAGATCCTGAGAAAAAGTCTTATACTTGCCAACGATATCGGCGGAAATAACGTAGCCCGAGCTCGCCGCCACCATTCTGAGGCCGCTTACAATCATTTCTCTTGCGATAATCAGCGAAACGCCACAGCCCGCCACTATCATCGGCCATGACCCGAACCCCGGCGCGGAGCAATCGATTACGTCGATAAAGTCGCCGAAATTATGCAAAAAGATATGCGGACGCGTTAAAAAAATTATAAATGCCGTGAGCACAAGCACTTTGTCCGCGATAGGGTCAAGAAATTTCCCGAGATTAGTTACAAGGTTGCGCTTTCTTGCGATGTATCCATCGACAAGATCTGTTACTGCGGCAATAGCGAAAACCGCCCACGCAACAAAATAATGCCCCACAAAATGCACGTAGAAAAATACCACGAACACAGGTATCAGCGCAATACGGCTTATAGTTATTACGTTAGGCAGATTTAATATACCTTTCCCTTCTTTGAATTTCGTCATTTCGCCGCTTTTGTTTTCGTTCATTTCTGAAAAGCCTCCGTTCGACCGAAAAGGTCGTAGCTGTCGTTTTTAGTTATAATTACGTCATAATATTCGCCCTGCGTTGCCTGAGGCGAATTGAAATATACCTTACCGTCGATATCGGGTGCGTTAAAATATGCCCTGCCCTCGAAGCGGTTGTTTTCATAATCGATTCCGTCGCATAAAACTTTTATTTTTTTACCGACGAACGAGCGCAAAATGCTTTCTGAAATATCGCGCTGTACCGAATACAGTTTTTTTACTCTCGCACGCTTTACCGAATAAGAAATCTGACCCTTTAAATTATAAGCCGCTGTTTCGGGCTCTCGCGAATATGCGAAAAAACCGCAATTAAACAGCTTTGCCTCGCGCAAAAATCCGCACAAAGCGTCGCACTCGTCCTCGGTTTCGGTGGGAAAGCCCGCAATAAATGTGGAGCGCAACGCAATTTCCGGTATTTCTTTGCGCAATTTATTTATAAGTGCAAGATACTCCGTCCTACTCCCCTTGCGGTTCATAAGCTTCAATATCCTGTCTTCGCTGTGCTGTAAAGGAATATCGACGTATTTAATAATTTTGGGATTATCGCGTATCTCGGCAATCAGCGCATCGTCTATCATATCGGGATAGCAATACAAAAGACGCACGCTCAAAATATTGTCAAGCGACGTCAATGCTCGCAGAAGCTCGACTATCTTTATCTGCCCGTATATATCAGCGCCGTACCTCGTTACGTCCTGAGCAACAAGGATAAGCTCGGATATTTCGCAGAGCGACGACGCCTCGTTTACAAGCTCCTCAACAGGAAAGCTTACGTATTTGCCCCTTATCTTCGGGATTAAACAGTAAGTGCAGCGGTTGTTACAGCCGTCGGCGATTTTAAGATAAGCGTAATGCTGAGGGGTTGAAATTACTCTGCCCGCACCGAACGGTCTTTCACCGCAACCGACAAAGTTAGCCCTTCGTCCTTCATAGGCGCAGTCCAGCGCTTCGAAAAATTTATCGTAGTCGTTCGTACCGAGAAACACGTCGGCTTCGGTCAGCGACGGAAAAGTTTCCTCCGCGTATTTTTGCGGCAAGCACCCGGTTACGACAAGCTTTTCCAGATTTCCGCTCTTGTATGAGGCGCAATCCAGAATAGTTTCGATCGCTTCCTTTCTCGACTCATTCAAAAACGCGCATGTATTAACGACCAGAACGTTTGCTTTTGAAATATCGTCGGTGAGCTTACCTCCGCCTTCTTTTATTATTGACAAAAGTTTTTCGGAATCTACCCTGTTTTTATCGCAACCGAGAGAAATTATTCCGAACTTCTTTTGTGTAAAATCAATCATCTACTTCTCCGTAAGTATTAATGAATTCGTCTTTCGACAGTAAAACCTTTCTGGGCTTCGAGCCTTCCGACTGCGTGACGTAGTTCATATTTTCCATCCAGTCGATAATTTTGCAAGCCTTGATATATCCTACGGGGAATCTGCGCTGAATCATGGACACCGACGCCTGATTTGAAGTAACGCAATAATATAGCGCCTTGATATACGTTTCGTCAATCTTTGCGTCACCCATATCGGCACCGTCCTCACCTCCGGACGGCGAGGGCGTTTCGGGCTCCTCGACAGTATTGATAAAGTCGGAAACGCTCTGGTCGAAATAAGTTTCGTTATGGGCTTTGACGAAATCACAAACATTCTGAACCTCGTGCGAATCGACAAAGCAGCCCTGTATCCTCGTAAGGTCGGGGTTTTCCGCCGAACGGAAATACATATCGCCCTTGCCTAAAAGCTTTTCCGCACCGCCAATATCAAA
This sequence comes from uncultured Clostridia bacterium, assembly GCA_947572415.1. GTDB lineage: Bacteria > Bacillota > Clostridia > Christensenellales > Borkfalkiaceae > Coproplasma. Next base: position 1,127 of record CANPBT010000046.1, on the reverse strand, counting down.
AATGGTACGCGCGTCGTCAAACGAGTTTACCTTGAATCCTATTCGAGTAGGCAAGTTTGATTTTATAAGGCCAGTGATACAGTCAACCGAAGGGCGCTGGGTTGCAAGTATAAGATGTATGCCGCAGGCGCGGGCTTTCTGCACGAGCTTTATTATCCTGCCCTCTATATCCTTTTTTGCCTGCAACATCAAGTCGCCGAATTCGTCCAAAATAATAACGATTTTAGGCAGCTTTTCTTCGCCTTCGGCAAGGTGTTGGTTGTATTCGTCAAGATTTTTCGTTGCCCTGCCGTTTTCGCTCATTTCCTTGAAAAGAGTATAGCGGCGCTCCATTTCCTTAATCGCCCAGTTAAGCGCTTTTATAGCCTTATCCACCTCGTAAATGATTTCGTTTATCATAAGGTGAGGCAGCTTGTCGTATGAAATAAATTCAACCTGTTTGGGGTCTACGAGTATAAGCCTTAATTCGTCGGGGCCGTACTTATATAAAAGACTGATAAGAAGCGCGCTCAGACAGATACTTTTACCGCTGCCCGTGGTACCAGCGACAAGCAAATGCGGCATTTTGGTTATATCGGGGCATACCACTTCTCCCTCTACGTTTTTACCAAGCCCGAACGTTATGGAGTTGGGTTTACAATTTATAAATTTCGAGCTTGTCAGCATACTTTTAAGCCCGACAACCGTCCTTACGTTGTTGGGTACTTCTATTGAAAGCGCGCCTTTAACGAAGTTCAGATAAGCCGCTACATTGTCTTTCATAAGCGCCATTGCAATGGCTTCCTTATATTTCAACGACTGGGTAATCTTTGTCTTATCCTCTATAACCACGTCGTAGCGGGTTACTGCGGGGCCTATTACCACGTTTGTAACTTCGCTATCGATTTTGAAGTTTGCAAGCGTTTCCACAATAGTACGCTTGTTGTCCTCTATTTCGCCCGTATTTACGTTGCTGTGCTCGGGATAATCGTCAAGAAGATCAAGCCCCGGGCGAACGTACTTTTTCCAAACGTGCTTCGGCTTTTCCTCCTCTTTCGGCGGCTCGGGCTTAGGTTCGGGCTTCGGCGCAGGCGCAACGGGCTTGCGCTCGGAAATAATTTCTTTCTTTTCCGCCTTGTCCGCCTTTT
>CANPBT010000045.1 GCA_947572415.1 uncultured Clostridia bacterium | reverse complement strand
GACGCGGATATCACGGGGCCGTCCATTCCCTTAATGTTCGGCGTGCACGAGCGCGCGTCGGGCAGCGAAAACGGTATTCTGCCCGTGGTCACCCAAAGCGGTATACAGGTTATGTCTATGAACGTGCTGCTCGAAGACGAAACCGAGCCCGTAGTATGGCGCGGCTCGCTCATTTCGGGCACCGTGTTGCAGTTCTGGACGGACGTTATCTGGACGGGCGTTGACGTTATGTTTATCGATATGCCCCCCGGTACGGGCGACGTACCGCTCACCGTTTTCCAGAGTATCCCGCTCGACGGTATCATTATCGTCACCACACCGCAGGATCTGGTCGGTATGATAGTCAAAAAAGCGGTGAATATGGCGCAGATGATGAACGTGCCCGTTTTAGGCATCGTCGAGAATATGAGTTATATCGAATGTCCCGACTGCGGCAGAAAAATTTCCGTGTTCGGCGACAGCGTGGTCGACGCATTCGCGCTCGAAAACGGTATTCCCGCGGTGGCTAAAATTCCTGTCGACGCCGACTTGACGCGGGCTGCCGACTCGGGAAAGCTGGAAGAGGTAAAAAACAATTATTTATCCGCTTTTTTTGACAAAATAACAAAAAATATGAATATTTAGCATATACTTGACAGTAGTTTATGTATATATTATAATGAAATAAAAACAAAGGAGAGAATTATGTTTTGTAAAAATTGCGGTGAACAAATCGACGATAACGCAGTCGTTTGCCCCAAATGCGGCGTAGCCGTTAAGGAAGTTGCGGCTACAACCGCCTCGGACGACGCGCCTAATATGGGCTTCGCGGTTCTCGGCTTTTTCTTCCCTATCGTAGGCCTTATCCTGTACCTCGTATGGCACACGGAGTATCCGCTTAAAGCAAAGTCGTGCGGCAAAGGCGCGCTTATCGGCTTCTGCGTCGGCGTAGTTGCAGGTATACTTATGGGTATTATGGTGACATGTATAGCTACTGCGGCAACTATGGATACTGTTGCACCTTTGCTGATGCTGTAAAATTTCAATTTTAAACACACTGCGGAGCTTTAAAAGCTCCGCAGTGTGTTTATTGTTAAAGAAAACCGCTTGATGAGTTGGTTGAGTGGACCAAAGATCAAAGTAATTAAAAAACTGCAAAACCTATAGGTTTCGCAGTTTCTATTTTTTCTCCGGCAGGAATTTCCAGTACCGCACCGGCATACTGCCTTTCATTTGCTTTTCGTGGGGGCGCTCTTTTATCGTTACGGATTTATAGTACTTTTTCCAAAGATTTTCGAATGCGCGCTCGTATTCCGACAGATAAATTTCCGCCTCGCCCGCATAGCCCATTATGCACTCGCGCCCGTTGTAAAGCCCCGCGATTTTCCTTTTTAAATCGTGGATTACGAATTTTTCGTTTTTGAACCGTGCGGTAAAGTGCTCCATAAGAAGGTCTGTTATATCGTTGTCGGGGGTATAGGGGGCGTAAAGCGCGCCGTCCTTACTTTCCATAAACCGCAAAAGCCCTTTAAGCCTGTGCGTTTCGCCGTTAACTTTGTAAATGATTTCGTTCAATTCTATTACTTCTGGCATATTCAGCCTTTTGTTTATCGCGCATTTAAACTGCATAAGTTTTTTTATATACGAAAACGCAATTTGTTCTTTAAGCGGGTCGCAGCTTCTCAGTGCAATCAAAATTTCCCGCTCGGCAAGCGGGTCGTATTTAGCTATGCCCCGCCTTACGCGCGCGCACTTTTCTTCGTCGTATTCGGTGCGCACCACGCGGCTGTCGAAAGAAAGCTGAACCTGCGTGTCGGAGGTTATTATGCAGTCGTCGAATACCGCCGTAAAGAAAGCGGCGGGCGACCCGTCCGTTATATATATCGTCATATCTCACCCGTGAGGGCGGAAAGCGCGGTGGGTGTGTCGGAAAACATAGTAAGCTGCTCGTTGATTTCTCTCGAACCCGCGAGCATGAGCGAGGTTTTGACCTGTGCGAAGCTTTCCGACCCGTAAAATCTGCCGTTGCAGGTGATAAAGTGCTTTGCCCTCTTTAATACTATGCGCATTTTTGCAAGATTATCGAAGTCAAGCTTTGAAAATTTTCTGGCTTCAGTAATGCGGTAAGCGCTTTTCGCGCCTATCCCTGGCACGCGCAGCAAGGTTTCGAGCGGAGCCGTATTGATTTCTACGGGGAAAAGGTGCATGTTTCTCAAAGCCCAGGCGCACTTCGGGTCGTATTCGGAGGGCAGGTTTTCGCACTCGCCGCAAATCTCGTCCACGTTGAAGCCGTAAAAACGGATAAGCCAGTCCGCCTGATAAAGGCGGTGCTCTCTGAGAAGCCCTGCGCCGACCGTCGGCAGCTTGCTGCTTTGCACGACGGGCACGTATGAGGAGTAGTACACGCGTTTTAAATTCATATTCCTGTACAGCGCTTCCGTAAGCTTCAATATCTGCCCGTCGCTTTCGGGCGACGCGCCTATAATCATCTGCGTGGTCTGCCCCGCTGGCAGAACTTTTCCGTGCCTTACTTTATTTTGTTTGTCGTACTCGATTGCTTCGTTAAGGCTTTTCATCGGCAACAAAAGGCTCTGCCTTGTCTTTTGCGGGGCGAGCAGCTTCAACGATTTCTCGCTGGGCAGCTCCACGTTATAGCTCATTCTGTCAACAACGCGCGCGGCTTTCATAACTATCGCCCCGTCGGCGTGCGGTATACCCTTTAAGTGAATATATCCGTTGAAATTGTAAAGCTTTCTGAGTTTTACCACCGTTTCGGTCATCAGCTCCATAGTCTTGTCTGGGCTGTCGAAAACGGCGGAGGACAGGAAAAGCCCTTCGATGTAATTGCGCTTATAAAAATTTATAACCAGCTCGCATATTTCGTCGGGCGTAAACCGCGCGCGCCTGACGTCCGCGCTGCGGCGGTTGGGGCAGTACTCGCAGTCGTAAATGCAGTCGTTGCTCATAAGAATTTTGAGAAGAGATATACATCTCCCGTCCGGCGTGAAGGAGTGGCATATCCCGCCCGCGGACGCGTTGCCCAGTCCGCCCGCTTTGTTTGCCCTTTTCGAGCCTGAGGACGAACACGAAACGTCGTATTTAGCGCTTTCGGTTAAAATTTCAAGAGTCTCTTCGTCAATCATAAAAAACCGGTAACATATATAATTTTTCCGCCGCAAATAAGGAGTGGCATTTGCGGCGGAAAGGCTTTTATGTGCGTTTAACCCGAGTCGCACACAATACAAACATATGTTTGTATTGTTATTATAGCACGGTAAATTGAGGTTGTCAAATATTTTTCGGGTATTGACTAATTATTTTTTTTATGGTAAACTTAATAAGAATTTCACATATATTTCATAGCGCTGTAAACTTTGAGTTTTATAATTAAATAAAGGAGTTATTATGAAAGTACTTATAGTTGACGATGAAGAGATGATACGCGGCGTACTGAAAGAATACGTCGAGTTCGAGGGCGGCGCCGCCTACGAAGCGGCGGACGGTATGCAGGCGGTAAAGCTGTGCAAAGAAAACGACTTCGATATAATTTTAATGGACGTAATGATGCCCCGTCTCGACGGGTTTTCCGCAGTAAAGGAAATTAAAAAAATCAAGGACGTGCCCGTCATTATGCTTTCGGCGCGCAGCGAGGAGTACGACAAGCTGTTCGGCTTCGAAATAGGCGTCGACGATTACGTTACCAAGCCTTTTTCGCCAAAGGAAGTAATGGCGCGCATAAACGCCGTATTAAAGCGCAAAAAGGGCGAGGATACCAACAAGGACGTAATTACATATGAAGGGCTGACGATAGACATGGTAGGGCGCAACGTGTACGTTGACGGCGAAAAGGCGGAGCTGACCCCCAAAGAATACGAAATACTCTTTTATCTTGTCAAAAACAAGGGTATCGCGCTCACCCGCGAAAAGCTTTTGATGGACGTGTGGGGCTTCGATTTTTACGGCGACGACAGGACTGTCGATACGCACATTAAAATGCTGCGCTCGAATTTAAAGCAGTACCGCAAGTTTATAGTTACGTTAAGGGGACTGGGTTACAAATTTGAAGTCTGACAAACAGAATAAAAAAATCAAAAATCTTAAAAGCGTAAATACCGTGCTTTTAAAGTCTTTTTTATTGCTTACCTTTCTTCTTATATTGCTTGTCGAAGTAATTTTCTACTTCGTGGTAAGCGGCACCTCTAAGGCTCAGGCGCGCGACAGGGTAGTGCGCGTCGGGAAAGAGGTTGAGGCTTTTGCCGCCGATAACGGCGATATAGCGCTTTCGGGTTATATAGAAAAGTTCCGTCACGAGGGTATCAACGTCTATATTGTTACGGACGACGGTAAGGTATTGTTGCCGTTGAGTTCGGTTTCCGAAGAGTGGTCGGGGGAAATCGACGAAATCATACACAGACTTGAAAACGCGGAAGAGGGCAGCTCGGTGCTTTTTCCTAAAAACAGTACGCTGACTTATGCCTCGGGCATACGCCGCCACGGCAATAACTACCTCGTCGTAACCTATTCGATGAGTATTTTCGAGGGGGCGATGAAGCTGCTTTTGATATACTTTATTCTCGTCGGAGCCGCGGCTTTGCTTTTAACCTCGCTGATTTCATACACCATTTCCCAAAAGCTCAGCGGCGGTTTGCGCAATCTGTCGGCTACGGCGGTCAGGTTTTCCAAGGGCGACTTCAACGTGGATTTTGCCAACGCCGAGTATCAGGAGCTGGCGGATTTGTCCGATACGCTGAACTCCGTCCGCGACGAGGTCAAAAAAAGTACGGATTTTCAGCGTGAAATTCTTGCGAACGTATCGCACGACTTTAAAACTCCGCTCACTATGATAAAGGCGTACGCTTCTATGATACGCGAAATTTCGGGCGATAACCCCGAAAAGCGCGACAAGCATTTGCAGGTTATAATTGACGAAGCGGACAGGCTTACGGGGCTTGTGAACGACGTTTTAAACGTGTCGAAAGTTTCGTCAAAGCTCGACGAGCTGAACTTAAAGGTTTTCAACCTTACCGATTTTTTGTACGGAATCATAAACAAATTCGAGTACTTGCAGGAAACTAAGGGCTTTAACTTTATGGTCGATATAGACGCCAACCTTTACACCCGCGCCGACGAGGAAAAGATAGGTCAGGTCATTTACAACCTTTTGGGCAACGCAATAAACTATACCGGCGAGGACAAAACCGTTTTCATTTCGTTAAAGCATTGTATTGCCGACGATAGGATACGCTTTTCCGTCCGCGACACTGGTAAGGGCATTTCAAAGGAGGATTTGCCCGAAATCTGGAATAGATATTACCGCGTCAAGGAAAACCATTCCCGTCCCGTCAAGGGCACGGGGCTGGGACTGAATATCGTCAAGGTAGTATTACAGGCCCATTCGTTTGATTTCGGGGCGGATTCCGAGCTCGGCAATGGTTCGACGTTCTGGGTGGATTTCCCGTCCGTTCCGGCGGAAATCGAGGTAAAATAAATGAATTGCAAACTTGAAAAATTAGAACTTAGCTTTGCCGCGGATTTAGCCGCGGCGGCGGGGGACAAGCGAGTGCAGGATAATCTGCGCGACGGATTGCCTTTCCCTTATACGGTGGAAAACGCGCGTGAATTTATTGCCGCAATGGGGTCGTCGGACGAATACATTTTTGCCGTAACCACCGACGGCAGGTTTGCGGGTTGCATTTCGGCGACGCCGCAGAAAAATATTCATAGACTGACCGCGGAGGTGGGCTATTATATCGCGCCGCCGTTTTGGGGCAACGGGCTCGCTACGCAGGCTTTAAAGCTGATAAGCGAATTTGTATTTGAAAATACCGATATTATCCGGCTTTACGCCGAGCCGTTTGCGCGCAATAAAGCTTCCTGCCGCGTGCTCGAAAAAGCGGGCTTTTGCTTTGAGGGCACGCTCAAAAGCAACGCCGTCAAAAACGGCGTTATCGAAGATATGAAAATGTATGCGTTAATCAGACGCACAACGTAAAAAAGGACGGTTTCAACCGTCCTTTTTTGTTTCAATCGTTTGACAAATTTTTATATTTGATTTACAATATAAACATACGTTTAATTTATGATTTGTTGTAATTATTTTAATATTAGGTTATAATTTTTAAGGTATGAAATTTCAGCTGCATTCAAAATTCAATCCCACGGGCGACCAGCCGCAGGCGATAGAAAGTCTGACGGAGGGGGTGCTCGACGGCATACGCACGCAGGTGCTTGTCGGCGTTACTGGCAGCGGTAAAACGTTTACTATGGCAAACGTCATAAAAAACGTAAACCGCCCCACGCTCGTCATAGCCCATAACAAAACCCTTGCGGCGCAGCTTTGCAACGAATTCAAGGAGTTTTTCCCCGAAAACCGCGTAGAGTATTTCGTTTCGTATTACGATTATTATCAGCCCGAAAGTTATATACCGTCCACCGATACCTATATCGAAAAGGATATGAGCCTCAACGACGAAATAGACAAGCTGCGCAACTCCGCTACGAGCTCGCTCGGCGAGCGCGAGGACGTAATAGTCGTCGCTTCCGTCAGCTGTATATACGGCCTCGGCGCGCCGGAGGAGTATTTTCGCCTCGCGGTGTCGCTTCGTCCCGGAATGACTATGGAGCGCGACGCGCTTTTAAGAAAGCTCGTCGAAATCCAGTACGCAAGGCGGGATATCGATTTCAGGCGTTCGTCCTTCCGCGTGCGCGGCGATACGGTGGATATCTTCCCCGCAAGCAACTCGGAAGTGGCGATACGCGTCGAATTTTTCGGCGACGAAATAGACAGGATATGTGAAGAGGACGCGCTTACGGGCAACATAATTTCCGAGCTCAAACACGTGCTTATTTTCCCCGCAAGCCAGTACGCAGTCGGTTCGGATAAAATGCGGAGCGCGCTTTCAATGATTGAGCGGGATATGCGCGACGAGGTGAAAGCCTTTCAGGACGGCGGCAAGCTTCTCGAGGCTCAGCGTTTGCAACAGCGAACTACTTACGACCTTGAAATGATGAAAGAGATAGGCTATTGCACGGGCGTGGAAAATTACAGCCGTTATTTCGACGGCAGAAGCCCGGGCGAGCCGTCGTTCACACTTCTCGATTACTTTCCTGCGGGCAAATTCCTCGTTTTCATAGACGAGAGCCATATGACCATTCCGCAGATACGCGCTATGTATCACGGCGACCGCTCCCGCAAGGAAAACCTTGTGAATTACGGCTTCCGCCTTCAATCTGCGTACGATAACCGTCCGTTGACATTTGAGGAGTTCGACGCGCGCGTCCCGCAGCTTATATGCGTTTCCGCCACGCCCGCGCCCTACGAAATGGAGCAGGCGGGCAACGTGGTAGAGCAACTTATCCGCCCCACGGGGCTCATCGACCCGGAAGTGACCGTCCGCCCCACGAAAGGGCAGATTGACGATTTGCTGGGCGAAATCAATACGGTAATCGCCGATAAGGGCAGGGTGCTCGTAACCACTATGACCAAGCGAATGGCTGAAAGCCTTACCGATTATTTAAAGGAGCACGGCTTGAAAGTCAGATATATGCACAGCGATATCGACGCTTTGGAGCGAATTGACATAATTAACGGGCTGAGGAGCGGGGAGTTCGACGTGCTGTGCGGCATAAACCTTCTGAGGGAGGGGCTCGACCTGCCCGAAGTAAAGCTCGTCGCCATACTCGACGCGGATAAGGAGGGCTTTTTGCGCAGCGAAACCTCGCTCGTGCAGACGATAGGCAGAGCCGCCAGAAACGCCGAAGGTCGTGTAATTATGTACGCCGACGTCATTACGGGCAGTATGAAGCGCGCAATCGGCGAAACAGAGCGCCGCCGCAAAATCCAGTCCGCATACAATAAAGAGCACGGTATAATCCCGAAAACAATCGTTAAGGAAGTTAAAAACACGATAGGCATAACGGGTAAAAAGACTTCGGCGGACGATATAAAATTAAAGGATATTCCGAATGAAATCGAAAAGCTCAAAGCGCTTATGAAGGTCGCTTCGAGCCAGCTCGATTTCGAAAAGGCGATAGAAATACGCGATACTATTTCGCAGTTAAAGAAAAAACTTTTAAAGAGTAAGAATAATTGATATGAAAGAAGAAATTTACGTAAAAGGCGCAAAAGAAAATAATCTGAAAAATATCGACGTGCACATACCACGCAACACGCTTACCGTGTTTACGGGGCTATCCGGCAGCGGAAAATCGACGCTTGCTTTCGATACGATATTCGCGGAGGGGCAAAGGCGGTATATAGAAAGCCTTTCTTCGTACGCGAGGCAGTTTCTGGGGCAGATGGACAAGCCCGACGTCGAGCTCATAGACGGGCTTTCCCCCGCGATTTCTATCGACCAGAAAACGACGTCGCACAATCCCCGCTCCACGGTTGGTACGGTGACCGAGGTATACGATTATTTCCGTCTGCTTTTCGCGCGGGTAGGTATCCCGCACTGTCCGCAGTGCGGCAGGGAAATCCGTCGCCAGTCTGTTGACGAAATTGCGGACAGGGTTATGCTTATGCCCGAGGGCAGTAAAATAATGGTCGAAGCGCCCGTTGTGCGCGGTAAAAAAGGCGAGTTCGTAAAGGAGCTTGCAGGCTATAAAAAGAGCGGGTACGGCAGGGTCAAAATAGACGGCATAATTTACGATTTGCAGGAAGATATTCACCTCGAAAAAAATATCCGCCACAATATTTCGGTCGTTATAGACAGGCTCGTGATAAAGGGAAACGTGTTAAAGCGGCTGACAGACAGTCTCGAAGGTGCGTTGAAGCTTGCCGACGGGCTCGTCGTAATCGACTGCGACGGAAAGGAGGAGCTGTATTCTTCAAATTACGCCTGCCCCGATTGCGGTATTTCAATTGAAGAAATCGAGCCAAGACTGTTTTCTTTCAACACGCCGTGGGGCGCGTGCCCCGAATGCTCGGGGCTGGGCTTCAAGCAGATTGTCGACCCCGACCTTATCTGCCCTAATAAGGAGCTTTCGCTTCGCGACGGGGCAATAAAAATAAGCGGCTGGAACCTCGACTCGTCGTCTATGACTCAGATGTATCTGAACGCGCTTTCAAAGGTATACGGCTTTTCGCTCGACGTGCCCGTAAAGGATTTGCCGAAAAAAGTCTACGAAATGCTTATGTACGGCAACGGCGGCGAAAAAATCGACCTCGAATACAACGCTTACCGTTTTCAGGGCAGCTATAAAACCGCGTGGGAGGGGTTTGTAACCAACTTGCAGCGCAGATACAACCAGACGCAATCCGAGGGCGTTAAATGGGATATAGAGAGGTATATGCGTACCTGCGACTGCCCCGTATGCAACGGCAAGCGTCTCAAAAGGGAAGCGCTTGCGGTAACGGTAGGCGGTAAAAACATAATGGAAGTATGCGGTATGTCCGTCGACGACATAGTCGCTTTTACCGATTTCGGATTTTTCGGAAAAACCGAACACCTTATCGCCGACGGCATAGTAAAGGAAATAAACAACAGACTCGGCTTTTTGCGTAACGTCGGTCTGGGATATCTCACTTTGTCGCGCAGTGCGGCGACGCTGTCGGGCGGCGAAAGTCAGCGAATAAGGCTGGCGACTCAGATAGGCAGCGCGCTTACGGGCGTCTTGTATATTCTCGACGAGCCGAGCATAGGGCTTCACCAGCGCGACAACCAAAAGCTTCTGAATTCGCTTCTGGGTTTAAGGGATTTGGGCAACACGCTTATAGTCGTCGAGCACGACGAGGATACTATGCGTGCCGCGGATTATATCGTCGATATAGGGCCGAAAGCAGGCGTGCACGGCGGCGAGGTCGTCGCCTGCGGCTCAATCGAAGATGTTATGAACGAACCCCGCTCTATTACGGGCGATTATCTTTCTGGCAGGCGTAAAATAGAGGTGCCTGAAGTCCGTGCGTTGCCCGACGGCAGATTTTTGAAAGTAAACGGCTGTAAGCAGAATAACCTCAAAAATATTTCGGTGGAAATCCCCGCGGGGCTTATAACCGCGGTTACGGGCGTTTCGGGCAGCGGCAAATCGAGCTTAGTGAACGAGATAATATATCCCTATCTTGCTAATACCCTTAACGGTGCGCGCCAGCAGCCCGGCAAGGCGGACGGCTTCGAAGGGCTCGAATATTTCGATAAGGTCATAGCAATCGACCAGCAGCCCATAGGCAGAACGCCGAGGAGCAACCCCGCGACGTACACCGGCGTTTTCACTATGATACGCGACCTGTTCGCAGCAACGCCCGACGCGAAGGAGCGCGGCTATAAGAGCGGAAGATTTTCATTCAACGTGGCGGGCGGCAGATGCGAGCACTGTCAGGGCGACGGAATAATACAGATAGCTATGCACTTTCTGCCCGACATCTACGTCCCGTGCGAGGTTTGCGGCGGGAAGCGTTACAACCGCGAAACGCTCGAAGTAAAGTATAAGGGCAAAAATATTTCCGACGTTCTTGAAATGACGGTGGAGGAAGCGGCGGAGTTCTTCAAGCCCGTTTCGTCGATATACAATAAGATGTCTACGCTGTGCGACGTCGGGCTCGGATATATAAAACTCGGGCAGAGCGCTACGACGTTGTCGGGCGGCGAGGCGCAGAGGGTCAAGCTCGCGACCGAGCTGTCAAAGCGCAGCACCGGTAAAACATTTTATATCCTCGACGAGCCGACAACCGGGCTTCACAGCTACGACGTCGACAAGCTCGTTAAAATACTCGCGCGGCTCAGGAGCGGCGGTAATACCGTGCTTGTTATAGAGCACAACCTCGACGTAATAAAAACGGCCGACTGGCTGATAGATTTGGGGCCGGAGGGCGGCGACAAGGGCGGAACTCTTGTCACCTGCGGTACGCCCGAACAGGTCGCCGAGTGTGAAGAAAGTTATACTGGGCAATTCCTTAAACAAGTGCTTACAAACTGAAATTAGCAAAAAAAGACGGGTAAAACTCTGTCTTTTTTGTGTTTATTCAGTACTATGCGTGGCATAATCGGCTGTTTTCACTAAATATCGGGCAAAAACATATTATGAAATTATGCCTAAGCCTTTAACAATAAACACACCTTTTCCCACTACAGAGGGGATTTGCCCCGACAGTTATTCGTTGGCGGTACTATCGCCGGCATACGCTTCGCCCACCGGCGAGCTGAACGCAATTTTACAATATTTTTATCACTATTTCAACTTCGATAAGCAGGGATACGAGGAGTATGCTTCGACGCTCGAAAGTATCGCAATCGCCGAAATGCTTCATCTTGAAATTCTCGGCAAAACCATACTCGCGCTCGGCGCGCAGCCGATTTATTGCCAGAATCCGCCCACGGCTTACAATTTCTATTCGGCAAAATACGTGACCTATTCTCGCAATCTCGTTAATATGATAGAGGACGATATCATAGGCGAAAGACGAGCTGTCGCGCTCTATACGAAGATGCTTTGCCGCCTTAAAAACGAACAGATAAAGGGAATAATATCCCGTATTCTCGAGGACGAAAAACTGCATCTCGAAAAACTTAAAGAAATTTTAAACGGGCTCAAATGTTGACACGGACGCGTATTTGATATACAATTGAAAGTATGAAATACGACGTTGCGATAATCGGCGGCGGCGCGGCGGGACTCGCCTGCGCCGTCCGTCTGTGTCGGAGTGAAAAAAATGTAAAAAATATAATAATCGAAGCGGCGGACAGGCTTGGCAAAAAGCTTGCCGCCACACGCAACGGG
>CANPBT010000044.1 GCA_947572415.1 uncultured Clostridia bacterium | reverse complement strand
GATTTCTTGTCATTTTAAGCTCCTTTTGTCTGTTTCGCAGTACTAACATTATTGGTACGGCGTAGGTCGAAAACTTGACCCCGACCGAAATATCGAAGTTATCAATCGCCTTTATCAGCCCAACGCAGCCCGCCTGAAACACGTCGTCGGCGTTGGCGTTTTTCGCCCAGAACCTTCTTACAAGCGATAATACCAGCCTTAAATTGCCCGTAATAAACCTTTCGCGCGCGGCCTCGTCGCCGTTTTTGAGTTTGAGCATCAGCTCCTCCTGCTCCTTTGACGATAACAGCGGCAAACCCGAAGTATCCACCCCGCAAATAACAACTTTTTGTAACATATTGCTCCTCCTATAAGAATATGTACAAAAAGCCGTTCCCAGCTAAATTTTCTTGGATATGTCCTTTTTAAGCTTTGAAATGATTTTCTTTTCAAGCCTAGATATGTAGCTTTGAGAAATCCCCAACGCGTCGGCGACGTCTTTCTGGGTCATTTCATCGCCGCCGTCGAGGGCGAACCGCATCTTCATAATGCGCTGCTCCCTTGCCGAAAGCTTAGAAAGCGAAGCGCGCAAAAGCTCTCTTTCAACCCCGCCCTCGATATCCGAATACACCGAGTCCGCGTCGGTACCCATCACGTCGGACAATAATAGCTCGTTGCCCTCCCAGTCGGTGTTGAGCGGCTCGTCGAAGCTGACCTCCTGTTTAAGCCTCGACATACGCCTGAGATACATAAGTATTTCGTTTTCTATGCACCTCGACGCATATGTGGCGAGCTTGATATTTTTTTCCGATTTAAACGAATTTATAGCCTTGATAAGCCCTATCGTGCCGACCGAAACCAAGTCGTCGCCGTCCACGCCCGAGCCCTCGAATTTTTTGGCTATGTACACCACAAGCCGCAGGTTATGCTCTACGAGCTCGCTTTTAGCCTGCTCGTCGCCGTTTTCGAGGCGGGAAATTTTATCACTTTCCTCCTCCTGCGAAAAGGGCAGAGGCAAAGCCTCGGTACCGCAGATATAATCGAGCGTGTTTTTGCCGAAAATCAAAGATAATATGTGCTTAATTTTATCGAACATTCAGTCCTCCAACAATTCGGGATTAAGCACCGCCCCGCCCGAAGCGTAGGGGCTTATCCCTATCATTACGTTTTCTACCGTATCGGTTTTTTCTCCGTCGCTTATCTCTATTTTTTCGGCTGTGAATACTTTGAGGTTTTTGCTTCCCGCAACAGTATGTATTTTTACCTGCTCTTTTATACACGTCGGGTCGATAATTTTCAACGCGCACGAAAGGGGAATTACGCTTACCGGCGCGCCGTGAAAGCTGACTTTGTTTCCGCTGTCGAAAAAGCCCTGAATTTCAAGCCGCTTCCCGCCGTAATAAATCCCGCAGGTTACCGTCTGTTTTTTAGTCTTTTTCAGTCTGTCCGCAAGCTCGCGCGCGAAAATAACCGCAATAAGCGCGGCAAACAGCGGTATGCCGACGGGCACGGACGATAAAAGATACCCCTCGCCCTGCTTATAATCGAGCCCGGCGAGCGAAAACACCGCGATAAGCCCGCCGCCGACGGCGAAAGTAAACGCGAGAAACGCGACCGTCATTTTAGAATATGCTTTAAAACCTTTAAACTTGCCGCTTGCAAGACAAATTATAGGACAAGATATGATTTTTACCGCGAGCGCCCATACACCTTTAAGCCCGAACAGCGGAAAAACCACGGCAAAGCACGCGCCCAGCGCCGAAGCCGCCGCAACCCTCGCAATACGCGCGGGATTTTTGCTGACGAGCTTTGCGCAATATAGTAAAGTAAAATCCATACAAAAATTTTCGGCAAGCGCAAGCTCCACGTAAACCTGCATCGTAGAAGGTATTATAGCGTATAGGCGAATACGAAAAGCGTCTAAAAAAGTCGATATTTACCGAACGAACGGTTTTTTGTCCGGCGCCGAAAAAAAAGCGCATTTACAACAACCGTTGACAAACCCGAACATTTATGGTAAAATCTGTTATACAATAAATTTATGCGGGTACAGCTATGGACGAACGGCACGACTCGAAATTAATCGAACAGCTGTTATCGCTGGTGAGCATGCAGGACGACGAGTCTTTCTCCGTCGACGGCATATCCGAATCGGCGATACATATAAAGAAGTTTATCGACGAAATCCCCGGGGGATTTTTAATTTATCAGGCGGACGGCGACGAGAAGATTATTTTCGTAAATAAGGAGCTTTTGCGAATTTTCCGCTGCGAAACCTTTTCCGAGTTCAAGGAGCTGACGGGCGATTCGTTCAGGGGGCTTGTTTACAGCGAGGACCTCGAGGAAGTCGAAGCGAGCATTAAACAGCAAATCGAGGAAAGTCAGGACGATCTTGACTACGTCGAATACCGCATACTCGCAAAGGACGGCACTATCCGCTGGGTTGAGGATTACGGGCATTTTTTGCGAAGCGACTCGATGGGCGATATATTCTACGTATTTATCACCGACGCCACCGAAAAGATAACCCGCCGCGAGCGCGAGCATTTGCAACGCCTCGAAGTAATCGAGGGGCTGAGCGTGAACTACGCTTCGATACTGTACGCTTCGCTCGATAAAAACAGCGTGCTTGCCTACCGACTAAGTACGCGACTTATAAAACAATTCGGTAAAATTCTAAAAGAACGCAAATTCGACGAATTCGTAAAAGAATACGTAAATATGTGGGTTCACCCCGACGACCGCGCAATTATCGAGGAAAAGCTTTCACCCGAGTACATACGCGCGACGCTCGGCGCAAACAAGACTTATTACGTAAATTTCAGGTGCATACAAAACAACGAAACGCAGTACCTGCAACTAAGGCTCGTAAACGTCGGTCAATGCAACGGCGAAATGCAGGTCGTGCTCGGGTTCAGGAATATCGACGAAGAAGTTTTACAGGAAATGAAGCAGAAGAAGCTGCTTGAAGAAGCTTTAAACAACGCAAAGCTTTCCTACGTGGCGAAAAACACATTTCTTTCTAATATGTCGCACGATATGCGCACTCCGCTGAATGCGATATTCGGATATACCGCGCTCGCCAAAAAGAACGTGAAAGACTCGGAGCTTACGAAATCCTACCTCGACAAGATAGAAACGGCGGGCAGGTCGATACTCAACCTCGTGAACAGGGTGCTCGAGCTTTCGTATATGGAGTCGCAGGAGTTCCGTATTGACGAAGCGCAATGCAACCTGCACGACGTGATACAGCAGGTATACCGCACCGCGCTCGACGAAGCTTCGGCAAAGGATATAACCATATCACTCCACTCCTCCTCGTTGAAGCACGGCGACGTGTACGCCGACAAGGATAAGCTTAAACAGATACTCGACAGAATAGTCGGCAACGCCGTAAAATACACGAGAAACGGCGGACACGTTGACATAGACGTTACCGAAGAGAGTTCAGCCTCCGATGACTTTTCAACCTTCCGCTTTTCGGTAAAAGATAACGGCGTAGGCATAAGCGAACAGTTTATTAAAAGGATTTTCGAGCCGTTCGAAAGAGAAAACAACACCACGTTAAGCGGCGTTTACGGCTCCGGGCTGGGGCTTACCATCGCGAAGCATCTTGTGGATATGATGGGCGGCAGCATAGAAACGAACAGCGTCAGCGGAAAGGGAAGCGTATTCACCGTGAGCCTTAACCTGCGGTTGCAGAACACCGCGCAATCCGCCACCGCCGACACGAAAAAGATGCTTGCGTATCTTAAAGGCAAGAAAATACTTCTCGTCGAGGATAACGAAATCAACATTGAAATAGAAACGGAAATGTTGCAGGATCTGGGCATAAAAATAGTGCCCGCCGAAAACGGACAAATCGCCGTCGACAAAATGTCAAAAGCAAAGCCCGACGAATACGTATGCGTGCTTATGGATATACAGATGCCCGTAATGGACGGCAGGCAGGCGGCGGCGCATATACGCAAACTGCCCTCAGCCGCGGCGAACACGCCAATAATAGCGCTTTCCGCGAACGCTTTCGAGAACGACAAAAAGCTTTCGCTTGAAGCGGGTATGAACGACCATATCACAAAACCGCTTGAAATTGCCGCGTTTTTGAAGTCGCTTGCAAAGTACATTAAAAAGATTTAGAAACAAAGCCCCGCCGCGCATAAGCGCGGCGGGGCTTTAAAATACGTTTATTTCGTTTATGATATCTTCTACTTCGCCCGTTGTTGCAGCCTTAAACAGTCTTATTTTATAATTAACCGCATTAGGCGAACCTTTGAGATAGAACGCCGTCATTTTGCGCATAAACACGCAAGCGAACCTTTCGCCGTAAATTTTACGGGTGTTTTCAAGCTGATTTAAAATCAGCGTTTTTTTATCGGGCAGGGTTTTGCCCGTAATTTCCGCAAACAGCCAAGGCGAATACATCGCGCCGCGGGCAACGGCTACGCCGTCCGCGCCCGTTTCGTCCATAAGTCGCGCCGCGTCCTCGGCACAAAACACACCGCCGTTGGCGATTACGGGTATTTCAACCGCCTTTTTAGCCTCGGCTATCGCCCCGTAATTCACCTCGCCCGCGTAAATTTTATCCCGCGTTCTGCCGTGAATCGTTATCATATCCGCACCCGCGCCCTCGCAGGCTCTGGCAAATTCGGACGCTATTATCTTATCGCCCGTAAGCCCGACGCGGAATTTTACTGAAACGGCTTTGCCGCTGCGTTTGACGGCCTTTATTATTCTTTCCGCAAGCGGAATATCGTTCATAAGCGCGCTACCCTCGCCATTGTTGTAAATTTTGGGCATCGGGCAGCCCATATTAATATCTATCAGCTCAAAAGGCGCAACCGCCTCGCTTTCCGCGGCGCGGCGCATAAATTCGGGGTCGGAGCCGAATAGCTGGCAAGCCTTTATACCGCCGTAGCCCTCGGTAACGTAAAGCAAATCCTTCGTCTTATCGCTGTCGTAGCAAAGCCCCTTTGCGCTGACCATTTCGGTTACGGTCAGCCCTGCGCCCAAATCGAAGCACATCTGCCTGAAAACCGCGTTGGTATAGCCCGCAAGCGGAGCCAGAAACACGTTGCAGGGCGTAATCAGCCCGCCTGCCTTAATGCTCTTTAAGCGCATTTTTGGCCCTTTCCCAGTACACGTCGAGCTCGGCTTCGGTAAGCCCGGTTATATCCTTTCCGTCGTCGATTACAAGCTTTTCGCATGCAATGAACCTTTGTGTGAATTTGTTTGCGGAGGCGCGCAGCGCTTCCTCGCAATCCACGCCCGAAAGACGGCATACGTTCACCGCAGAAAACAACACGTCGCCCGCCTCGTCTAAAACGTCCTGCTTGTCGCCAGAGGCAACGGCTTCGGCAAGCTCGTCCAGCTCCTTTTTCAACCTTTCGGCGGCAGCTGAAGCGGAAGCAAAATCCATACCCGATTTCGCCGCCCTCTTCTGCACTTTCTGGGCGCGCATACACGCGGGGAAATTTACGGGCACCGCGGCGACGCTTTCACCAAACGTATCCTGCCCCTTTTCCGCCTTTTTATTCTTTTCCCATACGGACAGCGCTTCGCTGCTGTCGCCAGCCTTGTCCTTGCCGAAAATATGGCTGTGACGGAATATGAGCTTTTTAACCAGCCTGGTAGCCGCGTCCGAACAGTCGAAAACGCCCTGCTCCTCCTTTAAAACGCCGTGAAAAGCCGCCTGCAACATTACGTCGCCCGTTTCCTCTTCTATCCCGTCGTCGTCGCCGCGCTCGATTGCGTCGGCAAGCTCGTACGCTTCCTCTACGACGTTGCCCTTTATGCTTTCGTTTGTCTGAACCCTGTCCCACGGGCAGCCGTCGGGCGCACGCAGGATTTTAAGCATCTTTTCGATGTCCGCAAAGTCGTATCTGTGCTTTTGCAGGAACTCTCCCTCTTCAACCGCGACCGAGCACGTGCAGTCGTATTCCTTCTGCCTGTCGATTTCGTATACCTTAATTTTACGAACCCGCCCGCCGCGGATAAACGTACAGTCCGCTTCGTCGCCGAACAGTTTTGCAAGCCTTTCCTTGACCGTACCCGCGACGTATTCGCAGTCGATATCGTATGCAACCGCCGCGGCGCAGCTTTTAAGATTATGTACGTTATAAGCCGAAACCGCGGTGTACTGCCCTTTAATGTTTGCGAGCCCCGCCGCGTAAGCGCTTTTGGCAACACCCTCGATAATTTCGGCGTCTTTACTCTTCGATAAAATTATTTTACAGGCCTCGTCCTCGCACACCGCGCCGTCCACGCAATAGCACACGTCGGAGGTTTTCGCCGCGTTCATAACTTCCGCGGCAAGCTTTTTATTAAGCGTGTCGAAATTGCGACAGGTTTTGAAAAGCCCGTCGAGGGTGCGCACGTTAAATGCGGAAAGCGCTTTGAAGCTTTCCGTTTCCGACGTGCGCGCAATTATTTCACCAGCCCCGCTAAGCGCCGCCGCCGCGCGCAAAGTCAGGTCGTCTTTCTTTACTCCTAATCCTATCAAAGTTATTTTCATTGCCGTTACCTCGTTTAATAATATACCAGAAATTAATCAAAGTCGCAACCAAATAACTTATATTTGCGGATATTGCCGCGCCGCTTATCGAAAGAGTTGTGAATTTTATCAGAACGGCAGTAAGAGCTACGCGCAAAATCGCCGAAACCCACTGCGTTACCGTGCTCCTTATGGGCTTTCCGAGCGAGGTCAGGCACGCCGACGAAGTCTGCACGAGCGACAGCGTAACTGCGTTTACCGCCATTATCCGCACGAGTTTTATTAAAACCGCCGCTTCCTCCACGCCGAGCGACGAGAAAATCAGCTTTACCGCCAGCGGCGCGAAAACGTACAGCCCGACGGCGGCGGGCGCGGATATTGCAAAGGTGATTAAAATGGATTTGAAAGCCTTGTTCTTTGCGCCCTGCATATCCCCCTTTTCCGCAAGCGGAGAAATCTGCGGCACGCTTGCCGCGGCAAGCCCGTACGTGACCGAAACCGGCAGATTGATTATCGTCACGGCGCAGCCGGAAAATATCCCGTAAAGCGCGGTAGCGTTTTCGCCGACCGCTTTTAAAAGCCTGACCGCGATTATGCTTTCGACGAGCTGGCTCGCAGGGAGCGCGATTGCCGTCAGCGTTAGCGGCACGGTGTAGCCGATAATCGATTTATACCTTACGGACGGCACCTTGAAAAGCGGCTGAACGCCGCGGCGCCTGAGATACCAAACGAGCGCGAACGCGGTGGCGACCGCTTCGCTTACGGTTACGGCGAACAGCGTAGAAGCGACGGCAACGGCGAGGTTGTCGCGGAAAAAATAAGCGAGCGCGCAACCCAGCGCGACTTTTATTAACTGCTCCGCCACCTCCGAAATCGCCGTAGGGTACATATTGCCCCGCCCCTGAAAGTAGCCGCGCACAATCGACAGCACCGACACGAAGAACACCGACGGGCAAAGCATTATGCAGCAAAGCTTTATCGCGGGCTCCTCCTGAACGGCGGCGAGCGGCGCGGACAACATATACATAACGAGCGTGCCGATAACCCCTATCGCGCCGTACAGACGGAAAGCCTTTTTTTCCGCGCCCGCGCTGCCCGAAGAAATGAGCCGCGCTATGCCGGTGGGTATGCCGGACGCCGAAACGGTTAAAAGTATGCAGTAAAGAGGATATACCATCTGATATATCCCCATACCCTCGCCGCCCAGAAAGCGGGTCAGAGGAATGCGGTAAAACGCACCTAAAAGCTTGGATAAGAACCCTCCGAGCGAAATTATAACCGCGCCCTTTATAAACGACTGCTTCTGACTGAACATATGTATAGCATTGAAGCCTTCCCCCTTTACTAAGGGGGAAGGCGGCTGCGTAGCAGACGGACGAGGGATACAAAATCCAACCTCATCAGTCTTGCCTTACGGCAAGCCAGCTTCCCCAAAAGGGAAGCTTAAAATACTGTTATTCGAACTGATTTGCAAGTATCGTCGCGGAAAGCTGCGCAAGTTTGCAAGCCGAAGCTTCGATTTTCGCGCCCTGCTCCGTAGATACGAGCGCGACAGCGCCCAGACAGTCGCCGTTGCAAACTATGGGCACTATTATCTGCGCCGTAACCGTCTGCTCGTTTTCGGCGGTTATGGGCACCACGTCGCCTCCCTCAGAAAGGTTTGCGATATAGCTTTTTCTTTCACGCAGAATTTTTTCCATTTTCTGCGAAAGACCTTTGCCGTCAAACGCCCTCTGACCTCTGCCGGAAGCGCACAGCACCTCGTCGGTATCGCAAATGACCGCGATATGCCCCGAGAGGTCGGACAGCGATTTTGCCGTACCCTCGGAAAATTTATCGAGCGAGGCTATCGGCGAATACTTTTTAAGCATAAGCTCGTCTCTGTCGGTAAAAATTTCCAGCGGGTCGCCGGACTTTAAACGTAATGTACTCCTTATTTCTTTAGGTATAACCACTCTCCCGAGTTCGTCTATTCTACGTACAATTCCTGTTGCTTTCATAATACTCCTGTTCAGGCAAAATTTGCCGTAAAAACAGTATGTGAAAACTTAAACGAGATATACGCAGCGGGGTCAGTTTATTATTCTGTCATAAACGGTATGCGACTGCAAAAGCTCGCAAAACTCGTCCTCGGTGATTTCGTCGAGCAGTCCGTCGGAGTAAAACTGAAATATAACGTACCGCGACGAATCCATATACTTCAACCCGTCTTTAAAGGTTGAATTTGCGGCGAGCATTACGTGCTTGACCTCCCGCCCCTTTTTGGGTTTAACCGCCGTAAAATTTATGCGTGAAAGCGGGAGCTCTTTTTCGAATGCGGAGCAAATAAGGAAAGCCGAAAACACGAGCAGCGAAAAATTGCGGTAGGCAAGGAAAAACACGAGTATGAACGCTAGCGCGAACGCGGCGCCGAGCACGCGCAGAGTGATTGCCGCGGCTTTCCTCGGCATTACGAGTATAAGAAGGCAGCGCGCCGCCCTGCCGCCGTCGAGAGGATACGCGGGCAGAAGGTTGATTGAAAGCATAACCGCGCTTGCGGTAAAAACCGTGTCGGTATAGGCGTATGTCTGCGGGTAAAACCACCACAGCCCCGCGCACGCGACGAGTATGAACGCGTTTACCGCAGGCCCCGAAAGCGACAAAAACAGCTCGTCTTTGACAGAAATTCCGTCGGTATCGCACACGGCGGCGGCGCCGTAAGGGGTCAGGCTTATCTTTTCGCACTTATACCCCAGCCGCAGAGCGCAGAAAATATGACCGCACTCGTGAAGGAGCGCGGTCAAAGCATAAATTACGAATATCGGAAGCCCGCCGAAAACCGCGGAAGCTATCAAAAGCGCTACGAACAGCGGGTGCAGACTTATTTTCACGACTTCCAGACGGGCACTTCGTCGTTGAGCGTAAAGCAGTTTAAAAGAACGCCGTTGTCATACATAGATACTTTCACTTCGTTCTGTCCGTCGCTGTATCCTACGGGGATATTTGCCGCAACGGCTGTTCCCTTCGCGGAATAAGCGTTTTTAAGCCCGGTGATAACGCTCTTAAAAGTCGAGGTGTGCGCGATTTCAACGGTGAAAAGTCCGTTTTCTTCAACAACGTTGGAAACTTTACCCTTGCATACGGGGTACACGCTGCCCTCTGCAACGAACGAAAGCACGCCGCTTTCGGAAACGGCTACTTCCGCTTCGGAAAGGTCGCTGACTACGGGCGAAAGGACGAATTCGGTATAAGCCGGTTCTTCGACCGTCTTTTTGGAAAAAGAACTTAAAAAAGTATTTACAACGGTATTCGGCAACAGCAGATTAGTGACGAAAATCGCTATAGCGATAACCCCGACGAGCACCGCCTCCGTCCAGATTACCACGTTCGCCCTGTCCCTTTTGCCTATCGCCTTCGCCTTGACTTTTTCGGGTTTGGGCGGGTCGGACAAGTCCTCCGCGGCGACAAACGCGCCAACGCGCTCGTTAACGCTTTCTACAACCTGAGCCTTTAAATCCTCCTGCGGCTGCGCCTTTTCCTTACGCCTGAAAATGCTCTTCTTTTTGACCACGTTTACGGTGTTTACAGGGATTTCAAGCATTTGTGCATAGTCTAATTCTTCGTTCATATCGTCCTCCGGTTTTTTATTTGGTATACCCTACTTTATGCGAGGATTGCGATTATTAGAACAAAAAATTTATTTTCGGCATATAATGAGCCTTCCCCAAAGTGAAAGCCTATAATTTTGAAGATAGCATTGAAAATTGCCTGGGCGACAGCGTTTCCCCCCTCGCCTTTAAATCAATACCGCATTCTGTAAGGATTTCCTGCGCGCGGGCGCGGGTGAGCTTGAAGCAATTTACGAGATTGTTTTCGAGCGTTTTTCTGCGCGAGGAAAAAGCCGCGTGCACTACCTTTTTATATTTCCGGCTGTCCGCGACCTCTATCCCGCAGCCGAAAGTAAACTTTACGACCGCGCTGTCGACGTTGGGGCGGGGATAAAAGAGTGTGCGCGGCACCCTCTTTACTATTTCGCACCGCGCTTTGAGCGCGACCATTGCGGTTATCGCGCCGTATTCGGGCGTGCCCGCCTCGGCGCAAAGCCTTTGGGCTACCTCCTCCTGAACCATTACCGACAGCCCCTTGCACTTTTCCCCCTCCTCGATAAACTTCATTATCAAAGGAGTGGTGACGTAGTACGGGAGATTAGCGACGACAAAATACCCGCCGAGCCCGCTTTCGAACTGTTTTAAATCCACTTTTAAAAAATCGCGGAACACAACCTCGACGTTATCCAGCCCGGACAAAGTAACCGCGAGCACGGGTTGCAGACTTTTATCCACCTCGAACGCAACGACCTTATCTACCTTTTCCGCAAGCGCGCGCGTAAGCGTGCCCGCGCCGCAACCGACCTCGACCACGGTATCGTTTTCGCTTACGCCCGAAGCCGCAACAATCGAAGAAAGCAGATTTTTATCTGTGATAAAATTCTGACCAAGCTGTTTTTTGAACCCGAACCCGCACTCCGCGAGGACGGTTTTTATATCCTTTTCCATATTTTGACTGACCTTGTATCTGTATAAAGCAATTATAACAGCATATACTGATTTTGTAAACGGATTTTCTTCCTTTACCTCACTTACGATAAAAGAAGCCCGCTCGTTAAACGAGCGGGCTTCCGACTTTTCTGTTTTTAAATATCCTCGTCGCACAAACACTCCACAATAAGACTTACGCCCGACTTAAAGCCCGTTTTAAAGGCTGCCCTTACGAACTCGCAATTAGCCGCAAGATTAGCGTCAGCATAATTATTCAGACAATCGATTTGCTCTTTATTGAGCGTAGCTTTCAATTTGTCGTAATATTTATCCGCCTCCTTATCCAACCGATTATACTCTTTATCGGGTTTAATCGTTTCCATAAACTCGCCGTTTTTATTTATGTAATTATAAAGAATAGAATTTTTCATTTGCACCACCTGTTTTTGTTTAATTATAGTCCTAATATTTGTGACTGTCAAGTATTTAGTCCTAAAAAATGTTACAATATTTATAGGTGATATACAAATGAACTTATTCACAGAAAGGCTCAATGAACTTATAATCAACAGTGGCAAACAGCAAAATGATATTTGCAAAGAGTTAGGCATTTATAAGCAAAAATTTTCAAGGTGGAAAACGGGTTTTACTGAGCCCGGCTTTGACGATTTGATTATGCTTGCAAAATACTTTAAGGTGTCAACAGATTATCTCTTAGGTTTGGAGGATTAGACAAAAATATAAGCTTCCCCTTAGGGGGAAGCTGGCTTTGCCGCGAAGGCAAAGCCTGATGAGGTAAAATTATTAAATATAAACCTCATTCGTCCGCGTCTGCACGACGCGGACACCTTCCCCCTTAGGGGAAGGTCAATTTGTTGACACCTCATCCGTCACAACCTG
>CANPBT010000043.1 GCA_947572415.1 uncultured Clostridia bacterium | reverse complement strand
CCCGAACAGCAAAAATCTGCGGTTACAGAGGACGGCTTCGAATTGCCGGAATTTCTTTCCGAAGATGACGACGTAATAAAAATAGACTAACAAATCCCCGACTTGAAAAGTCGGGGATTTTTTCATATTTGCTTGTCGGGCGACGGATTATCCTCGTCATACGGGTTTACGTGAACTGTTACATGCTTGACTGCCGCAAAGTTTTGCTCAATTCCGCAGTGAACGCTTTCGGCTATTTCGTGCGCGTCGTAAAGCGGTAGATTTCTATCGCATGCAATTTCTGCTATAACGTAAATTTTATTGCCAAACATTCTCGTCATAAGTTTATCGATTTTTATTACGCCTTCGCAGGATAGGATAAATTCTTTTATCTCGTTTTCGGTCTTATCGTCGCAGGCTTCATCTGTCATTTTTTTAATAGCGTCGATAAATATGTCAATAGCCGCTTTCAGAATAAAAAGGCAAATAACAATACATGCAATCGAGTCAAGTATTTTCACTCCGCATAAGCCGCCGATTACGCCCACAAGACTTCCGATGGAAGAAAGCGAGTCGGAGCGGTGGTGCCACGCGTCGGCTTTAAGGGCAGATGAATTAACTTTTTTTGCTGCGGCGTAGGTGTACCAGAACATCGCCTCCTTTACTACGATAGAGAGGGCGGCGGCAACAAGCGCGATAATTCCTGGGACGGCAAAATTTTTATATTCGCCCGTAACGATGTTGCTTATTCCCGAATAGCCTATGCCTACGCCCGTGGCAAAGAGAACTGCGGCGAGTAAAATTGCCGCAACGCATTCGAACCTTTCGTGCCCGAACGGGTGATTTTTATCGGCCTTTTTAGCTGAAATTTTCACGCCTATAATTACTATAATTGTGGAAAAAACATCCGAAGCGGAGTGAACCGCGTCGGATATCAGCGCATATGAATTACCTAAAATGCCGGCAAGAAGTTTAAATATAGATAAAACGGCGTTAATTATAATCGTTATTAATGAAACTCTTATCGCAATTTTCTGTAAATTGTTATTTTGCATTATTTGCACCATTTTTTTATTATTACAGGTAAAAATGAATTGACAATACCATTTATTTAAAATATAATATTCAAGTAATTTAAAAATTGCTGCTGTGGCTCAGTCGGTAGAGCACATCCTTGGTAAGGATGAGGTCGGCGGTTCAAGTCCGCTCAGCAGCTCCAAACGCTTATGCCGAAGCATAAGCGTTTTTTTTTACTTCACGGACTTTCGTCCGCATTCTTCGCTGCGCTACGAAAGTGTCGTCGCTCACGCTCCTCGCGCAGCAGCTCCAAACGCTTACGC
Organism: uncultured Clostridia bacterium; assembly: GCA_947572415.1. Taxonomy (GTDB): domain Bacteria; phylum Bacillota; class Clostridia; order Christensenellales; family Borkfalkiaceae; genus Coproplasma. Next base: position 10,682 of record CANPBT010000043.1, on the reverse strand, counting down.
TTCGGCGTAAGCGCTTTTTTGCTTCGAATATTTATTTTATGGTCGACAAAAATTTTTTTAAACAGACGCAGGGGTTGCCGTTTTTGTCGTATCCGGTATCGTTACAGATTTTACAAGAGTATACGGGGATAAGCTCGTCGCGTGCAATACCTAATTCGCTTAACCGTTTGTCGCTTAAAAATTGCATTTCTTTCATTTTTGCCGAAAGCTTTTCGGCTTCTTCCGCATTTCGGATTTCGGCAAAAGCGAGCTGAATTGAAAGTTCGTTCAAATCCTTGTAAATCTTTCCGTAAACCTCGTCCGATAAAACTTTTGCAAGTTGCTTTTCGGCTTTGTCCTCGGCGCGGTGCCTCAAATCCGAATAGTGTCTTTCCACGACCGCGCGGTCGGTTTTTGTTTCCTGAGAGGCGGGGGCGGGTTTAACTATAATTTTGTCGGTGCTGAAAATTCCGTCAGATTTCCATGAAGAAAGCACTGCGTTCATATAAGCCATCGGGTTTGCTTTGCCTGCCGAAATTTTTGCCGCCTCCGTGAGCATAATTTTGTCAAAGCCCCATGATTTCCAGCGAGCAAGACTTTCTCTGTCCCAGTCGATAATTTTTCTCGAAAGTCCGCAATGGGTTAAAAGTTTTTTGATAAGTCTGTCGTCCGCTTCGACTTTTTCAATGTATTCATTCACGCTGTCGGTTGTTATAATTCCGTCGGAATATAATTTCTTTATAAGCTCGTGCATATCCTCGAAAGTTTTCTTATTATGTCTGAAACAGTAAACGGAAAGCTGTTTGAGGCAGTCGGGCTCAAAGCCGTAGTCGCACCACGCGTTGACGTAATTGTCGATATAGGGGGCGGTATTCTGTATATAGACGCCCAGATTTCTTGCAATTTCAACGGTGGCTATATATATTGAATTCTTATTTGCGGAATACGACTTTATCTCTTTTACGTCGAATTTTTTATTCTTATATAATTCCATTATAACGGAGTCGAGCTTGTCCGTATTTTTTACTTTGAACGCCTTTGCTGCCGCGGCAATCGCGTTTTCCTCGAAGCCGAGCTCTGCCGTCCATTTTTTATAAAGTCGGTCGTCGTCAATGTCCGGTTGTTTATTTATGCCCGCGGCGCGGAAAATATTTATAAGCGCAGGGGTGGAAGAAGTGTAAGCAGAGAGCTTTTCGTCAACTTTTTTTGCCGTAACCGCGCCCTCTTCCGCAAAGCTTTTGGCAACTTTTTTTATGTATTGAAACCTTATGCTATCGCCTTTCAGATTTACACAGTAATTAATAATCATTATCAAAGCGTTTTGTTCGAAACCGTAATCCTCCAAAAGCAGAAAATACTCTCTGAATTCGTTTGTGGAAATCATTCTGCCTTTTATCGTGTTTTGCACGATTTTTGTAAAATCGGCGTATTTTTCGGGCTTGAATTTTTTCGGCGTGCCGTAAACGTTTTCCGCGTCGAGAATTTTTACCTCAAGAGGTGAAACGGATAAAATAGAAACAAGTTCGAACTCTTCGAGGTATTCAAAGTAATTTTTAAGTTCATCCTCCGAAATATTGAGGGCTTTTGCCATATCTTCATGGGAGGCACTATTCAGTCCGCTCTGATAAACGTATAACGCGTAAAGGTAAACCTTTACGGCAATCGGTTCCAGCACGGGCATATATTTGGTTATAAATTTATTTTCGACGTTTGTAAATGATTTTTTTGCCAACTCGTCGGAAACCGAAATCAAAGCCATTTGTTTAAACTCCGTTTTATTGCTTGATTTATTCTTATAAAAGGACTATAATAAATAGGTAAATTATATTATAAGTGTAAGGTTGAAAAAAATCAATTACATTTGTAGTAATTTGTCTATTTTTTAGTAAAGTCTAATATTTGTTAAGGAGCATCATTTTGCCTGACATTTTAACGCCTACGTCAATATGGAATAATTTCGACGATTCTCTGGCGCTTAACGCCGCGTCGCTCGGCGTCACCGAGTCGGAAGGTATAGAATTTGAAAAAGTCAGTTTCAACGGCCGTATGACCTCAGACGGGCGGGTAAAAATTTACGGCGTATTCGCAAAGGCGAAAGAAAACCCTGCGAAAGACACCGTTCTTATTATCCCCGACAGCGCCGACAGTATCGATTTCGACGTTTTGAAAATGTTTGTCGATAAGGGCTATTCTGCGTTAATGGTAGATTACCGCGGTGAGTGGGATGAGTGCGAAAATTTTACCGTATACCCCGAAGCCGTCGTTTATGCGAATACTCTCAAATGCGGGCGGCGTAAAGAATTTTGCGACGAATCTGCTGACAAGACGAGCTGGTACGAATGGGTAGCGGTAGGAATTTACGCGCGCAAGTATCTGCTCGAAAAGACGGGAGGCGAGGAAATAGCGTTAGTCGGTTTGCGCGACGGCGGTGAAATTGCGTGGAAGCTTGCCGTTGCAAAAAAGTTTGCATGTGTAATCCCCGTTTGCGCAGCCGGCTGGCTGGCTTATTCGGGCGTAAGCAAATACGAGTCCGACGAACAAAAACTCGATAACGAGAGGTACCGTTTCATTGCGGGTATAGATTCGCAGGCATACGCGCCTTACGTACAGTGTCCCGTTATGATATTGTGTTCTACAAATGACCCGCGTTTCGACTATGACAGAGCTTACGATACGTTTTCGCGAATAAACGCCGAATATGCTGGTGACAGCGTTATAACTTATTCCGTTCAGTGCGACTCGTCCGTAGGGGCAATGAGCACTCAGAATATGTTTATGTTTCTGGAAAAATACCTTAAACACAGGCAGGTTTTTATTCCTCAACCCGTTGAAATTTCCGTTGGGGTGGACAAAGAACAGAACCTTTACGCAACGGCAAAGCTTGATAATCTTGGCATAGTGGAAGATTCGGGTGTGTTTTTTGCCGAGGATTGCAAAAATTCCTCCATACGCGAGTGGTCGCTTTGTACGAAAACCGAAAGCGTTTCGCCGACCGAAAAAAAGGCTTACATAGATATTTACGAAGGTACGGCCACGCTTTTTGTAATAGGCTATGCGAAATACAGCAACGGATTTACTATCTGGTCGAAAATCGCCGTAAAAAAAATAAGCGGTCGTTTTAAAAATTCATGCGCGAAATGCAGAGTCGTTTATACAAGTAAAAACGGAACGAGCGGCTTTTGCGTAGCTGACCCGCGCTCGTTATCCGTAGGCGGAATTTTTTACGGAAAAGAAACAATGGCGCCGTTGCTTGTTAAAAAAGCTAAGGAAATAAGCGGCATTTATTCGCCGTGCGGTATTACAACTTGCCGAATGAACAGTCCGAGGTATTCCGCCGTAAAGGACGGCGTTTTAAAAGTAGACGTCTTTTGCGACGAAACGGCGGAAATGACATTTATTATCGAAAACACAAGCGACGGCGAGGTTTATAAATACAGTCAAAGCATACTAGGCGGAGTTTGGCAAACGCTTATACTCGAAAGCAAGCTGTTCAAAACCGCAAGCGGCGCCGCACTTTCGGATTATTCGCACAACCTGCGTTTTTGCGTATCGAGCGACGGAAAATACGCAATAAATAATTTGATGTGGCTTTAATTTATATGATGTATGAAGTTGGTTCAAGCCTTTTTGAAAGGCAGGAAAAATCAAAACTTAATATTATATTAAATATACTTATTGTAATTCTTGCGGCGTTTTTCGTATTCGAAATAATTTTTTCATTGAATTTTTCGGGCATATACGTTGTAGGCGACTCTATGTTGCCTACGTTTGTGGGTGCTGAAAACGAGAATGTAGCGGGTGGGGATTATCTTTACGTGAAAAAAGGAGCAAAACCCGATTATGGCGATATAGTAATCGCGTTCAAAAACGATAATGCGGATAAAAATAAAAGGACTACCATAATTAAGCGGGTTATTGCGTTGGGCGGCGATTACGTCAAGCTGTCGCGCGGGGTTTTATGGATAAAATATGCTGGGCAGAGCGATTTTACGCAGGTACCCGAAAGTTATATTGACCCCGACAACAATGATCCGATGCTTTTAAAAAACAATTTCGGCGGCACCGACGGATTTTTTGTGGAAGAGGGGTGCGTGTTTTTGCTGGGTGACAACAGAAACGTGAGCGAGGATAGCCGTGCAAACCGCGGTACGAATTTTCCGCTTGAAAATATTTACGGCGTCGCCGCGTCGTGGTCGTTAAAGCATAAAAGCTTTATAACCGCGATGCACAAATATTTCAAATTCGATTTGCCCGCAATGTTCGGGCTGGCATAAAAATCAATTTACGGAGGATAAAATTATGCGTGCGGTCGTAACCGTGGTCGGCAAGGATAAAACGGGCATCATTGCTAAAATAAGCGGCTTTTTGGCTGAAAGAGGTATTAATATCCTCGATATAAGCCAGACGATATTACAGGATTATTTCGCAATGATAATGCTTGTAGATTTATCCGATTGCAAGACGGGGCTTTCCGAGCTTGCCGACGAATGTGCGGAAATGGGTAAAAAGATTGATATGTCTGTACACGTTCAGCACGAAGAAATTTTTAACGCAATGCATAAGGTTTGAATATGTTTAATTACGGCGACGTTTTGGAAACAATCAATATGGTCGAAAAGGAGCACCTCGATATAAGAACGGTGACTATGGGTATATCGCTGTTGCCGTGCATTTGCGGAACGGCGGAGGAAACCGCGCGAAAGGTATACGATACCGTGTGTAAAAAGGCGGAAAATATCGTAAAGGTAACGTGCGAGCTATCCAGAGAATACGGTATTCCCATAGTGAACAAGCGCGTATCGGTTACGCCCGCCGCGCTTATCTGCGCACCATTTGCGGATAAATCCTATCTGATAGGTAAAGCGCTCGACAATGCGGCAAAGGAGCTCGGGATTGACTTTCTCGGCGGATATTCCGCACTTGTGCATAAAGGTATGGCGGACTATGAAAAACAGTTCATTTTGAGCATACCCGAAGTGCTTGCTGACACCGAAAGGCTTTGCTCGTCCGTGAATATCGGCTCGTCGAAATCAGGCATAAATATGGACGCCGTAAAGCTCATGGGAGAAATGATTAAAAAGACGGCGGCAATAACTGCGGATAAGGACGGCTTCGGCTGCGCTAAGCTCGTGGTTTTCTGTAATGCGGTGGAAGATAACCCGTTTATGGCGGGCGCTTTCCATGGCGTAGGCGAAAGCGGTACGGTCATTAACGTTGGCGTTTCGGGGCCCGGCGTCGTACAGCACGCAATCGAAAATATCCCCGAAGCCGATTTGAGCGAGCTTGCAGAAACTATCAAGCGTACGGCTTTCAAAATTACCCGCGCAGGTCAGCTAATTGCCAAAGAAGCGGCGAAAAGGCTCGGCGCCGAGTTCGGAATAGTCGATTTGTCGCTTGCGCCTACCCCGACGAGAGGGGATTCCGTCGCCCAGATTTTAGAGGAAATGGGGCTTGAAAGCGTAGGAACCCACGGCACGACGGCGTGCCTTGCAATGCTCAACGACGCGGTTAAAAAGGGCGGCGTAATGGCAAGCTCGCGCGTGGGGGGGCTGTCTGGCGCTTTCATACCCGTTTCGGAGGATATCGGCATGATAGAGGCGGCGGAGCGGGGAGGGCTTTGCATAGACAAGCTCGAAGCGATGACAGCCGTCTGTTCGGTCGGGCTCGATATGATTGCCGTGCCCGGTGATACGACGGCGGCGACGATAAGCGCGATTATCGCCGACGAAGCGGCGATAGGTATGATAAACAATAAGACGACGGCGGTGCGCATAATCCCCGCCCCTAATAAAAAGGTTGGCGACAGCGTAAGCTTCGGCGGGCTATTAGGAAGAGCGCCCGTTATGCCCGTACATAACGAATCGTCTGAAAAATTTATAAAAAGGGGCGGACTTATCCCCGCGCCTATACATTCTAATAAAAATTAAGAGGTAATAAAAGTGAAAAGAAACGAAGTAAACGAACGGTACAAATGGAAAATAGAGGACATTTTTGTTTCCGACGAAGAGTGGGAAAAGAGTTTTGCCGATTTGGAAAAGAGGCTCGATTTTTCGAAGTATGCGGGAAAGCTCGGCGACAGCGAAACTCTTTTGAAGTTTTTCAGGCAAAACGACGAGTTTTGCATAGCGTTTGAAAAGCTGATACTCTACGCACATATGAAGCACGACGAAGATACTTCGATATCGAAGTACGGCGCATATTATTCCAAAGTGGGCGCGCTTTCGTCTAAATATTCTGCCGAACTTGCTTTTTTCGAGCCTGAAATGGCAAAAATGGACGAAAAATATCTTGAAGCTCTAATTTCGGACAAGCGTTTTGTTGCGTACGACTATCAGATTAAAAGACTTATTGCGAATAAGCCGCACGTGCTTTCCGAAAACGAAGAGCGACTTATCAGTATGGCGGGAGAAACATTAGGTACCTTTAAAGAAACTTTCGGTATGATCGATAACGTGGATTTGCCTCTGCCCGAAATAGAGTTCGAGGGCGAAAAAACTACTTTAAGCCACGGCACCTACGGCATCATTCTTCATTCTCAGGACAGAGAAAAGAGAAAGGAAGCTTATGATAAATACTATGCGGCATACAACTCTTTAATCAATACCATAACCTCGACTTATTACGGTAATATAAAAAAGGATGTGTTTTTAAGTAAAGCTTATAAATTTTCATCTTGCTTGGAGCGTGCTTTGTTTAACGAGGACGTTGATAAGGCTGTATACGATAACCTTTTAAAGACTGTCGACGACAATTTACCTTCCATGCACCGTTATATTGCCGACAGAAAGAAGCTTTTCGGTTACGACAAATTGTATTTTTACGATATGTACGCGCCGCTTGTGGACGGGGTCGAATTTAAAATGGATTACGACGAGGCGTACGAACTGGTAATAAAAGGGCTTGCGCCCCTCGGCGAAGAATACCAGAAGCTTTTGAAAAAGGGGCACGACGAAAGATGGATTGACGTGCACGAAACCGAATGCAAGAGAAGCGGGGCATACAGCACAGGCTGCTTCGGCGTGCATCCGTTTGTTTTGCTCAATTACCAGCCGACGATAAACGAGGTTTTTACGGTTGCGCATGAAATGGGGCATTCCCTCCATACTTGGTTTTCGGCAGCTAACCAGCCGTATGCGAAGAGCGATTACAGAATTTTCGTCGCGGAGGTTGCAAGCACGGTAAACGAAGTGCTGCTTTTGAAATATCTGCTCAAAAACGCAAAAGACGAAAACCTTAAAAAGTACCTTTTGAATTACTATCTCGACAGTATGCGCGCCACGCTGCACAGACAGACAATGTTTGCCGAGTTTGAATACGAAGCACATGCAATGGCGGAGCGTGAGGAGCCGCTTACAAAAGAAAACCTTTGCGAGCTCTATGCCGAAATAGGTAAAAAGTATTACGGCGACGCAATAGAGCACGATTACAATATTTCTACCGAATGGACGAGAATACCGCATTTCTACAATGCTTTCTACGTATACAAATATTCTACCGGAATAATTTCGGCAATCAATATAGCAAACCGTATATTAACGGAGGGCGAAAGCGCAGTGAAGGATTATTTCAAATTCCTTTCCGGCGGTTCGTCAACCGACCCTGTGTCGCTGTTAAAACTTGCGGGCGTAGATTTGACAAAACAACAGCCGTTTGACTTCGCAATGCAGGAATTTGATAAAACTCTCACTGAATTTGAAAAATTAATGGGAATATAAAGTACTATGTCAGACAAAACCAATATAATGCCCAACAACCTTGACGCCGAACAAGCGCTTTTAGGCTGTATGCTCATAGATAATGAAATACTTGCCGACGTTTTGGAGCAGCTCGATAAAAACGATTTTTATCAGGAGTCGCACCAGTTTATCCTCGGTGCGATTAAAATCGTATTTGCCGAGAGGAAGCCTGTAGATATAGTAACGCTTTGCGACAGGCTTGACAGCGACGGAAATCTTGAAAAGTCGGGCGGTATTTCTTACGTATCCGAGCTTGCGCAGATTACGCCGTCGGCGGCAAATTATAAGTATTACCTCGATATTGTTAAGCGCGACAGTATAAACAGAAGTTTAATACGCGCGGCAAGGGACATAGCCGAGTTTTCAAAATCGAGCGACGATTCTTTAAAGAGCGTGCAGTTTGCCGAGGAACGTATTTATAACGTTTCGCGCGTGAACGACTCTTCAACGGTAAAGGATATACGTGAGGGCAGCGGCATTGCCGCGGTTTTGGACAAATTCGAAAAACTTGCAAAGGATAAGGACGCTTACAGAGGTATCCCCACTGGATTTACGAGGCTCGATAAACTTACCAACGGTCTGCAAAAATCCGATTTGATAGTTCTTGCAGCCCGTCCCGGTATGGGAAAAACCTCGCTGGCAATGAACATCGTAGAGCACGCTGCGCTCGGCAGCGACGCGGTTTGCGTAGTTTTTTCGTTGGAAATGCCGGAAGTGCAGATTATCCAGAGGCTTTTATGCGGTGCGGCAAACGTAAGTATGTCGAACGCGCTTTCGGGTAAGCTTACGCCGAACGACTGGAAAAAGCTCGTTAAAGCAAGCGAAAAACTCAAACAAAGCAGAATAAACATAGACGATTCGTCAAGGGTTACGCCCGCGGAAATACTGTCTAAGTGCCGCCGCATAAAATCCAAAAATAACGGCAGGTTAGATCTGGTCATGATAGACTATATTCAGCTTATGTCAAGCGGAAAAAAAGGCGGAGAAGAAAACAGGGTTCAGGAAGTCGCAAGCATCACGCGTGAACTGAAAATTATGGCTAAGGAGCTTGACGTGCCGGTAATAGCGCTGTCTCAGCTCAGGCGTATCCAGTCGGGCGAGCCGCAGCTTTCGGACTTGCGCGAATCGGGCGCAATCGAGCAGGACGCCGATATCGTTATGTTTATAAATCGCCCCGATGTAACTGCCACCGAAGAAGAAATGGAAAAGAAAAAACTCGTCAAAGGTATGGCGGATCTTATAATAGCAAAGCACCGAAACGGCGGACTTGACAGAATTAAACTTCGGTTTAAGGGCGAACTTACAAAATTCGTCAATCCCGAACCCGACGACGGGCTCGAGCCTCCGCCCGAAAACGGACACGCTTATATTCAAGGCGACGCAGCGCCGGTCGAAGCGCTTGTGCCTCCGCCTGATGACGAAGAAATGCCTTTTTAAGTATGCAAACTCGTATTTTACAGATTGACGAACAATCGCTTGAAACTTCAAAACAATTGATATTGACCGGCAGCCCGGTGGCGTTTCCTACCGAAACCGTATACGGGCTTGGTGCGAATGCGTTCGATACCGAGGCGGTTGAAAGAATATTCGAAATAAAGGGTCGCCCCAGCGACAATCCGTTAATCGTTCACGTACATAAAGATTACGATATCGGCAGTCTTGTTTCGTATATACCCGAATATGCCGAAAAGTTAGCGGTAGAATTTTTACCGGGTCCGTTGACTATGGTTTATAAAAGTCGCAATAAAGTCAGCCCCGCGGTTTCGTGCGGGCTGGATACTCTTGCCGTGCGCGTGCCGTCGCACGAGGGGGCGCAGCGGTTTTTAAAATATGTTAGCCTGCCGATTGCCGCGCCGTCGGCGAATTTATCCAAGCACGTCAGCCCGGTTACGGCTGAACACGTTTATGCCGACCTAAACGGAAAAATCGAAGTAATCCTTGACGGCGGCAAGTGCTGCGGCGGAATAGAAAGCACAGTGCTCGACTGCACTGGAGAAATCCCGGTAGTTTTGAGGAGCGGGCTTATCACACGTGAAATGATAGCCGCAACGGTGGGCGACTGCGCGGAATATGCTTTTAAAGAGGGCGAAACGGCTCGTTCGCCCGGTATGAAATATAAACATTATTCGCCGAATTGTCAGACCGAGATGTATGCATTCGAAGAGCGCGATAAAGCGGTAGGGTTATATAAAGAAAAAAATTCGCAAGGTGTAAACGCATTTATAATGTGCGACGAAAGCACCGCTAAACTTATAAATGTAGAAAAGACGCTTATTCTCGGAAAAACCGAGCGGGAAGTTGCGGCTAATCTCTACTATAAACTACGCGAGGGTGAAAAAAAAGCTCAGCTTATTATAGCGATTGCGCCTCAGAAGCAGGACGGAATAATGGCGGGGGTAATGAACAGACTTGCGAAAGCGTGCAAAAAGGTATGAAAAGGAAAAAAATATTATTTGTCTGCACCGGCAATACCTGCCGAAGCCCTATGGCGGAAGCATTGTTGCGCGACAAAATCAAGAAAAATAAAATTAAGTGGTGGGACGTCGCTTCTTGCGGAATTAACGCCGAAATCGGCGGGACGATAAGCCCGAACAGCCGACAGGCGCTCAAAGAAGCGGGGATTACCGTTACGAAATTTGCGCCTAAACAGCTTACTCAGAAAATAATAGACGCGAGTAATTTGGTAGTTTGTATGACGACTAACCAGAAACAGATACTCGAAGAATGCGGAAACGTTGTCAGCGTTTTCGACTTATGCGGATTCGAGGTACCCGACCCGTACGGGCTCGATATCGGGGCTTACCGAATAACTCGCGACGCTCTTATAACGGTTTGCGATAAAATTGTTACTGATTACATACTGAAATATGAAGGAGAATAAAATGAAAATTGCGTTGGCTTGCGACCACGGCGGACTTAACCTGAAAAACGAAATTAAGAAATTTCTTGAAAAGAACGGGTATGAAT
>CANPBT010000042.1 GCA_947572415.1 uncultured Clostridia bacterium | reverse complement strand
AGTATGAAATACGACGTTGCGATAATCGGCGGCGGCGCGGCGGGGCTCGCCTGCGCCGTCCGTCTGTGTCGGAGTGAAAAAAATTTAAAAATTATAATAATCGAAGCGGCGGACAGGCTTGGCAAAAAGCTTGCCGCCACAGGCAACGGTCAGGGCAACGTATCCAACGCGGATATGTCGGCGGAGCACTATTTCGGCGGCGGCGCTCGTCTTGCCGCAAAGCTCTGCTGCGGCGACCCTTACGCGGGCGCAAAGCTTTTCGACTGCCTTTTTACCGAGGACGAAAAGGGCAGGATTTATCCCGCGGGCAGGCAGGCTTCCGCGCTCACCGATTGCCTTATGCGCGGGATAAAAGACAGAGCCGACGTATTGCTTTTGACAAAGGTTACGGATATTTGCCGCGGTTTTATCCTCGCTTTGTCCGACGGGCGTAAGGTCGAGGCTGAGCGCGTCGTGCTTTGCGCGGGCGGCAAGGCTCAGAAGCAGTTCAAAACGGACGGAAGCGCTTATTATCTCGCCGAAAAGTTCGGGCATAAGGTTACGCCTTTATATCCGTCGCTCGTTCAGCTTAAAACGGATACTCGCTATATAAAAACTTTAAAGGGTATACGCGCCGACTGCGTCGCTTCGGCAGTCGTCGGCGGAAAAGCTGTCAAATCGGTACGCGGCGACGTTATTTTTACCGAATACGGTGTTTCGGGCAACGCGGTGTTTGCACTTTCGCCCTACGTTACGGACAAGCCGGGCGCCGAAATATCGCTTGAATTTCTGCCCGATATTTCCGCCGGAATAATTGAAGAAAATCTATCCGCAAGGTCAAAGGCGGGGTACGATTTCAAGCGTTTGCTTTCTGGCAATCTTCACAACGTGCTGGGCGCGGCGGTTGTCGCCCGCGCGGGTTCGCCCGAAAAAATCGTAAAAACTCTTAAAAACTTTACTCTGCCCGTTTTGGGTACGCTCGGCTTCGATTACGCGCAGGTCACTCGGGGCGGTTTAGATATGAATGGCGTTACCGACGGGCTCGAAAGCAGGTTCGTTAAAAATCTCTATTTTGCGGGCGAAATACTCGACGTTGACGGCGATTGCGGAGGCTATAATCTTCAATGGGCGTTTACGAGCGGAATGGCGGTTGCCGACGGAATTTTAAAAAATTATGATTAAGCGGCTGGATAACGTAAAACTCAATATCGGCGAAAGCGAAAATAAGCTGCTTGCGATTGCGCGTAAAAAGCTCGGTCGCTATCCGAAATTCTTTAAAATACTCAAAAAGTCGCTCGACGCGCGCGACAAGAACAACATTTTTTGGGTTTACTCGTTCGCTTTTTCGGACGAACCCGCCCCCGCAACACCGCCGCTCGGAAAGCTTGAAAACCCGCCGCTCGTTGCGGTAATCGGTTCGGGGCCTGCGGGGCTTTTCTGCGCGGTAAGGCTTATCGAGCGAGGTTTTGCGCCCGTCGTTATCGAGCGCGGGGAGTCCGTCGATGACAGAAAAAAGTCGGTGGACGGTTTTTTTGTCGACCGCGTCTTAAACCTGAATTCTAACGTGCAGTTCGGCGAGGGCGGCGCCGGTACTTTTTCGGACGGGAAACTGAACACTCAGACGCACGACGGGTTCAACCGCGACGTTCTGGAAATGTTTCATAGGTTCGGCGCGCCAGAGGAAATCGAGTATCTCAACAAGCCGCATATCGGCAGCGATAAGCTGTCAGGCGTATTGAAAAATATCCGCTCGTTCGTTTGCGCGAACGGCGGACAATATATGTTTAATACCAAGTTTATAGGGTTCACGCAAAAGGGCGGGTGCTTGAAATCGCTCATTCTCGAAAACACGCAGACCGGCGCGCAAAGCGAACTTTTGTGCAACTGCGCGGTAGCGGCTTTGGGTCACTCCGCAAGGGACACTTTCGAAATGCTCTATAAGGGCGGCGTTGAAATGCAGGCGCGGGAATTTGCGGTCGGCGTAAGGATAGAGCACCTCGCCCGCAAAATCGGGTTCGCGCAGTACGGCAACTACTGTGATAAACTCCCTACGGCGGATTACAAGCTCGTTTCCCGCGCGCACGAAAGGACGGTTTTCACTTTCTGTATGTGTCCGGGCGGAGTGGTAATACCCGCCGCAAGCGAGGAGGGCGGGGTTGTCACGAACGGTATGAGCCTTTATGCCCGCGACGGAAAAAATTCGAATTCCGCGCTTATGGTACAGATGAAAGCGGGGGATTTCGGCGCGGACGACATTTTTGCGGGAATGCGTTTTCAGCGCGAAATCGAGCGCAGGGCATACGCCGTCGGCGGAAGGAATTATTCCGCGCCCGTTCAGCTTTTTAAAGATTTTGCCGCGGACAGGATATCGGACGCGTACGGAGAGGTGCTGCCCACTTATGCCGCGGGCGTTAAATTCGCCCCGCTTTCCGAGGCGTTGCCGCCGATTGCGGTAAGCGCGCTTAAAGCCGCAATCCCCGATATGGGCAGAAGATTAAAAGGCTTCGACTGCCCAGACGCGGTGCTTACGGGCGTGGAAACCCGCTTTTCGTCGCCGGTCAGGATACTGCGCGGAGAGGATTTGCAAAGCGTAAGTTTATCAGGGCTCTATCCCTGCGGCGAGGGCAGCGGATATTCGGGCGGAATTACGAGTTCCGCAGCGGACGGACTTAAAATTGCCGAAAAAATATATGAAAGATATAAATAAATCATTTAATTATCATATTCTATTCACATAAGTATATTATAATCGAAGCATAAATTAAGTTCACACTTTAACTTTTTTTCATATTCTCTCTGTGAAGCCCGCGCATACTTGTATGCGCGGGCTTCTTCGTTTAAGTATTTATACCGTTTCCACGTTAATAAGGTTCGAGTTTCCGCTTTTGCCGTTCGGCGTGCCGCCCGTAAGTACGATTTTATCGCCTTTTTTTACGAGCCCGGTGGCTATCGCCGCGCGTTTGGCGTAGTGGAAGAGTACGTCAACCGAATAGAACTCCTCGCTCATTACGGGTATTACGCCCCAGCTTAAAGCAAGCTTTCTGTAAGCACGCTCGTCGGTAGTCATGCCTATAACGTCTATGAGCGGGCGGAAGCGCGACACTGTTTTCGCCGTGCCGCCCGTCCTCGTGCAAACGACTATCACGTTCGCTTCGATATCGTGCGCAAGCGTGCACGCCGAGTGCGCTAAGGCTTCCGAAAGGTCGTCAATGCGATATTCGCTTTCCTTGATGTAAGCGATATAATTCGTATTTTCTTCCGCCTGCGCGGCTATGCGCGACATAGCTTTTACGGCTTCGACGGGGTACGCGCCCGCCGCAGTTTCGCCCGAAAGCATAATCGCTGACGAACCGTCGTAAACCGCGTTCGCCACGTCTGAAATTTCGGCACGGGTGGGGCGGGGTTGCTTTATCATGGATTCGAGCATTTCGGTTGCCGTAATGCTGCGCTTTCCGTGTATCCGGCAGGATTTGATTATTGTTTTCTGTATATTCGGCAGCTCCTCGAACGGCACCTCGACGCCCAAATCGCCGCGCGCAACCATTATTCCGTCGCTTGCTTTGACAATGTCTTCGAGGTTGTTTACTCCCGCGCGGCTTTCGATTTTTGCGATAAGCTCGATTTCGCCCTCGGGCGAGCCGCATTCTTTGAGGTAATTTCTCACGTCGATTAAATCCTGAGCTTTAGAAACGAACGAACATGCGATAAAATCCACGCCCTGCTCGACGCCGAATTTAATGTCGGCTTTGTCCTGTTCCGAGAGGTAGTTCATTTTCAGCTCTTTATCGGGGAAGAACATACTTTTTCTGTTCGACAGTTCGCCGCCGACAATCGTCTTGCAGATTACGTCGGGCTTTTCAACCTTGATAACCTCGAAAATCATCAGTCCGTTGTTAAGCAGGATTTTATCGCCCGGAAACATCTGCTCGCATATGCCCGAAAACGAAACGGCGACCTTTGTCTTGTCGCCGACAATATCTTCCGTAGTAAAAGTAAAGGTATCGCCGTCTTTTAATTTGATTTTTCCGTCCTTGAACGTCTTTATGCGGAATTCGGGCCCTTTTGTGTCGAGCATAATGGGCAGCGGAACGTTTTTCTGTTCGCGCACCTTTTTAATTATTGCAATTTTTGCTGCGTGCTCCGCGTGCGTCCCGTGCGAAAAATTCAGCCTTGCAACGTTCATGCCCGCGTCAATCAGGTCGGCAATAACCTTTTCCGTGTCGCTTGCGGGGCCGAGTGTGCATATGATTTTTGTCTTTTTCATAAAACTTTTTTCCTTATTGATTTAATACTCAATCATTTTAAATTATTTTTGATTAAAAATCAATTAACCGTATCAAAATAGTTTATTAAAATTAAAAAAAATGTTAAAATAAATTCGATTTGAGTTAATTATACGGTTGCGGGCCGCGAAAGCGGCGTGAGGAAAGTCCGAGCATCGCAGGGCAAGGGTGCCTGCTAACGGCAGGAGAAGGCGACTTCAAGGAAAGTGAACAGAAATATACCGCAGTTTTTCAAGCTGTAAGGTTGGAATGGCGAGGTAAGAGCTCACCGTCCCTTCGGCAACGAGGGGAGCCAATTAAACCCCACCCGATGCAAGATTGGGATAAAGGCAGACTTTATTGTCGGGGCTGCCCGTCCGTCTTTATCCGTTAACATCGCTAAAACTTGCAGGCGACTGCAAGCGTAGATAGATAACCGTACACGACAGAACTCGGCTTACAGATTAATCTCAAATCATTTCTGACAACGACGCGCCGCGGTAAAATTACCGCGGCGCTGAATATATGCCTTCCCCCTTGCAAGGGGGAAGGTGTCTGCAAAGCAGACGGATGAGGGATTAAATACTGCCTCTATGATGTTCAGTTTTCGAGCCCCGCAAGGTAATCGAGCGTTACGTTGAAAAATTTCGCGATTGCTATAAGCTTGGAAAGCGTAGGCTCACACTTTCCCTGTTCCCATAAACTTATTATCGATTTTCCCACGTCAAGCTCTTTCGCAAGTTGAATTTGTCCTATATTTTTTTCTTGCCGCAAATATTTAAGTCTTTCCCCAAAAGTTTCCATATTTAAATTTTCCCATTTTTCTGGGAAAAATACTTGACTTCCCATTATTCTGGGAATATAATTAATTCAACAAACACAAAGGAGAGATATTATGTTTTGCAAAAATTGCGGAAAAGAAATCGATGACAACGCATACGTTTGTCCTCACTGCGGAGTAAAGGTTGAAAGACAGGAGCTTCAATCACAGGAAAAGAATACGCTTGCAATAGTGGGTTTCGTATTATCGTTTTTTATCGCGATAGCGGGGCTGATATGTTCAATACTTGCTTATCGTAAATGCAAAAACGAAAACGCCCCGCAAAAGGGATTTGCGGTTGCGGGTATTGTTATCAGCGCAATTTCGATGGCGCTTACGGTTCTTATTTATATAATCGCCATTGCTGCCGTTGCGGCAACGGTATAAAATAAGCGCGGACTTAAATGAAGTCCGCGCTTATTTTATACCAAAATCATATAGTCTTTTTTATCCGTGCGGTTTATATGGTTGTAAACCGCAAATTCGTAACCGTCTTTACAAAAACACCTTTCGGCTTCCGCCGATAATCCTTTGCCGTTTGCGTCGGTTATAACGGGGTACGCCGATTTAGACAATGCGGAAAGAATTTCGTTTGCCCTCGTCTTTTTAACCGCAAGGGGTTTTATATACAAGTCGGCGCCGAGAAATTTCTGCGCGTCGTCGGCGTAAAGCCCCAAAGCGTTTGCGCACAGTATACGTTTTATCCTCGAGGAGGAATAGCGCTTCGAGGTGCATTTTTCCACTATATTTTCGATAGACGTGTTTTCAAGACTTTTAAACTTGTTTTCAAGCCCTTCGCCGCAGCCGAAAATCTTTTGCATATCTTCGGGTCGTGCCACGAAAAGACTGTGCCGCAAAAACGCATGAAAGCTCCTTAAATCGGCGGAGTATTTCAAATCGTTATAAACGTACGGCGGGATATTGTCGGAAATGCGTATATCGGTTAAATTATTCCTTATCGCGCTTGCGGAGGAATAGTTCTCTTTAAGTTCCCCGTCGTTATAACCCGCGCCGACCCTTTTTACAGGCAGTATATCGATATCCGCCCCGACGCGCAGTATGGCTTTGCAGTATTCGAAGCCCAGAACGTTGTTCGGGTTCGCGACGATATCTCTGTTTCCGCCGCACGCTTCGAATGCTTCGGCATAGCTTTTTATATAGCTTTCGCCTTCGGCAAGTTTTTTGTTTATTACCGTTTTAAACTTGTCGCTTTCGTCGATAAACAGTTCCGCCGCCTTGAAAAACTCGTATTCGTCGCCGCTTTCGCAGCCGAACGCCAGCGCGGTTACTTCGGGTATCGACAGCAGAATTTTTATCGCGCCTTTCGCAAATATTTCCGCGGGCGCGACGGCGAAGGGCGCGGGCAGCTGAATTACGCAGTCCGCACCGCCCGAAACCGCGTGTTTTGCGCGGGTATACTTGTCCATAATGCACATATCCCCGCGCTGAGTAAAGCCGCCGCTCATTATACAAAGTACGGCGTCGCAGCCGGAAAGCTCTTTCGCGCGTTCCAGCAGATATTTGTGCCCGTTATGAAAGGGATTGAATTCGCAAATTATTGCCAAAATTTTCATTTTAAACTTTACAATTCTTAAAAAGTAGTATATAATATTGTGGAAATTAATACCGAGTAGCTCTATTATACAATAAAACTCGGAATAAATAAAGTGTTTTAAGGAGAATTTAAAAATGTCATTACTTGATGAAATCAAGGCGAAAGCGGCAAAACTCAAAAAGACAATCGTTTTGTGCGAAGGTGAGGACAAGCGCGTCGTCGAAGCGGCGGCGCAGATTACCAAAGAGGGCATAGCAAAGATAGTGCTTATCGGCAACGAAGCTGAGTGCAAAAAAGTCGCGCCCGACGTCGACCTTACGGGCATAACGCTCGTCGACCCGCTCACCTCCGATAAGACTACTGCCTATGCGGATATGCTTTACGAAGCGAGAAAGGCTAAGGGCATGACCGAGGAACAGGCCCGCGCGCAGGCAAAGGACAGGACGATGTTCGGCGCGCTCATGCTCAAAGCGGGCGACGTCGACGGCTACGTTTCCGGCGCATGCCACTCTACGGCAAACACCTTGCGCCCCGGCTTGCAGGTTGTAAAAACCGCGCCCGGCATTAAAACCGTTTCGAGCTGTTTTCTTATGATTGCGCCCGAAAAACACGAATATAACCCCGACGGCGTCGCGGTATTCGCGGACTGCGCTATCAATATCGAGCCCACCGCCGAGCAGCTTGCCGATATTGCGGTATCCTCCGCGAAAACGGCCAAGGCAATCGCGGGTATCGAGCCCAGAGTGGCGATGCTTTCGTTCTCGACGAAGGGCAGCGGCAACGACGACAAATTCACGCAGACAGTACCAAAAGTTCAGAGGGCGACCGCGCTTGCAAAGGAAATGGCGCCCGACCTTGCGCTCGACGGCGAATTTCAGTTCGACGCGGCCGTCGCGCCCGAGGTCGGCCAGCTTAAAGCCCCCGGCTCGAAGGTTGCCGGAAACGCAAACGTATTCGTATTCCCTAATATCAATGCGGGCAACATAGGCTATAAAATCGCTCAGCGCTTCGGCGGCTATATGGCGATAGGTCCCGTATGTCAGGGCTTTGCAAAACCTCTGAACGATTTGTCGAGGGGTTGCTCCGTCGAAGATATAGTTGCGACGGTTGCGGTAACGGCGCTTCAGGCAGAATAAATATCAAAAGGTGGAAACATGAAAATTTTAGTAGTAAACGCAGGCAGCTCTTCACTCAAATATCAGCTTATCGATATGCAGAATGAAAAAGTTCTTGCAAAGGGCGGTTGCGAAAGAATAGGTATTGACGGCTCGTTTTTAAAGGCAAAGGGCAACGGTGAGGAAAAGATTTACCAAAAGGAATTGCCCAACCATAAGGTGGCAATCGAGCTTGTTTTGCACGCTCTTCAGGACGAGGGCGTGGGCGTAATCAAGTCAATGGACGAAATCGGCGCGGTGGGTCACAGAGTAGTTGCCAGCGGCGAATTCTTTAAAAAGACGACTCTGGTAACGCCCGATGTTTTAAAAACTCTCGAAGAAACTTTCGAGCTTGCGCCTCTGCATAACCCCGCGGCGGCGACGGGCGTAAAGGCGTGTATGGAAGTTATGCCCAAAACGCCTATGGCGCTCGTATTCGACACATCATTCCACGCGACCATGCCCGAAAAGGCTTATCTTTACGGTATCGACTACGACGATTACAAAAAGTACGGCGTAAGAAAGTACGGCGCGCACGGTACGAGCCATAAATTTGTTTCCGCGGAAGCGGCGAAATACCTCGGCAAAAAGCCCGAGCAGCTTAAAATAGTAACCTGCCACCTCGGCAACGGCTCGTCGATTACGGCAGTCGACGGGGGCAAGTGCGTTGATACCTCTATGGGCTTCACGCCGCTCGCCGGCGTGCTTATGGGCACGCGTTCGGGCGATATCGACGCTTCGGCAGTGGAATTTCTTGCAAGGAAAAAGGGTTTAAGCCATTCCGAAGCTATAACCTATCTCAATAAAAAGTGCGGCGTTGCGGGTATTTCGGGCGTTTCGAGCGACTTCCGCGACCTCGAAGCGGGCTTTGAGCGCGGCGACGAACGGTGCGCGCTCGCGCTTGAAATGTTCTCGTACCAGACCAAAAAGTTCGTGGGCGCGTACGCCGCGGCTATGGGCGGGCTTGACTGCATAGTGTTCACGGCGGGCATAGGCGAGAATACACCTATTGTCCGCGAGGGCGTATGCGCGGGGCTCGAATTCCTCGGCGTCGAATTCGATAAGGAAGCAAACAAGAAGAAAAACGACGGAAGTATACGCGAACTTTCTGCAAAAGGCTCGAAAGTCAAAGTTCTCATTATCCCCACCAACGAAGAGCTGGTTATCGCAAGGGAAACAGCTGAACTTTTATAAAAATTATTCGCGTGTGTCCGCAAAATAAGTTGACAAAGGACTTTACCTATAATATAATTTTATAGTCAGTAAAGTTAGTTTCCGATATGAAAATAGAAGTTAAAAGGCTAAACGCGCTCGGAAAGTATACGGGTAGTTTTAAGTTCGAGTACGACGCTCCCGCGGATTTGTGTATCGTGCCGCTGTGCAAAATAGACGGCAAGGTCAAGGTGGAGGCGGGTTATGAAATTTACGCCGACGACAGTGTGGGCGTAAGTCTTAAAATCGCTTACCGCATTACGGGTCAGTGTTCGTATTGCTTAAAAGAGACAGCGCGAGATATCGAAAAGGTTTACGATATTCTTTTCGTTACGGAAGACGACTCCGAAAACTATTATTACGACGGCGTAAATATAGATCTGACTACCGCCGTAAACGATTCAATACTTTTCAGTCAGCCCAACGTGGTTCTTTGCAACGACTGTGCGGGTATTGACGCAGACAATAAGTAAAAAGAGGTGTTAAAAAATGGCAGTACCTAAGGGAAAACAGTCGAAGAGCAGGACGAACAGCAGATTTGCAAACTATAAAGCAACCGCACCCACGCTTGTGGAGTGCCCTCATTGTCATTCGAAAATGCAGGCGCACAGGGTTTGCGGCAATTGCGGCTACTACGATAAGGTTGAGGTAGTTCCGCAGGACGCTAAAAAGGATTAAAAGCTCGGCGAACTGTCATACGGCAGTTCGCATTTTTTAAATTAAGGGAATAAGGAGATGATTTTATGAAACATACCGATATAAAATCGTTATTCAACGAAGCTCAGAAATACGTAAGAAAGTCCGTCACCGTCTGCGGTTGGGTAAGGACGTGGCGCGACTCCAAAAACATCGCTTTCATCGAACTCAACGACGGAACCATGCTCAAAAACCTGCAACTCGTTATAGAGAAGGATAAAATTGACGAAAATCTTGTAAAGCCTGCGCTCGTCGTCGGCTGCGCGTTGAAGGTCGAGGGCGACTTCGTGCCCTCCGAAAAGAACTATTACGAGCTGTCGGTCACCTCGCTCACCGTTTTAGGCGGCTGCCCGCAGGATTATCCTTTACAGAAAAAGCATCACACGCTCGAATTTTTGCGCACTATACCTCATTTGAGACCGCGCACAAGATTTTTCGAAGCGGTGCTCGCCGTAAGGAGCGGGCTGGCTTTCGCAATTCATAAATACTTCCAGAAGCATAACTTCAAGTACGTGCACACTCCCATAATTACGGGCAGCGACTGCGAGGGCGCGGGGGAAATGTTTCGCGTAACCACGCATGGCTGGAATGCGAAATACGACAAGGAAGCAGATTACTATGCAAACGACTTTTTCGGCGCAAAAGCGGGGCTCACTGTATCGGGTCAGCTCGAGGGCGAAATCGCGGCTATGGGGCTGGGTAAGATTTATACGTTCGGGCCTACTTTCCGCGCCGAGCACAGCAACACGACGCGGCACGTTGCGGAGTTCTGGCAAATCGAGCCCGAGGTCTGTTTCTGCGATTTGGACGACATTATCGAAATGGCTGAGGACTTCATAAAATACCTTATCGAACAGGTTGTGTTGCTCTGTCCCGAGGAGATACAGTTCTTTAACGACAGGATAGAAAACGGGCTTATGGATAAGCTCGACCATGTACTGAGAAGCAAGTTCGGAAGGATTACCTATACCGAAGCTATCGAAGTGCTTAAAAAATCGGGCAAGGAATTCAAGTACCCCGTTGAGTGGGGCGCGGATTTGCAGACCGAACACGAAAGGTACATCACCGAAGAGTATTTCAAAAAACCCGTATTCGTTACCGATTACCCCGCCGATATAAAGGCGTTTTATATGAAGCAGAACCCCGACGGCAAGACGGTTGCGGCAACCGATTTGCTCGTCCCCGGCATAGGCGAAATCATAGGTTGCAGCGAGAGGGAGGCTGACTTCGAAAAGCTCAAAGCGGCTATGCTCAAACGCAATATGCCCCTCGAAGGTTATACCGAGTATCTCGATACGCGCAAATACGGCAGCGTGCCGCACAGCGGCTTCGGGCTCGGCTTCGAGCGCATGCTGATGTACCTGACGGGCGTACAGAATATAAGGGATACGCTGCTTTATCCCAGAACGGTCGGCAGCCTGTAATTTTCGAATATGAAAAATAGAATATGCGTTATTTTTACTGGAGGAACGATAGGCTCGTATTCGAGCGGCAACGTCGTTGACTTAAATCCCGAAAGCGGCAGCCTGCTTCTGGAAAAGTATCGCGGGCGCTTCGGCAATTCGGTCGCTTTCGACGAATTGCGCCCGTTGAATATTCTGAGCGAAAATATGCAGCCCGCCGACCTCGAAACGATGGCGGACTGTATACGCGCGGTGGACAAAAATGCGTACGACGGGATAATCCTTACGCACGGCACCGACACGCTTTGCTTTACTGCAAACCTTTTCAGTCAGATTTTCTGCGATATTTCAATCCCTCTCGTGCTCGTTTCGGCGCTGTATCCTCTGGACGACGACAGGTCACGCGGGGTTGAAAATTTTGCGGGTGCCGTAACTTTTATACAGAGCGCCGATTACGGCGGCGTTTTCGTCAGCTTCGAAAACCACTCAGAAAATTGCAAAATTCATCTTGCAAGCAGGCTGATTTCGGCAACTCAGATAAGGGGCGAGTACGAAAGCATTTTAAACGTGCCCTACGGCGAAATACGCGGCTGGCGTTTCGTGTACAACGAAAACGAACACAATCCCACGCCGTCCGAACTGCGCCGACCGCGCAAGAAGTGCGCGGCGCAAAAGCTGTGCACCGACCTTGTAACCATTCAGGCGCACTCGCTTTTGAATTTCGACTATTACCGCTTTACCGACGTAAAGCCGAAAGCGGTTATGGTTCAGCTTTATCACAGCGGCACGGTATGCACGGAGGGGAGGGAGGCTAACTTCAAAAACTTCCTCGCGTATTGCAAGAACCTCGGCATAGAGGTTATTATAGCCACGATAGACAGCCGCGCTAAAATCTACGGCAGCGCGCTGGGGCTTGCCGATATGTGCACGACGGCATACGATATCAGTTTCGAAATGGCTACCGTTAAGGTTCTGCTTGCGCTCGGCTCGGGTAAAAACGTCGCGGAAGAGCTCAATAAAAACAACTTTTTCGAAAAACTGCGGTAAAAAACGCAGTTTATTTTTTATTTTAAATTCCTATTGACAAGGTAGGAATTAAGTGGTATAATAATCGGGTAAAACGGATAAATAATATTACGGAGCAATAATTTGAATAAGAAGTACGAAATAACGGGAATGACGTGTTCTGCGTGTTCGTCGGGCATAGAGAGGGCGGTCGGCAAGCTTGACGGCGTAACGTTATGCGAAGTCAGCCTTATGGCAAAGAGTATGAAGGCGGAGTTCGACGAAAGCGTAATTTCCGATACAAAAATAAAAGAAACCGTTAAATCGCTCGGTTACGGAATTTTCGACGAGGGCGAACAGCCGCTAAAAAAGACGGTAAGTCACGATAAAAAGCTTTTTATTAGGTTTATAATTTCGGTTTGTCTGCTCGTGCCATTGATGTACGTATCCATGGGGCATATGGCGGGTGCGCCCGTGCCGCCCTTTTTAAACCCCGAACTCGGCAACGAAAAGTGGTTCTGCCTATACCAGCTTATACTTTCCGTTATGATAATAGGCGTCAATTACGAGTTTTTCAAAAACGGCGCCGTCGCCGCATTCAGGCGCGTGCCTAATATGGATACGCTTGTCGCGCTCGGCTCGGGTGTTTCGTTTATATATTCGCTTGTTCTTACGGTGCTCGTGTTCGCGGGCAGGACGCAGTATCATATGGAGCTTCATTTCGAATCCGCGGCGACAATTCTCGCGCTCGTCACTGTGGGCAAGTGGCTTGAAGAAAAATCCAAGAAAAAGACGGGCGACGAAATCGAAAAGCTTTTAAAGCTTGCGCCAGACTCGGTAACCGTCGAGGTCGACGGGCAGCAGAAAGTCGTGTCGGTAAAGGACGTTAAGGCGGGCGATATCGTCGTCGTAAAGCAGGGTGAATACATACCCGTCGACGGCGTGGTGACTTTCGGCAATTCATACGTAGATAAAAGCGCTATTACGGGCGAAAGTCTGCCCGTGGAAGTTTTCGAGGGTGCGGAGGTTACTTCCGCGGCGCTCGTTAAAAGCGGGCTTATAAAAGTCCGTGCGGAGCGCGTCGGCGAGCAGACCACTCTTTCGAAAATCATTAATATGGTAAAGGAAGCGGGCGCGAGCAAAGCGCCTATACAG
>CANPBT010000041.1 GCA_947572415.1 uncultured Clostridia bacterium | reverse complement strand
ATCTTGATGACGAATCTGTATGCCCCTGCTCCCTTTGCCGTGTATTTGTCGCCGTCTAATCCCTGATAAGGCACAAACAACATATAGTTTGCCGCGTACCATATCTCGATATCGTAGTACTCTTCCCAACCGTCTTTGACGCCGAGCAATTCAAGGAGGTTGTGAGGCTTATCGTCGAATACTACCCAGCTGTCCTTAATCTTCGGCTTTTCTTCAACGCGTCTGCCGATGTACCAGGTTAAGCTTTCCGGCAGGTTTTCGGGGAGCCTGATGTCCTCGAAGTTTTCGTCAAGATTTACGAACTCGTACGTCGTTACGTACTTGCCCGCGCCTATGCCGGCGTATGCGCCGACTTTGCCGTTAGTAGTATAGCGGATATGCGGTTTCAATGCGTCCGGTACGCTTAATCCTACCGTCCAGACCTTTTCTTTGCCGTTTTCTCTCGTGTATACCGCGTTTTCGTCGTATACCCACGCCGCGTCGCTGATATCCAAATTAGCCTTTTCGATATGCCATACGAAAATCAACGTGTCGGTGCCCGTCGCCTGCCAGTAATGGTTTCCGTCGGTAATCTTGATTTCCGCCGTATACTCGCCCGCGTTCGTGCCTACGCCCGTGCCTTCGGTTATCTCCATATAAGAAGTAAAACCTTTAAGCAACGTACCGATATAGGATTCGAGTTTAATCTCTTTTCCGGTATAGACTATTTTAACTTCGCTGTCCTGGTCGATGTAAGGCGAAAGAACGCCTACAGTTACTATCTTCCAGTCGAGATAATACGGCTCGGTCGAAGATTTGATTTGAGGAATGGCTACTACGCTGTTTTCCTCGTCTATTACGCTGTTGCCGTTTTCGTCCCTGATTGCCGTGGGGATACGATTGCCGTTGGTGTCGAATATATATTTTGCAAGGTGGGTACCGTTGCCTTCCGTGGCGACGACGTAATGCCCGTCTTTAAGTATATATTTTATAACCTTTCCGTCCGCACCCGTTTCGTACTCGTTGTAGAGAATATTGCCCTCGGCGTCGGTTCCGCCGTACTCAATCTGTTTGGGATTGCCGTACTCGTCGAGCAGGCAATCGTCGCCCTCGCCGATTGCAACGTACGACGTCATATAACTGTACTTATATTTAATACCGTCGAGATTGTAAACGCCGTCGTTATATTCAACGTAAGTCCCGTCGCCGTTCTGTACGGGGTTGCCCTCTTCGTCAAGCAGAACAAATTTGACTACCCAAGTACCGTTATCGTTAATCCATCTTAATCCGTAACCGTCGCCGTCGGTTATGGGCACGTAAATCGTTTCACCCATATCCCAGTAACTGCTTTCGGGGTCCTTGAGCTCTATTTTGAGCGTATACTCGCCCGCATCGGTCTTTTCGTCAACCGAAAGCTTCAACAAATCGCGATATTCGCCGAACAATCTTTCGAACAAACCGGCATATTTGGGATTTGTAACGATGTTGAGCGGCATACCGCTATACTCGAGCTCCAACAAGGTATTTCTGAAAATACTCATATCGAGCTGAGGTATACCCTTTACCGCAACCGTGAATTTAAGCGTCTGGGCATATCTGTTGATAAGCTTGCTTGTATCCGCCACGACCGTACCGTTAAGGGTAAGCCTGCCGCTTGCGTCTACCGAATAGACAGAGCTATCGTACCACGAAAGGTTGACGTTGCGGATAAAACGAAGCGTAAGGCTGTATTTGCCCGCTTTGTCTACCGTAATCGTACCGTTTTCGGCGTCGAACGAATCTATACCGAGCGCATATATAAACGATTTTGCGCCTTCGGGCAAAGGATAATCGGGATGCGACCAGTTATCGATAAACGACTGGTCAATCAGATAATCCTGCCAGTTTTTGATTCTGAATACGTGCTTTCCGCCCGAGAACTCCATATCCGCTTCTTCGAATTCGGGAATAGGCAGCCATATTACCGACTGACCGGGGAAGTTGTAATTACCGAACTCATATACAAGCTCAACCCCTTCCGCCAGCTCGAATTCAACGCCGTCGGAAATTGCGTAATCGTTGCCGTCTTTGATGCGGAATTTAATGTAATAGGTGAAGCCGCTGCCGCGCTCTTCCACTATTTCGGGCGTTACGATTTCGTCTGTATCCATATCGAATATGACGTATTCGAACATATCGAGCGCAACGGACTTTTCGTCGGTAAGCTTTTGAAGCATATCGGAAATCAGCACCGAATACTGAAGCTGATCCGTCCAGCCATCTACGTCGATTACAAGCTGTTCATAATTCAACGTAAATATCTTTTTGGCTTCGACTGCGGTACCGTCCGCCCAGGTTACCTTCGAAGAAGTTTTGTTGATATCTTCTTTTATGTTAATGGTCACGCGGTAACGGCCAAGCTCGAATACGTTGTATAACGAATGCTCGTAGCCCTCGTATTCGACGAATTCGCCCGCCTTATCGTCGTAAACCTCAACGCCGACGTCAAAGTAATTCGCCCAGTCCGAATCAAACCCGAATATTTCGACGATGTCGCGAACCGTTCCGTCGAAAGTCGCGGTCATTTCGCTTTCTTCGGGAGCGGCGATTTGCTTTTCCATTATTTCCCAGTCGACTTTCAGATAGCCTACCGTTGACGAGCTGAATAAGTTCGCAAAGGTCGCGGGAATGGTATCTACCGTGTAGTTCTTTGCGTCGGCTTCGTCGATAAACACGTAAGTCGTATAATTGCCTACGTCGGAAGCGCTGCTCGTCTGTTTTTCGTCGGTAAGATAAGTTATCAGATTCTTGAATTCGTCGGGAATGCCTACAAGTTCGAGCGTGTACGTATGCTCGACACCGTTATCAAGCTTATAAACCGCTTTGATTTTACCCTTTTCGTCCATATCGAAGAACGAAGTTTCTTCGTCGTACTCGACAAACAGATTTCTGTCGTTATCGATATAGAAGTAAGCGTTGTCGCCTATGAAGCTCCATTTGATACCGCTTAAATCAAGGAATTTTTTACCGATTTTCCACGTTATTTCTTTATTGCCCGTGCTGTTGTCTTTCCAGATATAGTTACCGTTTTGCAACGAGAATATCGCCTTGTAAGCAAGCGCTGCGTTTATGCCCTTGCTGCCTTCGGAAGAAAGCCGCGCGTTTTCCATAAGCGAACGCAAATCGGGCGAAATTTCATCTTCGTTTTCGCTGTAACCTACAAGCACCTCGAATACGCTGTGTTCGTATCCGTCGTAAATTATATTCGCTTCCGCATTGAATACGGGCTGAGGGATAACTATGGGATTGATTTTCCACGTAACCGTGTACGTTCCGGGCTGACCGAACTGAGTGCCGTTTTCCCACCTTATAAGATTTGCATACTCTTCCTTGATGGTAAGGCTTAAGGTGTAGCTGCCGGCGTCGGTCGCCTTATCCCCGGATATTTCGACGTATTCGCCGTAGGTATCGATTAACTGATCCGCAGCGTCTTTGCCAAGGATATCTTCAAGGGCGTTAATTTCTTTACCGTTATAAGTGATTCCTGCGGAAAGATCGGGCACGTCAAGCATAAGATACTTGATTTCGAATTTAAGCGTAACCGAAGAACGGTCGTGCGCGTCGCCTTTGTCCGCCCAGTATCTTATAAACGTTTCGTCAGGGCCCGCGGGTTTAAGCATAAACGTAATCTCGTATATGCCCGCTTCGTTCTGGGTGAGGCTGTCGCCGCCGAGAATATCGAGCTCGTACGAATAATAATCATTCCACTTATTCACGACAAAGGTTACGGGGTTGCCGTCATAGGTATAATATACGTGGCCGCTTCCGTCCTCGCCGAGCATTTCGGCAAGCTCTTCTTCGGTGAATTCGTGAATAACTCCGTCGACTATACAGCCCGATATCGTAGGTCTGCCGGCTACGGGGCTCCAGTCGCCTTCCGGTACGTCGCCGGGTTTGGCGGTCGACAAATCGCGCGTAGTGAAGAAGCAGTATTCGGAAACGTCGGTATCGAAAGCAAGCGCTATGTTCGTACCGTACTCGCTCTCTACGACGGGTTTTATTGCAAATCTCGTACCGGACGAATTGAGCACCGCGTCAAGCGTGGTCTTGTTGCCGACAACGTCGCCTGCCGAAACTTCGTAATATTCGTAACCGATATACTTTAAGGAAGCGTAAGCGTCCGTCATATCGATTTCCACTTTTGAGGAAACGCCGTTTTCAACCCATCTGAGAATGAGTATATTTGCTTTTTCAATGCTGAGCGTACTCGTCTGGTTCGCGGTGGTATCGGTAGTATCGTTATGCCATACTACGTTGTTCGCGCCGCTGTTCAGCCCGCTCTTAACCGCAAACGTAAACGTATAAACTCCGGCGTTTACGGCAGTATAAACGTAGCCGTACTGCCTTGTTCCGTCATAATTCGACGCGGTTGCCCCCGCCGAAGGAGCATATTTGACCGAAATGGTGAAATATTCTTTCCAGTCATCGTCAAGGTCGATTGCCGTAAGCAGGTTGTGCTGGCTGCCGTCGAACGACGTCCAGGAGCCGTTAGGCTGAGGCACTTTAAGCTGTTTGGGTGCAATCGTCCACGTGAGCGACTTTTCAACGTCGTCCGGCCACTCGCCTACCACGTAGTTCGAGCTTGCGGGCAAATCGGCTATATTGCAGGTGGTTACGTAGGTTCCGATAGCGGAAACGCTGTTGTTTACGGCGTTTCCGTTAAAAGTAGTCGTATACGAAACGTAATCCAGAAGATATTCGGGGAAGTTTTCGATTTTAACCGAATGGTTTACCGCAACTCCGCCGCTGATTTTATATTGCAGGTCGCCGTTGTAATCCCAGCTTATCAAAGAAAGGTTCAATATCGCCTTTTCGATTTCCCAGTCGAGAGTAGTATCGAATTCAGGCTCGTTCCATCTCGTGCCGTCGTAACTGAACCCGCCTATCGCCGTATACTTGCCGGCATTGATATTCGCGGGGTTCCTGTTGGTCGCAACAAGCTTTTCGTTTTCGCTGACAAGCTCGACCGTGTGCGCCGCGCCGTCGTAAGTAAACGTCACGGGCAGCCCTGTATCGGTATCAAGCCAGGTTTTCGTTGTCGCGTCGTATTTCGCCACTACCTTTTTGCCGTCCGCAAACGTATGCGTATACCGCCAGTAAACGTCGTCCAGGTCGAAATCGCCCTTGTTTACGATGAAATCGAATTCCGTTTCGCTTAACGTGAACGCCTGCTCCGAGCCGTCGTCCTGATAGTCGATAGAAAGCTTAACTCTGTAATGACCGGGGTCTGCGGGCGCGCCCGAAAGCGCTTTGTTGAAATTGACGGAGGAGTAATAAGTTACTACTATATTGCTCTCGTCGAGCGTGTTTGTAGGGTCGATAACCGAAAGCACGACCTCGAACTTATCCCCGTCGTAAACGAACTCTTTTACGGGTGCGGAAGGCGCGCCGAGCGTTTCGTCGCGAAGCATTACGCTTACCGTAACGCCCATGCCTTCGTCAAGCTGGAAGAGGTAAGTATTATCGGTAGGGTCGTCTTTGTCAACGAAGTTAAGTATATAGTTACGCGCATAGTCCGCCGCGGGATTATCCGCAGACGATTTAAGCACCGCTTCTACTTTATACCACTTCGTGCCCGTATGGATAAAGTTATCGACAGGGTCGTACGAAGTACCGTTCTGGATATAATACGTATAATCGACCTTTTCGGAATGCTCTTCAAGAACGGGTATAAACGAAATCTGTCCGCCGCTGGAAGTCTGAGTATTTTTCCATCTTACGTCAAGAACCTGAGGCACGATTTCCCACTCGATTTCCCAAGGGAATTCGTCGTCGGGATTATCGGGCGTATAGATATACGTCGACGGGTCGCCCATTACGGGGACAATGTAGTTCTTGTTGGAGCTTGCAAATACGAAAGTAGTCTTGTACTTGCCCGCATAAATCTGCGAGTTGCGGTCGTACGCGGGGTTGTTTACAAAATACGTCGATACTACGAGCCCGGTGGGGAAAGCCCCTCCGTCAACCGTTGAAATGAGCTTGACGTACTGCGTCGTGCCGTCGAACGTAAACGCCGTACCGTCGTAATCCCATTTAAGATCAGACAAATCGTACAGCACCGCGCCTATCCTGTAATGCAGGGTATAAGTAGTCGTGGGGAAGTAGAATTTTTTACTGTCTTTGGCGGAAATCGTTACGCTGACCGAATAAGTGCCCGAGTACATAGCGCTCTGCTTGCCCGAATAATTATCGAATTTGACTTCCCAGTTAAGGAGCGCCGCTTCGAAAGTTTCGAACAGGTCGCCGCTTTCCGACGTCATGCCTTCGGGTTTAAGGTAAGCCCTGAACTTATACGCCGAGCCGTCGGTACGGTAGTTAAGCACGAAAGGCGCAGCCGCCGTCGTGGAGGTACCGCCGGGTATATCCGTATAGGTTTCGGTTTTATCCGAGTCGAGCGTGTACTGCCATATGAGCCAGTCGGGGTCAAACGGTGCGGGGTCGGCAGCAATTTCGAAATTGCGGGTGCGCTGATTGAGCGCGTAATTGCCCGTATTGCCGTTCTGTAACGCATAAATTACGTATTTATCCTTGGAAATATGCGAAACGCCGCTGGGAATTTCGTAATCGTATTTTACGGTGTACGTATTAGTCGCCGCGTCGTAAGTGATTGCCGAATCCGACCAGTTAGCGACGATTTTCTTGAAAGTAGGCACGCCGCCCGACCTTAACATATAGTACACTTCTATGGCGAGCCCGGTATCCGCCTCTCTACCGCTGACCGTACCGTCTGCGGCGAAAATCATTTTCTGCCTTAAACCGGAAATCGTCACTGTAGCCGTTACGGGCGTGCTTACCGACCAGATTTCCGCGCCCGCAAGCAGACTTGTGTTCGTAACGGAATCCGTCGAGCTGTAAGTTATCGTCGAGTTGAGCGTCCTTTTCTTTATTTCAAGGTTGAAAGTAATGCTCGACGCGGACTGCATATCCGACCAGTAAGTCGTAGTAGTGTCGTTTATGGTTATGGTTACGGGATAAACGCCGACGGCGTAAGCCCTTAACGTAAGCCTGCCGTCAATCCAGCTCACTTCTTCGAGTTTTGCGCCCTGCGTGAACGAAACCACCTGACCGAGCGCGTATCTTTCGAATTCGAAATCGTTTACGCCCGAGCTTGTTTTTCCGTTATATACGTTTTCGATAACAAACTCGATATAGCCGCCCTCGTACTCTCTGGGCGCGTTACCGCCGACCACTCTGGGCGCTGCGTGCGACTGCTTCTGAACGACAAGCTCGATATACTTCATATTCGTGCCGTCGTCCCAAATCATGTTTTCTTTATCGGCAACGTCGATTGCAAATCTGTACGTGCCGGGCTGAACCGCACTGAGCGTAATGAACTCGGAAAGACTTACCGTATCGCTTAAACTTACGGGGTTTGTGAAAAGGCTGTCGTCATAGCCGACGAGAAGCTGACTCGTATTGTCGGGGTTGTCGAACCTCAAAAGCTTTTCGACGGTTAAATCCGCGCCGCTCGTACGAGAAACCTTATCCTGCGCAACGTAATCGTCGGCGCCGGCGGACAGTCTTTCGACGTCGCCTATGGAAAGATACTGCGCACCCTTAACGTTTTGCAGAATTAGAGTATGTATTCTTCCGTCGTACGTCGTAGTGAACGTAGGCACGTTCTGCGAGGGTGTTCCTGCGGTGACGACTTTGTTTACAACCGAAACCTTTTCGTTGCCGAGAAGATAATCTTCGCCTATGAAAAGGTTGTCGAGGCGCAATTTTTCAATTTTGAAAGTAAACGAAATCGTTTCCTTATCGTCGTACTTCCAGCGCATATTCGCAAAATCGTTTATCCTGAAAGTTACGGTATAAGTGCCCACGTTGGTCGCGCCGAGCTTATAGTAGCCCGTATCTTCGTCCACGTCGTGCTCTTCCCATACCACTTTATCGGTAGTACCCGCCGCGCTCATATCCCAGAGCGACATAATGCGCGCGTTGTATTCCGCGACGTTAATGTACTGCCTTACGCCTGCGGCTTTGGTTTCGTCGAACTTATAAGATAAAGTTTTCGTTCTGTCGACTATAACTCCGCCGTCCGCGTCGTCCACTATGTACGGCGTTTCGTACTGAAGTTTTTCGATAAGGAAGGTAATATCGACGGGCGCCGCGCCGCTTCCGTCCGCCCACTCGGCGTTAGGCGACAGCGTGAACCTTACGACGTATTTGCCTGCATTCCTTGCGGAATAGATGAGCTGCTTCGTCGCCTCGTCGTAGTGCGAGGAAGAGAATACGTTCGTGGATACGACCGCCATACGCATAAGCTGGTCAGGGTCGTTGTTGTTGTAATTGAGTATGCCTATATTCTGGTAATCGTAATTATATGTTACCGTAAGAGAATCGTCCGTATATACGCCGTCGGGGTTGTTTGCACTGTCGTCGAAAACAACCGGTTTGGCTATGGGCTTGGGCCTTATAACGAACCTGACGTGTATATCGTCCGAACTGTTGCTCGAATCGTCCCATTCGAGGTTGCTCTGGTCGTTAAGGCTTATGATTACGGTATACTCCCCCGCGTCGGGCAGCAACGAACCTATTACAAGCTTATTTTCGTCGTTGCTGAAATGATACGAAGTTGTGAGAGGCGAAGCAATCTTATACGACATCCAGTCAGCTACAAGCCTTTCTATAGTAAGCGACTGCTCCCATATATCCGCGTTATACTCAACGGATATGGTATAATCGTCGTCCTTGCTCCACAGCGGCGTGCCGCTACCGTCGTTTGCCGTCGCGTCGCCCGAAGCAGACACCGTCGGCGCCGCGACGGGAAGCTTAGTCACCTTAATATAGTAGCGTTTGGGCGCGATATCGTCGGAGTCGTCCTCCGCAGCCCAGCATTCGTTTGCGGTGCTCGAAAGAACCAGCTCGAGATAGTACGTGCTTGCCACGTTCGCCGCTTTCGGTCCGTTTTCGCCCATATTCGTGGTCAACGTAAGGCGCCCGTTATCCTGCTGCGTTGTATCGAGCCTTGTCAAATCCGAATATTTGGGCAGCATAAAGTTTTTGTTGTAACCCGAAACGGAGATGTCGAAATGCCAGAGATTGTATACGAAGCTCGCCGAATACGAATTGTCTTTAAGCTCCTGATCTTCATACCCTACTATTTTGGGTATTTCAAGCTTTAATTTTGTGATTTTTACGCCGAAAGAATAATCGTCGGTATCGGTGGGGCCCATTCCGTTCGCCCATTTACAGTTGTTGGACTTGATATGAACGGTCAACGAATAGGTGTTTACGTTTCTTATACAGTAATGGTAACCTACGATTTTTTCATTTATCTGATGCGGGGCAATACTGCTCTCGGGGCTGTAATCGCCGTTTTGCGTGTTTTCGCTGTCGGGGTCGACGCTTAACTTGATTTCGATATCGTCTTTGAACATGAGCGCGTCGCCCAGAAGCCAAAGGTAACGGTTAGCACCGTTGAACTCGGTCGAAAAGAGCTTTGTTATATCCGTATCGATATCAGTGCCCTTTACGTAATCGGCGTACTGTTCGGGGTATTTAAGCGCGTCGCTGTGCGCTTCCTGCGATATGAGCACGCCATCGGGCAAATTGACCGCAAGCCTTTCGATTTCGAGGTGATACTCGAACGTGGAGTTTTCACCCCAGTAATAGTTATGCGTGTTGGTAAGCGCAAGCACAAGCGTGTACGTGCCCGCGTTTTTAGCGGTGTATCTGAAAATTTTCGTACCGTTGTAGTCCTCAGCCGCATAATCGGGCTGCGTTTCGCCCGCCCAGCTGACCACTTTGTACGCCTTGTAATCGTTGGGGTTGACCGCACCTCCGTCCGCGGGCGCAGGCAACAAATCGACGATAAGCGGCTGATACTCCATATTGTAAACGACCCTGACTTCGCTGTCGATTATGTTGCCGTTGTTGTCGATATGGATTTTGGGCACTTCGACGGGCTTTGCACCTATAGAGAAAATGCACCTGTACGGCTCGCGCGAGCCGCCTACCCAGCAATAGTTTTCGGTAGGCGTGATATAAATTGTGTATATATCCGCATTGAGGAATGAAATTGTGAATTTCGAATTGCTCGAGTCGTCGAGTTTTACGTTATTCGAAACGGACCCGTTGCTGGGATACTCGTATGTATACGAAAAATCGAACTGATTTTTGAACGGCGTGTTCAAAAATTCCTCGGCGGCACGCTCTACCACCACTTCCTGGTGCGTGTCTGTAATATACGTCGAGTTAAGCGCCCCGCCGTCGCCGACCGTTATGC
This sequence comes from uncultured Clostridia bacterium, assembly GCA_947572415.1. Taxonomy (GTDB): domain Bacteria; phylum Bacillota; class Clostridia; order Christensenellales; family Borkfalkiaceae; genus Coproplasma. The sequence continues at coordinate 3,090 of CANPBT010000041.1, read as the reverse complement.
CGTTGAACGTAAACTTGACGCCCTGAACCTGCGCATAGTCTATCGATATCTTGAATTCGTAGAAAGGTACGTTTTCATCAGCCCAGCGATAGTTTTTGTCGACAATTTCAAGCCGGCAAATATGTTCGCCGGTATTTGTAGCGTTCAGCACAAGCCGGTCAAGCACTTCGCCCGCTTCCCACTTGAACTGCGTCATTCCGTCGGAAAGCGTCGCTTTTACGTAGCTTGCCGCCTTGACCGAAATGGTCATGGTGAACGGGTTGCCGTCGTAAACGCCGTACATAAACGTCTTGTAAATCCTGCCCTCGGTCTGGTAGCCGTAGCACTCGGACGCGATTATATAAGGCTCCGCAACAGGCATCGCCGTTATCGTAAACGTATAGTAGTAGCTTATACCCGAGCCGCCCCACCATGCGTGGTTGGTATCTTTAAGGTTAAGCCTTATCATGTAGTCGCCCGCGTTCACCGCAGAAAACTCGAGTATGCCCGTACTGCCGTTGTTTTCGGAAGATATGGTAAGCCCGCTCTGCGCCGCGGAAATTACGTTACCGCTCGCGTCGACGTAATTGAAATACATTCTCTTACTGTCGAACTTTGTTAGCTGAGTATCGAGGCTGCCTATACGGAATTTCTTTTCGGTTCCGTCGTACTGCAACGAGCCCTTGTTGCCGCTCGCCATATCCCAGCCGGTGCCTCCGCCGGACGAGTTTTGTATGTACATCGCAATCGAGTTTGTATATATAGGCAAAATAACAAGCTTGAAGTCTTTAAGCTCGAACGTGCCGTCCGCCCACTTATAGTTGCTCGTAGGCGTGATTTTGATAAGATAGTTGTCTGCCGCAACACCGCGCAGAGTCAGTATGTTCGTATCGTCGTTCCAGCTTTCGGTAAGCACGCCAGCATTGCTCTTTTCGATAACGCAGGTAAGCTGTCCGTTAACGCCGCCGACGTAAAGATTTATATATTTTTGTGCTTCGTCCGTTTCGTAATTGACGGTTTTTGTATTGCCCTCGATAAGAATTTTGTTCTTTGAATCGGCGGGCAGCTTCATCAGTTCTTTTTCTTCCTCGCTTATGACGAGATAGGGGGTGCCGAGCGTGTATCTTTCGACGACAAGCACGAAAGTTGCTATCGTCTGTCCGGGCGCCCACTCGTAGTTGAGCTTGGGCTCGAACGAAACGTAGTAAGTACGCGCTTCCGACGCGCTTAAAACGAGAGTATCCTCTTCCCAGCTCGCTTCCGACATCGCCGAAACAAACGAAACCGCCTCGCGACGGACGTTGCCTATCGTAAGTGTCTGCGTAGAGCCCGGCGTCGGGTCGTAAACCACGCGTTTTGTATAATTAGTTATATTGTCTTCCAGAAGCCGGGGCGCGGTGAGCTTAACCGTATCTATAATAAAATGGAATACAATCTGCTCCTGCGTCCTCGTATCGCGCCAAACGTATCCTTCGGACGGCGATACTCTTATTGTAAAGCCCGTGGCGTCGGTTGCGTTGGTGGAAGTAAACGCCACTTTCCCGTCGCTGTACGTGTATGGGATACCGGGGGCAAGCACCATCATCTGCCCCTGCGTAACCGGCAAAAGTACGAGCGACTGCGCCTCGCCGTTATACGTTACCCTTTTTGTCAGCGCGCCGTCTAACCCCTCTATAGTCGGCCGCTCTATTTCCATAGGGCCTATGGTAAACGTGAACGACAATCGGGTAATCGAGCCGTCGTCCCATGTACAGCCCAACGTGTTGGCTATGTAAATATTAATAGTGTATACGTTTTGTTTGGACTGATATAGGGTCAGCTCGCCGTCGTCCGTCCACGACGCCTGCATCAGTCCGTTCGAGTCCCAGGCAAGGAAGTTTTTATCCGCGCCGATAAATGTAATTGTCTGGTTCCCTCCCGTATCGTTTACGTACTTAGACAGTCCGTTCGAAGCGACGCCGTCCTCTTTTTTCAACTGTGGCTTGGTTGTCGTTTGAATTTTAAGAATAAATGTAAATACCACCGCCCCGGAAGAGCCGTCTGCCCATCTGTTTGACGGGGTGGATAACGTAATCGTATAAGTGCCCGCAGCCGAAACCTGCAATGTTAAACTTTTTCTTACTCCGTGAATGGCGCGGTCGTTTATAGTAACCAACGTACTGCTTGCCTTCCATATAAGCAAACCGCTGCCGTAGTCGGGCGTAAACGTAATCTTGCCCGGGGTTCCGTCAAAGTACATCGTCTTTGTGTTGCCGCTTACAACGCCGGTACCGTCGTCCACAAGCGTGGGCTTGGGCGGGTTTGCCCTGACTACGGTAATTTCATGCACCCACCAGTTACACCAATACGTCTGATTAATATTTCCACTAGTATACCGACCTTGACCTCTGTTCTGTACAAAGCGATAATAATAGGTCCAAATAGCCGGAGAAGCGGGATATCCATAATATGCTGTAAAATAATATTTACCGCTCGGAGCGTCGCCGTCAATCCTGAAAGTAGAAGTTGCGTTTGCGCCGCCTACTACGCTATTATTTTTCCAGTGCGCGTTTCCTGTCGCACTAAGATTTGATTCGCAATCGCTACGAGTTTTATATGTAAAAGTAATTTCTTCGCCCACCGCAAGGTTTACGGTAGTCCTTTGTCCCCACGAGTTTTGAGGTGCCTGAAACTGATTCGTTGTGAAATAGCTCCACGTGACCGCCTTGCTTGCCGTAAGCGACCTCAGCCAATCAATGCCGAGATAGCTATACGTTGCGTATGCGGATACGTCGTCGGGCGAGATAAACCAGTCCTCCTCCTCGTCTTCCGCTTCAACGCTTATTTCGCCCGTACTGTACGCAATTTTAAACTCCGCTATTTTGTTTGAAAGCTCGGTTACGTCCGCTTCGGCCTCTTCAACCAAAGTTTGTACGCTTATTTCGTTCGCATGAGCATAAAAGCTTATAAGCTCTACGTCGATTTCCGTAAGCTCGGCAACGTACTGTAAAAGCTCTTCGTCGTATTTTTCGTCGTAAACTTCTTCCTCTTCTTCGGTTTCGGCTTCTTCCTTATTATAGCCTTCCCCTTGGGGGAAGGTGTCGCTGCTGTCGGCAGCGGCGGATGAGGTAT
>CANPBT010000040.1 GCA_947572415.1 uncultured Clostridia bacterium | reverse complement strand
CTTTATTGTCCTCGTCCGGCTTTTCCGGATCCGCTATCTCGTCGTCGCCGATTTCTGGCGTCTCAGGTTCAGCAGGTTTCTCGGGCTCGACCGGTTCCTCGGGCTCGACCGGTTCCTCAGGCTCGGCCGGCGGCGGAGTCTGACCTTCGTCTTCCTCCGCTACGTCTTCCGCGTATGCCTCTCCGTCCGGCGTCATAAGCTCGTCTTCAAACAGGTTTTCTTCTTCCTCGAACTCGTCCGCGTCCGGCTCGTCGTCCGGTTCAGGCATCCGCTCGCGGAAGATATACAGCATATAAGTCGTTGCATCGGGCGACTGCTGCTCGCCGCCGCCCTCGGGCTCGCCGTCCGTTGCGGGCGGCTGCTCTGCGCCGCCGCTTTCCAGCTTCCACACTACGTTCGGGTTCTCCGGGTCTTTGTTGATTCCCTCTTTGATCTTGATGACGAATCTGTATGCCCCTGCTCCCTTTGCCGTGTATTTGTCGCCGTTGTAACCGTCGTAGGGTACGAAGTTCGTGTAATCGCTTGCATACGAAATGCTGATTGTATAATACTCTTCCCAGTCTGCGTCGATACCGAGCAGTTCAAGGAGGTTGTGAGGCTTATCGTCGAATACTACCCAGCTGTCGCTTATCTGCGGCTTTTCTTTCACGCGTCTGCCGATATACCAGGTTAGGCTTTCCGGCAGGTTCTCGGGGAGCCTGATATCCTCGAAGTTATCGCCGAGGTTTACGAACTCGTACGTCGTTACGTACTTGCCCGCGCCTTTACCGGCGTATGCGCCGACTTTGCCGTTAGTAGTATAACGGATATGCGGTTTCAATGCGTCCGGTACGCTTAATCCTACCGTCCAGACCTTTTCTTTGCCGTTTTCTCTCGTGTATACCGCGTTTTCGTCGTATACCCACGACGCGTCGCTGATATCCACGTTTGCCTTCCCGATATGCCAGGTAACGGTTATAGTATCGGATTCGGTATCGGCCCAGAAATAGTTCTTGGTGTTGAGCTTGATTTTTAAAGTATATTCGCCCGCGTTAAGCCCCTTAGAGCCCTCGAGTATTTCCACAACCTCGGCGTCGAAGTCTTTCAGATAATCTTCAAGCTTGGTTACGTCGATTTCTTTGCCGATATACACGGGTTGAGCGTCGCTGTTTATCGTAGGCTGAGCCAGCTCTGCCGCTTCTATCGCCCATTTTATTTCGAATACTTCTTTGCTCGTCTTTTTGATTGCTACGCTGACGCTGCTGTTATCAACGTCAACGTTACGGTTTCCGTCGCCGTCAAGGACGAAAAGCTCGATAAATTCGCCGTTTTCGTCGACAACGTATTCACCGTCTACAAGGTTATACCTTATGACTTTGCCGTCCGCGTCGACTTTGACCTCGAACGCAGCGTTTCCGTCGTCGCCGTTGATAAATTTATCCACGGGGGTTCCGTCGGGATTGAGTGTAATTTCGCCGCCGTCAAGCCTAATAAACGTCGTTTCGTATCTGATATCGTAAACGAGTTCGCCATCGGGATACTGAGTATTTACAAATTCGATATACTCGCCGTTATCGCCGACAACGGGGTTGCCCTCGTCGTCGTGCAATATGAACATAAGCTTCCAGCCGTCGTCGGTATTGACGTAAGTGAACGAATAACCCTCGGTATCGACCGATTTATATTCGAGGTCGTTCAAATCCCAGCTACTGCTGTTTTCGTCTTTGAGCGAAATTTTAAGCGTGTATTCGCCGACGTCGTTACCGAGTTCGCACTCGATTTTTATCCATTCGCCGTACTTTTTGCGGAGCTCTTCGAAGAATTGTTTATATTCCTCGCTGTCCGTAAGATACTGACCGCCGGGTTTGTAAGGAATGGTAGGCAAATTCTCAAGGTCGCTCAAATCGGGCTTGGGCACAAGCGCGTGCGTAACCTTATAGGTAAGCGTCTGCGACTTGCGGTTAACGAGTTTGAGCGCGTCCGCCTCGCTCAGAGTAAGACCGGTTTTCAAATCGACGAGATTGCCGCTTGCATCCGTCTTATACTTCTTGCTGTCATACCACGAAAGGTTAACTTTGCCTATGAACCGAACCGTAACGTTGTATTCGCCCTCGGCAACCGCGCTGAGCTTATCGTTGCCGTTGAGCACGTAGATGAATTTAGAATCGTAGCGCTCCATCAAATCGGAGATATCCACGTTATACGGCGCGGCTTTCAGGCTGAGATAGAACGACTGGGAAATGTTGTAAACGCCCTCGTCGAATCCGGCTATTTCGAATTTAATCTTATCGCCGGTAAACACTTTCGAGTCGGTTTTCAATTCGGGTATGGGCATCCATACGACAGGCTGCTTACCGAAATCGAGTTCGCCGAAATCGAGAGTGATTTCATTAACTGCGGTACCGTTCAGCGTCAGGGTAAAGCCGAAATCGAACTTAAACTTGCTGTAATATACAGATTCCTTGAACTCGGCTTTGATTCTGTATACGAGCGTATACATATGCTGACCCTCGACGTCTTCGGGGAGCACTTCTTTGCCAGTTTCATCGTCGATTATGACGTATTCGAACATATCCGCCACGTTTTCGGGTACCGAATCCGGATCGGTGAAATTGACGGTTGCGTTCTGGTCCTCGCCGTTCCAACCGTCGACGTCAACGTCGAGCGGGTCGCAGTTTATTATAATAACCTGCTCTTCCGCCGCTTCGGTTTCGCCGTCGGTCTTCCAGCTTACGTTCGCTTTAACGCTTTCTTTGATTTTTATCGTGATGCGGTACTGTCCCGCAAAGTACAGTTTATAGTCGGAGTAATCGGTGATTTCGAGCTCCGAGCCGATATAATCGACAAAGCTTAAATGCTGACTGCCCTTGTATTCGACTTTTACTTCGAAATAGTTAGACCAGTTTTCGCCGAGATCCGTATATCCGAGCAAATCCATAATATCGTGTACGGAGCCGTCGAATATATCCCAGTTGCCGAGGTCTTTGGGGAGTTCCATTACCCTGTTGACTATTTTCCAGGTAAACTCGGCTTCAAGCCCGTCGGGGAGCCTGCCGACCTCGTAATTGTCGGTATCGAGTACCGATAAATCAAGCGAGAAAGTCGTTTTATGGCTTCCGACAGCCGAAGCTGCGTTGCCGCCGTAACCGTCGGTGCGGTAAATCACATAGTCCCGAAGCACGTCGGGCAGATTGAGAAGCACGACTTTATGGTCGTAAGCCATACCGTTCACACGGGTGTAAACGGCACACAGTACGCCGTCTTCGTCGATATAGCTGTTTGCTTCGTCGCCGTCGTAACCCCACTCCACGTCGTTAAGGTTAATGACGCATTTGCCGATGCTCCACTCGATTTCCACGTTTTCCGCGCTTGCGATTGGATTACCGTTTGCGTCCTTCCAGGCATAGTTTCCGTTAGGAAGCGAGAATACCGCCTTGAACGTGCCCGCGCCGACGCTGCGGCTGCCCTCTACGGCAAGCCTTACGTTCTGCATAAGCCAGATAAGGTCTGCCGAGGGGTTTTCCGCGTCGTATCCTACGAGCGCCTCGTATACGCTGTGCTCGACGCCGTCGTACGTAAGTCTAACGGTATCGTCAAGTACGGGTTTTATAAGATAGATAGGCTCGATTACCCAAAGCGCCGAATACGTACCGATAATTTCGTTACCTTCGGAATCTCTGAATCTTACCGCCGTACCGAACTCGTCCTTAACTTTGAGATAAAGCTTGTTGTTGCCGATTTTTGTACCGGTATCGCCCGTGATTTCGAGATATTTGTCGTACAGCGCGCGCAGACTGTCGTTTGCTTCGCTGCTGCCCGTTGCAAGGCGCAATATATCGATTTCCGCACCCGTATATGTGGTTTTTGCGGGTATTTCGGGGACGTCGAGGTATAAATACCCTATTTCGAATTTGAGCGTTACGGCAGAACGGTCTATCTGCGTTTTGTTTTCGTCCTTATAGCCCCAGAAAAGCGGGTGCTCGGGATCGTCCTTTTTGAGAATATAGGTTATGCTGTATTCGCCCGCGTCGGTCTGAATAAGCTCGTCGCCGCCCCAAACGTCTACGTAGCCGCTGTAATAGCTCCAGTTGCTTATTTCGAACTTAATGGGTTTGCCGGTATATACGACGAATACCTTACCCGACTGCAAAGTATCGTTATCGAAAGGATAATAAACTCCGTCGGAGGTATAGCCGGCAATGAACGGCTTTCCGTTTACCTGCACAAAGCCCTTGTCGTCGAACGAAGGGGTTATGAACTCAAGGAATTGCGTTCCGTCTTCGTAAGTCAGCGTTACGTTCGAACTGTAAACGGCTTTTATGAAAGGCGCAATCGAGAATCTCTTCTGCGAAGTTTCGAGCACGTCGTTGAGCGTGACTTTGTTTGCGGGATTAATACCCGTGCCGGAATAGAATTCATAGTCGATAAACCTGTGGTAATCGTCCGAACCGGCAATAGTTACGGTAGATAATTCGCCGTTGCTATCCCAACCGGTAACGTGCAATTCCATTTTTTCTACGATAAGCGTCGCAGTCTGGTCGTCGGTCGAATAATCCGCTCCGCCGACACCGTTTACGCGCCAGACGACGTTCGTGACGAATTCGTCGTTGAAGCCGTCCTTGATTGTCAGCACGAGCGAGTATGTGCCCGCGTCGAAAGCAAGGTACTTCATGCCGTATTTGTCGGTACCGTCGTATGCGGCAGCTTCCGTGCCCTCCGCGGCGTCGGCTGAAAGGTATTTGAGCGAAATGTCAAAATACTCTTCCCAGTCTACGGCTATATCGAACAATCCGAGAAGATTGTGCAGATCGCCGTCGAACTTCGTCCATTTGCCGTTGCTTACGGGAATATCGAGAACTTTGCGTGAAATAGTCCAGCCGAGCCTCGAGGGTATGGCCGAAGGCCAATCGCCGAGGATATAATTTTCGCCGTCTATTGCGTCGGTTTTCACGGTAGCTACGGTAAAGTAATTACCCGCCTGCGTGTTTTTATTGTCTACAAAGTTGCTGCCAAGCGTCGTTACGTACGTAATTTTATCGAGAAGATACGTAGGCAGGCCGAGCAATTCAACCGAGTATTCCTGCGGAACTCCGCCTACAAGCGAATATTCGAAAGGCTGCTCGTAGCTCCATTTAATCGACGACAAATCGAGAAGCTGCTTCTGGATAGACCAGTCGAACGTACGGTCTACCGTAGGCGCATTCCATCTCGTTTCGTCGAAACGGAACATTGCAGTCGACGTGTAATCGCCCGCATAGGTGTTCGTGGAAGCCGCGTCCATTATGATGGAAAGATGGCTGTCGGTGCTAACGAGTTCGACTACGTGCGCAAACCCGTCGAATACGAACGCTACCTCTTCCTCTGTTTCGGTATTTATCCACTTATTCTGCTCTTTGTTGTAAATAGCGGTTATACTGTCGCCGACAAGAGGTCTGTGCGTGTACTTCCAGCTGAACCCGTCCGGGTCGAAATTAGCTTTTACAATTTCGAAATCGAACGTGCCGCCGACAAGCTCGTACTCGGTTTCACCGCTGTATTTGAGTTTCAGAACAACCCTGTAAGAACCGGGTTCTTTCGGTGCGGATATGGGCTGGTCGAGGTCCAGCTGCGAATAGTAGACGACTACTATATTGTCCAGCGTTATCTCGCCGTTTGAAGTATCGGTATCGATTACCGCTTTCGCCTTGACGGGGTTACCCGTATATTCGTACTGCGTATCCGACTTGTCGTTGATTTCCACGTGCACGTAAATCGCGGTTTCGTTTCCGCCGACTTCGAACTGCAATACGTCGGATTCGCCCGTGAACACGAGCTCGTAGTTGCCTGCATAGTTGGACGCGCCGACGCCTGATTTGAGCACTGCCTGCGCCCTGAACGTTTCGGTTTTGCCTACTTCGCGCTCTATCGAAGGCACTGAAGTCCACGAATCGGGGTCGTCGGGGTCGGTGCCCGTAAGCTTCCAGTACAGATACGTAACTTTGTTGCGATGCTCTGTTTCCGCTATTATAGGATTATACTTAATCTTATCGCCGTCGGACGAGCTGCCGCTCTGCGACCAGCTGACGTCTATCTTCATGGGCATGATTACCCACTCGCAGACCCACTCGAAAGTGCCTTCGTAAGTGGTCTGGTCGCCCATAACGGGCGCAGCATAGTTTTTGGACGCGCTTGTGAATTTAACCGTCGTCCTGTACGTGTTGCCGTAAGTCTGCTGGTTGCCCGCATAGCCCGAAACGCTGTACGTTGCGGTAAGTCCTGCGGGGAAAGCCCCGTCCGTGAGCGACGAAACAAGTTTTACCGTTTTCTGGGTGCCGTCGAATACGAACGGATTGCTGTCGTCGTAATCCCACGTCAGGCAGGAAATATCGAACTTAGCGGGGTCGATTGTGTAGTAAAGCGTGAATACCGTCGTAGGGAAGTAATAAACGTCGATATTCTTTGCTGAAATAGTTACTTTCGCTTCGTAATTGCCCGCGTCCTGCGCGCTCAGATCGCCCCACTGCGAATCGAGCTGCACTTCCCAGGTAAGCAAAGCTTCCTCGGGCGTCCTATGCCCGAGCTTATCGAAGCCGAGCATTCCTTCCGGCGTAAGGAAGAAATTGAAATGATATCTTCCGCCGTCGGTCAGGTAAGGAATATGGAATCTGTTATTCGGGTCGAGCCCCTGCGTGCCTACGTTGCGAAGTGTTGCGGGGTCTTCGTCAATCGTGTACTGCCAGAGTATAAACTCGGGCTTGAACGGCGCGGGGTCCGGCGTTATTATAAATCTCTCCGAACTTTCTTCAAGCTCGTAATTGCTTTCGGCGTCAAGCTGTACCGCAAAAATTTCGTAAGTGTTTTTAACGATATTATCTATACCGAACGGGAAAGCATATTCGCACGAAATCGAATAAGTACCGTCGCCGTCCGACTTCGCCGTGAAGTTTTCCATATCGAACGTAACGACTTTAAGCTCCTCGGTGCCGCCTACCTGCTTAAAGAATACCTTGATCCTGATGTTCTTTTTATCCGCTTCGTAAACGGGAATCGCTTCGGTGCCTATGTTGCGTGCGCGCAAACCGCGTAACGTAACTTTCGCAACGACTTCCGTGCTAACCGCCCACGTGCCGGAGCCCGTCTTAAGACTTGCGTCCGTAACCTCGTCCTTCGGCGCGCCGAACTCGAACTCGGCGGTTATCGTGCGCTTCGTTACCCTGAATCTGAACACGGCGGAAGTTTCCGTCGTATTTTTCCAGCTTGTGAATTCGGTCAGATCTTCGTCTATCCAGACCCTGACTACGTATTCGCCGACTTCGGTAAATTTGAGCGTAAGCACGCCGTCGTACCAGCTGTCCTCGAAATTCTTGATTTGACCGTTCGCTTTTAAAGCGTCAAGATCGATGTTCGCGTCGCCCGTATAGCTTACGATTTCGTATTTTTCGTATTCGTAGCTTTCCACGGGGCCGTCGGGCTTGGTTTTGCCGTTGTAAATATTCTTGATCGAGAATTTTACGGGCACGCCGTCATACTGCTGCGACGTGTTCGTATTCGATGCTACTGTAGGCGCGTCGTGCTCCATCTTAGTGATTTCGAGCGTGAAAGTACGCGCGTCGGTCGTGCCGTCCTTCCATACCATATTGTTTACGTCTGCAAGCTCGATTTTAAGGGTATAAACACCGGGCCTTGTAGCGCCGAACGTAACTATATTCGTCTTGTTTGCCTTTTCGTCAGCCTTGCCGCCGATATAATTTGCGCCGTAAATATCCTTGACAAGCATATCGCCCGTGCTTTCGTAATAATTCAACGTATCGGCGATATTATCCATTTTATCGTTATAGACGGTGGTATCGCGATAGAACATGTAATACTCGAGCAGTTCGTCCCTGTTTCCGTCGGGTACGGCGTTGCCGTTAAGCATATTTTCCAGCATCAGCGTGTGAAGTCTGGTATCGTACTGAACGGAAAGCTTATCGCCGTTGACGGTTTCGGTGCTCAAAAGGAAATCGCTTGCAATCGACGGATTATTGAGCGTAAGTCTGTTGATACGGAATGTAAACGTAATCGTTTCGCTATCGGCATACTTCCAGCGCATATTTTTAAAGTCAAGCAGTCTGAAAGTTACTGTATAAGTACCCGCGTCGATAACGCTGAACGAGTAGTATTCGTCACCTTCCTCGAACAGGTCTTTAATGCCGCCGGGCTTGGTCGATTCGTCGAAAATCGCGCCGCCAACGTTGTAAAGCTCCATTATGCGGGGGTTGTACTCCGCGATATTCATCGTACGGGTCACGCCTCTGACCGCCGTAATCACGTCGCCGGTCTTTTCGAATTCAAGCTTATATTCATAAGTAAGCGTTGTTTTCGAGCCCGTGACGCTGCCCTCGCTATCGGCAGGGTCAACTATGAAAGGCGTATCGAACATCAGTTTGTTGATTATAAGCACTACGTCGATAGGCTCAGTGCTTCCGTCCGACCAGACGGCGTTGCCCGTGAGCGTGAACCTTACGATATATTTACCTACCGCCGTTGCGCCGAATACGAGGATACCGTCGTTTATATCCTTTTTATATTCGTGACCTATCGTATAATTTTCCGCAGGCTTGAACGCCGTTTCCGGGATAACGTTAGGCTCGTACTGGTTCTTTTCGAACTCGTCGGTGGAAACGACGGAGTAAGTCATCCATCTGTTGTCAACGTCGTTCCAGTAATTGCCGACGCGCATAATCTGCTCGTCGTAATTATAGGTCAGCGTCTTTGTAAAACCTACTACGCCTTCCGCACCCTCGGTAGACCCGTCGGGTATCTGAATATAAGGTTTATCGACGCTGTACTTATTTACAACCAGACTGAAATTGAGGTCGTCGATACTGCCGTCCATACCCTGCCATTCCATATTGACGGGGTCGTTCAACGATATTCTGACAGTATACGTCTTTGCGGGAGCTTTGGCGCTTACGGTAAGTAAATTATTCAAAGTACCCGAAGTCGCCTCGAACGTGCCCGTCATCTCGTCGGGCAACATAAGCGTGTACGTCATCCAGTCGGGATTGATGTCGTATATATGTATTATTTCATTCCAGTCTTCGCCGGTATATGTAACGAATCTTTCCCAACGGCTCGTATAATCGGCCTCGCTCAGAGTCGGTACGGTTACTTTGTATTTTTCTATTACGATATTGACGTACTTATCCGCAACGTCGTCAACGCTTGTTCCCCATCTCGTGTTATCGGGGTCTCTCAGCTTAATTATCGCGCGATACGTGCCGGAAACAAGGCCCGCGCCCACGGTTTTTACCTCAAACTCGCCGCTGCCCTCAGCCCCGAGCGTAACCGCGGTAGAAGCGTTGTAGGGCACGACGGCCATATAAACGTCGTCGTAACCCGCAACGGTAGTTGCCTGGCTGTTGCCGTCGTACGTGAAGTTTGCGTAGAGGCTATTGTCTTTTATTGCCTGATATCTGTCGTCTTTGAGGTAAGGTACGTCAATAACCCTCGTACTTACCCTGAATTTATACTCTTTCGGCTCTACTATCGCCGGATTCGTGTTTCCGTTATCGCTCCAGTAATAGTTCTTTGTAATGAACTCTACTTTAACGACGTATTCGTCAACCGCAATCGCGCCGAACTTATTCGCGACTATGACGCCGTCGTTTCTCACCTCTGCGGTGAGCAGCGACGACGCGCCGTTCGAGGTAGGCGACGACGAAGTAAACGTGAACTTAACGTCGCCGTCGATGACCGACCTGCCTATAAGGTACAGCCAGTGGTGGTCGTTGTCGTAAGGGTCGCCCGCCGCCTGAGTACCGGGTCTGACCTGCGTGCCCGACCCTTTATCCGCGTCGAAATCCGCTTCCTCGCCGTCCCAAAGCCATGCAGTGGGGCTTTCGATGCCCAAAGGCTTGATGGTAAGAGTATAGGTCTGCACCGGCAGATAGTCTTTATTTTTCCATTTATAGTTGTTGTCGTCGCCGATAATTATACCGAGTATATAATCGCCGGAGTCGAGCGCGCTTGCGGAAATGCGTGCGCCCTCTTCGTTTTCAAGGTCGTAAACGGGTTGAATGGGGTTACCCGACGCGTCCACGCCCTGCCAGCTTTCTACGGTGTATGCAAGCGGATATTCTCCGAGCGCAACGGTAATGGACTGCGTGCCCTTGTTGTACACTATCGTCTTTAACGACGAGGTGGGGTTGACGACGCCGCCGTCTTCCGTATCTATAAGCGTAGGCCTTTCAACGCCGCGCTGAGTTATATTGAGCGTAAACACGAGCGGGTCTTTCCGCGCGCCTATACGCCAGCAATAGTCGGTGTTGGGCACGATTGTAACAACGTATTCGCCCGCTTCGATTGCCGAAAGGCTGAGTTTATCGTCTTCGGTTATTTTCGCCGTAAGATTTATAACCTTGCCGTCTTTATACGCTTTTGCGGTAATGTTGCTGAAATCGAACTGCGTTGCAAATTCGGTACGCAGGTATTCGTCCTTCAGCTCTTCGCCTTCGAGCTCGATGCGCTCGGCGAAAACTTCGAACGGCTCGGTATTGTACTCAAACGTAACGCTTGCGGTATCGCCGCCCAAAAGCTCTCTTTTGCCGTTGTTGAGGCTTACCTTCTGTCCGTTCTCGTCAAAGTAGAAGAATTCGAGGCCTACAACGGCGGCTTCCGCTATGGTTAATTTAAAATCATAGTACGCGCTGCCGGACTTCCACTGATAGTTTTCGCTGTTAACCGAAATCCTTACAGTGTGCGTGCCGGCGCTCTTTGCGTAGAACACAAGCTGGTCTTTACCGCTGACGCGGTCCTCTTCCCAGCCGCCGCGCATATTTTTATCGTTGTCTAAAATTTCGCACTTGATATAATCTTTATAATCGGGCGAAATTTCGACTATCATATGGTATTCCGCGTCTTCCCATTTGCCTGCGGCGTTTTTATCTGCCCAGAACTCGCCTATAAGCTCCTGCGGCTTGATTTCGGTTACGCGTTTACCGTACTCGGTTTTCTTATCCTCCGTACCGGCGTCTCTGAGAATAGGGTTCTCTATGCCCTGCGCCAGAATGTTGAGGTAATAATCTATACCCGTGTCCTCGGTATCGCCCCAGCAATAGTCGGTGTTGTTAAGAATAATCCTGATAATATAGTCCGCCGCGCCGTGAGCCGTGAAAGTCAGGTATCCGCCGTCCTCCGAAACGCTTACGCCGAGACTTTCGGGCAGTCTGTCCAGAAGATTGACAGGATAGAAAACCTTTGTCGAAGGGTCGAAAATCTGAACGGAGTGCCATTCGTTATTATAGGAAGTTTCCCAGTCGGACGAGCCGTCGCCTATCCTTATATGGTGTGAACGCGTCTTATGATAGGTATTGCTTGTAAGTCTGGTTTCAACGGACACGGGGTCCCAGTATCTTGCATTGTTGAAATCATTCGGATTACTGTCGTCTCCGCCCGCTACCCAGTTCCATGTTTTCATTTCAAGCGGGTTTATACTGATAGCCTTGATTTTGAATTTAAATACAATCTGATCGCTCGAATTCGTTTCGTTATCCCAACAATAGTTTGCCGTAGGCGTAATGCCTATGGTGTATACGCCCGAATTCGGCTCTACGTGTATACCCGAGAACGTAGCAAAGCCGTCCTTTTTATGGTCGTAACCGAGCGACTCGTCGTAGGAAATGAATATCGAGCCCTGCATTCCGGCGAACATATTGAAATAGTGTACGGCTTCGTCGAACTGTACTTCTTTGGTGTAATCGTCGGGGTAGCTGACTATTTCGTCTTTCGGTCTGCCCTCGCCCGCGCTCAGTGCGGGGTCTTTAATAAGATAAGGCATCTCGATAGGCTTTCTTTTGATTACCAGCTCGCAGACGGGCGGCTCGACGCCGTCGTCCCACTGATAGTTGGGCTTACACTCGAACTCGACCTTGTACGTGCCCGCATTGCGCGCGGAAAGTATGAGGCGGGTATCGCCCCAGTTGTACTGGCTCATTTCGAGCGAAATCCAGTTTATACGCGCTTGAAGCGCGTTTTCAAAGGTAAGCGTTTCAACCCACTCGGTGCCGTCCTCGTTGAACTCGCCGTAGAAAGTTACAACCTTTTTATTATCCACGGCGTCGTCGTCCGTCAGATACGGCGCGCTTATCTTCATTTTGTTGATTATAAAGTTATAAGTACGGGGGGTGTTTGTTCCGTCATCCCAGACGTAACGGTCTTTCGGAGTAAGAATTATAGGATAGGTGCCCGCGTTAAGCGCAGTGACGGACATTACGTTGTCCTTCATTACCATAGCGAGGTCGCCCGTATCTATTTCCATACTCTGGTACGATATGTACATTATACTCATCGTCTGGTCTGCGCCGTTATAAGTCACCTCTTTATTAAAATCGGTGATTGTGCCGCCGTCGTCGATTATCTCCGGCGAAACGGTTATCATCTGCGGGCCGATGATGAAAGTAAACGTCTGGTCTGCCGTACGTTCGTCTTCGGGCGTGGAAGGGTCGTCCGATACCCCCGCCCAGACCATATTTGTTTTGCTGTTAAGCTTTACCGTAAAAGTATACGTGCCCTGCGTGCTTTGCGCCAGCGTGAGCATTCCGTCGTCCGACCATAGCCACTCGGACAAGCTGTCTGCCGTATACGTTGTATATTGTTTTGGCACGGGGTGGACGCTGACGTACTGGTCCTGACCGGTATCGTAGACGAATTTTGTATTCGTCGCCGTATCTACGCCCGTTTCCACCTGCATAGTTGGTAGCTGCAGCTCGATTTTTTTGATAATGAACGTAAACGTCAACGCCGGCGAAGGCCCCGAGCCGGAATAATCAGACCATTTATTAAACGGCTTTATGGTTATAGTATAGGTGCCCGTTTCGGTTGCCTGTAAAACCAGTTTGCTCTGTTTGTTTGTCTTATAACCGTTCCTTGACTTCACAGTAATATTTGAATTACTAAGCTGAAGATTAATAAGTCCGGCGCTCCAGTCGTTTAAGAAGGTTATGGTTTGGGGCGTGCCGTCATACGTTACGGTTTTCGTGGTTCTGTCAGAGCTTACGCCTTCGTCGAACTCCATTTCGACCTTCTGCACGCTTTTGCGCATAACTATAACTTTTAATTGTGCATAATACGACCAACACAACGAGGCGGGCCATTCCACACTTGGATTAAAATTGTTAGTAAAATTTCCATTCCATACTCTGCCCGTACCAGGCCAAAGAAATCTTGCAACGGAGGCGTTGTTTCTGGGCAGGTAAAACTGCATATAATATACGCCGGAGGGGGCGTCGCCGCTGATTTTCAGCTTATGCCAGCCTGCGCCGTTTGTGCCGGCGGTTTTGGTAAGATAAGTGTTACTTGCAGCAGAACCTGCTGCAGCCGCAGGATTTATCGCGGTATAGTACTCGTCCATATAGGAGTGAGAACTGGAATAGCCCAACTTACTCTGTAAAAACGTGTTTGCATTATCTACACCGTAAGTAACCGAATTGTAGTTTATCCTCGAATAGATACCAAACTCGAATTCTTCACCCGGCTCCAACCATACCAAGGCATATTTAAAATTATCTCCGGCAGGAGTATTATTTCTGTTATAATTCCAACGGTCATAAAAACCGAGAGTATAGTTAGGGCTCCCAGTAAGCTGTCCTTCGTTTGTAAGCGTTTTACTTGTATAATATTGCTGCCACTCGTCCTGTAAACCTACTAGATAAAGCATTGCATATGAAGACGTATCGGGCGGAAGGAAACCGTCCTCTTCCGTAACCACA
Organism: uncultured Clostridia bacterium; assembly: GCA_947572415.1. GTDB lineage: Bacteria > Bacillota > Clostridia > Christensenellales > Borkfalkiaceae > Coproplasma. The sequence goes on along the minus strand of CANPBT010000040.1, from coordinate 280 downwards.
ATTTCACCTTCGTTATAAGCCTTTATAAAGTCCGAAATATCATTTACGCAATCAAAACCGCGCGCCAGTAAATCGTCGTAAAGCTCCTGTGCGGTTAACTTGTTGTATTGCAAATAAAAGATTATTAGGTCGTTATCATATCCGCTACGTTTTGCAATTTCTTGCAAAATCGCCTCGTCGTAATCCTCATTATAATCTTCCTCTTTGTCGCCCTCTTCCTTATCGTAGCCTTCCCCTTGGGGGAAGGTGTCGCTGCTGTCGGCAGCGGCGGATGAGGTAT
>CANPBT010000039.1 GCA_947572415.1 uncultured Clostridia bacterium | reverse complement strand
GCTATCAAATTTTTTTAATATATCTTTTACCTCTTTAAATTTATCAATAGCAACCCGAATTTCGGTGTTCATAATTTCTCGCCTCACTTGTAAATCATTGTTTATCGCATAATCATTATAGCAAAATTAGAGAGTAAAAGCAAGAAAAACGGACAATGAAAAAAACCGCTACACAAAGTAACGGCTTTCTATTTGATTAAAGATATACGTCAACAATTATTTCTTCCCATTGAGATTCGCGCGTTAGCACATTGAGAAATTTGCGACGATACTGCTTGGCTTCTTCAAAGCTAATGGAGAATGACCAAAACGGCTTATTTTTTGTTCTCCTTGCTTTGTTTAATAGCAGCCTGTGCTGCTGCAAGACGCGCGATAGGCACACGGTAAGGCGAGCAAGAAACGTAGTTGAGCCCTATGTTGTGGCAGAACTCGATTGACGAGGGGTCGCCGCCGTGCTCACCGCAGATACCTACGTGAAGCTTCTTGTTTGCGCCCTTGCCGAGCGTAACGGCCATATCCATAAGTTTGCCTACGCCTTTAGTATCAAGACGTGCAAACGGGTCGCTTTCGTAAATCTTGTTAGCGTAGTACGAAGGCAGGAATTTGCCAGCGTCGTCACGGCTGAAGCCGAATGTCATCTGCGTCAGGTCGTTGGTGCCGAAGCAGAAGAAATCAGCTTCCTTAGCGATTTCATCGGCAGTGAGCGCCGCACGGGGGATTTCTATCATGGTGCCGACTTCGTATTTAAGCTTAACGCCGGACTCTTTGATAACCTCTTTCGCGGTCTTTACAACCGTTTCCTTAACGAACGCAAGCTCTTTTACTTCGCCCGTAAGAGGAATCATGATTTCGGGAACGACTTTCCAGTCGGGATGTTTCTTCTGTACGTTGATAGCCGCTTTGATTACTGCCCTCGTCTGCATAACGGCGATTTCGGGATAGGTTACGGTAAGACGGCAGCCGCGGTGACCCATCATGGGGTTAAACTCGTGCAAATCGTTGATAATCTGCTTAATCTGCTTAACGGTTTTACCCTGCGACTCTGCAAGAGCCTTGATATCATCCGCGTCCGTAGGGACGAACTCGTGAAGAGGAGGGTCAAGGAAACGGATAGTTACGGGCTGACCTTCCAGTGCTTCCATAAGCCCTTCGAAGTCCGCCTGCTGCATGGGCTCGATTTTAGCGAGCGCCGCCTCTCTCTCTTCAACCGTGTCGGAGCAAATCATTTCTCTGAAAGCGCCGATACGCTCGGGGTCGAAGAACATATGCTCTGTACGGCAAAGGCCAATACCCTGCGCGCCGAACGCAGCCGCCTGCTTTGCATCGTTGGGCGTATCCGCATTTGTTCTTACGCCGAGCTTCTTATATTTGTCGGCAAGCGCCATAATTCTGCCGAAGTAACCGCTGTTGGGGTCTGCGGGTACGGTGGGTATAAGACAATCGTAGATTTTACCGGTAGAGCCGTCAAGCGAAATTTCGTCGCCTTCCTTGAATACCTTGCCGGCAAGGGTGAAGCGCTTCTTTTCTTCTTCCATTTTAATGTCGCCGCAGCCGGATACGCAGCAGGTACCCATACCGCGCGCAACAACCGCCGCGTGGGAAGTCTGTCCGCCGCGTACCGTCAAGATACCCTGCGCAAACTTCATGCCTTCGATATCTTCGGGGGAAGTTTCAAGACGGACGAGAACAACCTTATTACCCTTCTTTCCTTCGATAACCGCGTCTTCTGCGGTGAATACTATGCTGCCCGCAGCCGCACCGGGGGAAGCAGCGATGCCTTTACCTACAACGTTTGCCTTGTTGGCTTCTTTCAAAGCTTTCGGGTCAAACTGGGGATGAAGCAACATATCGAGAGACTTGGCGTCAATCTGCATAAGCGCTTCTTTTTCGGTAATCATCTTTTCGTCTATGAGGTCGCACGCGATTTTTATTGCGGCAGCCGCGGTACGTTTACCGTTACGGGTCTGCAACATATAGAGCTTGCCTTTTTCGATGGTGAACTCCATATCCTGCATATCGCGGTAGTGCTTTTCAAGCGTTTCGCATACGCCGAGGAATTGCTTGTAAACGTCGGGAAGAACCTTTGCCATCTTTGCTATGGGCATCGGGGTACGAACGCCTGCAACGACGTCCTCGCCCTGAGCGTTCATAAGGAATTCGCCCATAAGTCCCTTTTCACCCGTTGCGGGGTTACGGGTGAAAGCAACGCCCGTACCGCAATCGTCGCCCATGTTGCCGAACGCCATCATCTGAACGTTTACGGCAGTACCCCACGAATAGGGAATATCGTGGTCCATACGGTAGATGTTTGCACGGGGGTTGTCCCACGAACGGAATACGGCTTTAACCGCAGCGAAAAGCTGTTCCTTGGGGTCGTCGGGGAAATCTTTGCCGAGCTGTGCTTTGTACTCTGCTTTAAACTGATAAGCAAGGTTTTTAAGGTCTTCCGCGGTGAGGTCTACGTCGAACTCAACGCCCTTTTCTTCCTTCATCTTATCGATGAGCTTTTCAAAGTACTTTTTGCCGACTTCCATAACGACGTCGGAGAACATCTGAATAAATCTTCTGTAGCAGTCCCAAGCCCAACGGGGATTGCCGGATTTTTCAGCTATGGTGTTTACTACATCTTCGTTAAGGCCGAGGTTTAAGATGGTATCCATCATACCGGGCATGGAAGCCCTTGCGCCCGAACGGACGGAAACAAGTAAAGGGTTTTCCTTATCGCCGAACTTCTTGCCGCAGACTTCTTCCATCTTTTCGATGTATTCCAAAATTTCTTTCTGAATGTCGGCGTTGATTTTTCTGCCGTCTTCATAATACTGCGTGCAGGCTTCGGTCGAAATTGTAAAGCCCTGGGGTACGGGAAGCCCGATTTTTGTCATTTCTGCGAGGTTTGCACCCTTGCCGCCCAAAAGCTCGCGCATTGTTGCGTCGCCTTCGGTGAAGAGATAGCAATACTTCTTTGCCATTAGAAAATTCCTCCAAAATATTAATTTTATTAACTATTTAAGTATAATATAATCCGCGGATTAAAGCAAGTGTTTAAGGTAAAATTTGTTAAAAATAGCTAATTTTTTCCGCAAAAAAACGGCATAAACAAAACTATGCTTTTATGCCGCGATTAAATCAATCTTATATATTCCGACAAACTTTTGAAAGACACGTTAAGCTTATACGACACGAATTCGCGGATTAAGCGCAGGGCGCGCTTTTCGCCGTCGGGGGTTATGTATTCTTCTTTAAAGCTTTTCCCGCCGAGCTTACGTATAACGTTGTACGTCACCCTGCTTGCGCCGGCGCCGTCGCCGCATTCCGCACATATGAACGAGCCCGAGCCCATATCAAACCGCAGCGCGGCGGACCCGTTAAAAAGGTCTGCGCCGCACGCCGCGCATTGCTCCGCATTAATACCGTAGCCCGAACGGCTCAGCGCGAACAGAAGAAACTTTATAAGCGCCTGCGTTTCGTTACCGGAGCATATTTCGGACAGCGCGCCGACCGCGGCGTACAGAATTTCACGGCAATCGTCGCCCTCATACGACAAAAAATTAGCCGCTTCCGTAACCGCGCTCGCCGCATAGAATTTGTTTACGTCGGCGCGCAAGTCGTAAAAGCTTTCGCACTCGGAAGCATTGATTACGGTGAATCTGTCGCCGCGCACCGATAAAACGTATTCCGCAAAGCAAAAAGGCTGCGCCGCAAATTTGAGCTTCGCCGCCGCCTTTTTCACGCCCTTTATGCCCGCGGAAATTTTTCCTTTTTCCGCCGATAAAAGGGTGAGTATTTTATCGTTTTCGCCGTAGTCAACCGCCCTTAGCATAAGCGCGTTTACTTTAACTTCCATTTGTACTCTTTTGACTTTTAATTTTGGTCGTCCAGATGCTTGTACAGCATATAATAGCTTACGTTTCCGGTTTTTTCGAACATTTTCCAGGCAAGCTCCGCTGCGTCTTTATCTCTTTTCATACGCCACCTCTCAATAAGAGTATGCGTCATTATTTTCAAATTATTTAATCTTCGTAGCCGAAATCGCGCAACAGATTCGGGCGGTTGCGCCAATCCTCCTTAACCTTTACGTAGGTAGTAAGGAAGACTTTCGCGCCCAGAAACTTTTCCATATCCTTTCTTGCAAAGGAGGAAACCTCCTTTATAGCCGAGCCCTGCCTGCCTATGAGGATTGCTTTATGGTTGGGCTTTTCGCAGATTATATCGAGATTGACGTCGTATACGCCGTTATCCTGTTTTTCGAACGTGTTTATAACCACGGCTATGCCGTGAGGAATTTCCTGCCCGAATTTTAATAAAATCTTTTCACGCATTATTTCCGAAACCATAAACTTTTCGGACTTGTCGGAAACGATATCCTCCGCAATCACCTTATCGCCCTCGGGCATTTTATCCGCGAGATAGGCTTCAAGCTTGCCTATGTTAGTATATTTGCGCGCGGATACGGGCAGAATATCGCAATCGATACCGTTTTCATAGAACTTTTTCACGTCTGCCGGGATATTTTCCTTTGGCATAATATCTATTTTCGTATATGCTATCGCCATAGGAATTTTTTCGGACATGTACCTTTTTATGAGCGCGATATCCCCGTCGGCAACTCCGCCGTGCCCATCGTGAACATACAGAATGAAATCTACGTCCTTTGCCGCCGTTTCGGTAGTTTTGACCATTTTATCCGCAAGGCGGCTGCCAGCTTTGTATATGCCCGGAGTATCCACGAACACAAGCTGATAATCGGGCTTTGTGAGAACGCCCATAATCGCGTCGCGCGTGGTCTGAGGTTTGGGCGATACTATCGCGACCTTTTCGCCCACCAACACGTTCACGAGCGTGCTTTTGCCCGCGTTCGCTTTGCCGATTAAGCCTATAAAACCGCTTTTCATCTCGAATACCCCGCTCTGTCAAGCACTTGTTCTTCCTTTTCACGCATGACGCTTTTGTCCTCTTCGGTCATATGGTCGTAACCGAGCAGGTGGCATATGCCGTGCGCGGCAAGGTAGTTGAGCTCCCTTTCCCCGGAATGACCGAATTCCTCCGCCTGCTCCTCCGCGCGGCGCAAACAAATCGCTATACTGCCTATAAATAGATTACCGTTTTCATCGATATCTGCGGGGAATTTATTCTTCTCGAGCTTTTTCCCGAAAATGCCGTCAAGCGACGGTCACCGCGTCCACTCCGCGCATTTCGCGGTTGAGCCTGCGTATTTCCGCCTCGTCGACGGCGACTATTTCCGCAGACAGATTGCAATCGCTTTCAAACTGGTTTTCGAAAGCGACGGAAAGCGCGGTAAAATCGATTTCACTGTAAATAATAAGCTGCATAATTACTTCTTCTTCGAAACGGAAAGTTTGGGATACGCCACGCGCGAATGGTAAACGCCCGTAAGCTGGTTGACTATTGTGCTTTTTACGATAGTAAGCTCGCGCATGGTTATGTTGCAGTTATCGAACTGACCCAAATCCAGCCTTTCCTCGATAAGCCCTCTTACGAAAGCTTCCACCTTTTCGGGCGAACGGTCGGGCAGGGTACGGGTTGCCGCCTCGGACGAGTCGGCTATCATTATCAGCGCGGCAATCTTGGATTCGGGTACGGGCCCCGAATACGAATAGTTGTCGATATTAAGTTCGCCGTCGGAAAGTTTAAGCGCCTTATAATAGAAATATTTTATGGGCATCGTGCCGTGGTGCTGAATTGCTACGTCGGCAAAAAATTCGGGCAGATGGCTCTTTTTTATAAGCTGCGCGCCGTTCCTTGTGTGCGAACGGATAATATCGACGGAAAGCTCGGGGGTGATATCGTCGTGGAAGTTGTACTCCGTCTGGTTTTCCGAGAACATTTCCGGCGCTTTGAGCTTACCAACGTCGTGATAAAACGCCGCGGCGCGCGCGAGCTCGGGGTCTTCGCCTATCGCCTTTGCGCACGCTTCGACAAGCTGCGATACGACGAGCGAATGGCTGTAAGTGCCGGGCGCGTTTTCCTTCAATTTTTTAATGAGCTTTGCGCTGTCTCCCGTGAGCTCCCTTAAACGGAATACCGTCATTTCGGCGAAAAACCTTTCGCAGACGGGCAGAATGAACATATAGAGCATTACAGAAAGTATGCAGCTCAACGCGCCGAAGATGAGCAAATCGAGGATATCGCCCGCCGTATACGTGGCAAGACTGACGGGAAGAACTATCACGCAGTTTATTAATTCGACTGGGATAAGAAGAATAAACGCCAGCAGCACGCTCTGAAATCTGGTTTTAACCGAATTGAAAACGAATACGGCGACTATGCCCGAGCAGAACGTGCAAAGAAGGCAAGCATAGCTTTCGAACATATAATCGCGCATAGCCGTAAGGTTTGTAAACCTGTCTATTATAAGCATCATAAGCGCGTAAACCGAATTTATAAAAATCGCGTCGCGCCGTCTGAAAAGAGTGACGGACATCAGGGCAAGAAAAGCCACGGGGCGCGACATACGGTGCACGTACTTCATTGCGAACACGAGCGCGAATGATATATATATTATAAGGAAAAGCTCGGTCGTTTTGGAATACTTTGCCAAAACAGCCTTGTTTTCAAAGAAAAAGTAACAGTAAAGCATTGCCGACAGCACGGCAAAAGATATCGCAACCGTTAAAAGCGACTGCTGATTTTCCGAAAAGTAGCCGATAAACCCCGAAGCTCCCACTTCGATAAGTATCATACATACTACCAGTACATACAGCCCCAAAGTGCCGGTAACGAACGAAACCAGACTTTTGGCTATATCTTTTTTACTCAGTTTTGTTACCGTCTGCACCGGATAACCTCCTCTTTTCGTCGTCCCTGTCGGCTTTTTCGTAAGCCCTGACTATTTTCATTACCATGGGATTACGAACGACGTCTTTATCGGTCAAGTGAATTATTCCCACGCCATCCACTTCTTTTAAAACTTCGGCGGCGTGCTCTAACCCGCTTGATTTGCCCGACGGCAGGTCAATCTGCGTTCTGTCGCCGGTAATGACCATTTTACTGCCGTCGCCTAGGCGGGTTAAGAACATTTTCATCTGCTCGCGCGTGGTGTTCTGCGCTTCATCCAAAATTATAAACGCGTTTGAAAGCGTTCTGCCGCGCATATACGCGAGCGGAGCTATTTCGATAGACCCGCGCTCCATCAGCTTTGTGTAGGTTTCGAGCCCGAGCATTTCCTGCAAGGCGTCGTATAAGGGGCGAAGATACGGGTCGACCTTATTCTGCAAATCGCCCGGCAGAAAGCCGAGTTTTTCGCCCGCTTCGACCGCGGGGCGGGTAAGGATAATTTTATCCGCCAGCCTGCTTTTCATAGCCTGCACAGCAACGCATACCGCAAGATAGGTTTTGCCCGTGCCCGCGGGACCTATGCCGAACGTCACGGGGTTAAGCTTTATACTGTCGATATATCTTTTCTGCCCTACGGTTTTACACTTTACGGGTTTGCCGCGGTAGGTTATGGCCACAGTATCGGAAGAAAGCTTTGTTATATCCTGCGCTTTACCCTCGCGCGCGAGTTCGACGCAGTACTCTACCCTGCCCTTATCTAATGCGTCGCCGCCGTTTACGAGCACCGACAAGCTTTCGAGCACGGCAGCAGCCTGCGCGGCGCGCTCCTCCGAGCCCTCGATTATGAACGTAAGCCCGTCCACGCGGATAATAACGCCCAGCCCGCGCATTATTATATTTAAATTTTCGTCAAACGTGCCGAGAAGCTTTTGAAGCTTGTCCATACTGCCCGCTTCGACTTTTTTAACGCAATCTGACATCTTAATTCCGTTAGAATTTACTCCATATTTATACTTAACTTATGCAAACACGTAAAATCTATTACGTAAACGACTCCGCCGTCGGTTGGAGTTACCGTATGCGAACGAGAAATTATTTTATCCGCACCGATAAGCACAGACGAGTAAGCGTTTTTAAGGTTTTCGTCGCTTTCGCAGTCCGCGGGATATTCCGCTCGGCCCGTATACTCGACCTCCGCATAGCCGACGGCAAGGCAATCTGTGCGCTGTTCTCCTACAAGAGTATACGCCGCGATAATTTCGTCGCCCTTTTTAACGCTGTCGCCGACGCCGACAACCGCAGTGCCGCATATAGCCGCAACGTATTTTATTACGCCGTCGACGTCGGACACGAGCGGAGTGCGGCTGACGCCGCCGCTGTGCTCCTCGTCGACCTGAACGTCTACGTGAAGTATACTGCCGCGCTTTTGGATATTGCAGAACGTGACCCGAGGCAAAGCGAGTATTTTGCCCGTTGCCGCGGGCGCGTCAAAGCCCGAGCAAAGCGAAAACTCCTTTGCGCCCGAAGAGTAGATTATACGCTTAACCTCTGGCGAGAGATAGCTGCCGCTGCCCTCCACGTTAATTTTGAACACGAACGACTCCGACAGCCAGGCAACCGCGACGAACGCCGCCGCGCCTACAATAAGGCCGGCGCGCGCAACAGCGCGTTTAAACAGCGTAGTTTTCCGACTTTCTCCATATACACAGATATTATAACACGGCTTTGCAAAAATTGCAAAAACTTTTTTAATATGTTTATCTTTTACCGAAAATATAAAATTTGCGCCCTCTTTTTTGCAGTTATATATGCCTATTTCCGCCTTCTGAAGCTTTTTAACCGCAAGTTCCGCCGACGAAGTTACGCTAACGGTTGTAAAATCAGTCAATTTTTACCCCCTTTATCTTACCTTTGATAAATAAATCCTGCTCGAAATACTTGCCGAGTGTGAGCCCCTCGCCCTCGATTACGATTTTATTTTTACGTAGTACGAGCACGATTTTTTCCGACGAGTACTCCGATACCCCTTTCACGCTTCTGAAATATCCGCCGAAATCGGGGACGACGGAAAACGACTTTAAGGTATCCGCGCCGAGCTCCGACAAAATCTGTTCTAAAAGTTTCATAACATATAATATGAAACAAGGCTTATCCCATATACCAAACGCGCCGCGCGGAAATTCCGCGCAGCGCGTTATAATACTTTATTAACATGTAAATGTATAATTAATATTGCCGTTTACCGTATTATATGCAAAAGAATGGTTATCTTCTTTCGTGAAGTCAACATCGTTTCCGTCAAATTTAGCAACGCTTTCAATTGTTTTAACCGACGGGAAAACATAAGCCTTTATATAAATTTGTCCGGAAAAATCTTCCTTATTACCGTCTGCGGTTAACCTGCCTATGTAATAATCTTTATTATTGTTGCCGTCATTTTTAAGGTAAATCGTTTCGCCCTCGTAAATTGCGAAATCTTTGGTTACTTTAAGGTTTTTCGCAACCCCGTACGAATCTTTTACGGAGCCTATCGCAACCTCCCTGCACTTGCCCGACACGGTTACGTTGAGGTTATATTGCATCCTCGAATACAGCAGCGTATCTGTCTTTTCAAGCGTATCCGCCTCGCTTCCGAACGCTGCGTCCTTATACCATTTGTAGAAGGCGCCTTCCGCAACCGTTAAGTTAAGTCCGTTTGCTTCCGCGTTGGGACTGCCGCCCGCCGCAATCGCGCCGCTCGCTTCGAGCCCATCGCGTTTTACGCCCCAGACGGGATAGTAAACGCTGTAAGTTACGGTGCTGTCGCAGAATACGAGGTTTTCGCCGTCGAGATATGTCCAGCCGAGGAAATAGTATCCCTCCGCTTTCGGCGCGGACAATTGCGTTACACCCTCTTCCACGCCGCTTACCGTAAATTCGTTTGCCGCCGACGACCCGTCGTAAGAAAAGCTTACCTTTTCACTGATAATTTTAACTTCCTTAACGGTCTCTTTCTCACACGCCACGCACATATCGGCAACGCCGTCGGGCATAACGAACGCGATAAAATCCTCTTCTTCCGTCAACGTCAGGTTTTGCGAAGAAGTTACCGCTTTGACGGTGAACCCGTCTATCGCGGGAAGCACTTTTACCGTCGCACCGTATTTAACGTACGTATCCGCGCCGTAAACCTTATGCTCCGCTTCGATTATCGCGTTCGCCGCGCTATCTTCCGCGACGGAAAGATTAAACTTGTAGTACCTTTCGCTTGCGCTGTTTTGAGTGATTGTTAATATGTAAGAAATTTTACCGTCTGCCTTAACCGATACCACGGTTACCGAATAACCGTTTACGTACTCGGAAGCGGTTTTCGCGTCGAGCACGCCGCTTACATAACTTTCGAGCGCGGCGCAGTCGGTCAACGCCGTATCCGTCGTAACGCCGTTTGAAAGCCCAAGCTCGGAAAGGGTTACAAAGTTTCCGTTTAAAGTATATTCCGCATACGCCCAGCTGCCTTTCGCGTTCAGAGTGCCGCCGTTGGAGCCTATGTAATAATGATTTGCTTTCGCGGGGACGTACGTCATTATTCTCAAGAAATGTCGCCAGTCCTTATCGCCGTCGCAGGTTATTTCATTATAATATACGTCAAGCAAGGTTGTCGTAGCCCCGTCGGATTCGCCGCAGTTATAGAATGGCGCGTCGTTGGTTACGTTGGCGTCGAAAGCGGTGTATCCCGTCTGCGTGCCGCCCTGCAAATAGACGCTGTCCGCAAGGAAAGTTACCGATTTTATGCCGTAGTTATTCAAAAACGCAAGTTTGCCTACCGTGACTATGTTCGACGGAACGACTACGTTTTTGAGCATAGCGTTCGCAAACGCGCCCTCGGAGATTTCCGTAACCTTATATTCTCTGTTACCGAACGTGAACGAATTTTCAAGCGTTAAAACAGAGTTTTCCGTCGTGAAAGGTTTGATTTCTGTTTCGCCGAAGCCCGTAACCGCATAGCGCCCGCCGTTATCCGCATTGAACGTGTAAATTACGCCGTTTACCATAATTTCGGTCTTTACGTACCAACCGTAAACCGTTTTAACGTCGTCGACGGGGACGATATCGGAAACGTATCCGAGCTTGTCGCCCGTAAATTGCGGGTTACCGTACCAGCCGAGGAAGGTGTAGCCGTCAAGCTCGTATGAAGCGAGCGCTTCGTCGTCGCCGAGCGCAGCCGTGACGGGCTGTATCAGCCCCGAGAAGTCGAACGTGACCGCCTGCGCATCCTCGGACGATTTGTATATGCTTACCCTGCCGTCGATAATCGGAAGAACGCCGCCCTCCTCGATAACCACCGACGCAGGCAATTTTTCGCCGTTTGCGCCTAAATAGATTAGCTTACGTACGTCGCTTGCAAATTCGGGGAATGCGCTCACAAGATTTACGGTGGAGCCGTATCTCACCTCGAGCGTCCTTTCCACCTCTTCGCCGTCGTATACGTCGAGGAAAACGGTTTCGAGCACGTTGGACGCTATATAATTGTTAACGTCCTTACCCGCCTCGAAGCAACCGAACACGGGCGTGTAATGGCTGCCCGCAACCGCTTCGAAAGTGTAGTTCGCGTCAAAGCCGTATGTTTTGGCAACATATGCGTAATAGTCGGGCGCGGCTACCGTACCGAACTCGGGCGAGCTCGGCGCATATAAGTAATTTTCGTCGGCGCCGTCGAGCGTATCGGTTATGCCCTCGCGGTAAGTATCCAGATCGACGGTGAAAGACACGAAGCTCTTTACCGCGCCGTACGCCTTTATGCCGCTTATACCCCGGTCGTCGCTGCGGGTTATAGCCGCATACAGCTCGGTAAGCGCGCCGCCCGTAAGCTCATTCGCTTTTACGTCGAAAGCATAGTAATTGCCGTCCATGTTGCCGAATTTGGAAAGCGCGCCGCTTGCCGCGTTGCCGTATTCGGAAACGCTTTGCCCGTTTATCGCCACTTTCATACCCGCGATATAATCAGCTATGTTAATTCTGCTGTCGGTTACCACCTGTTGCGTTTCGAACAGATTATACGTCTGCGGCGTGGTTAGTCCGCTGCTTACGTTAACGTCCTTTACCGCCATATTCATTATCGTAGACCATGTAGACGGATTCATGCCCAGAAGCCATGCTATAGGCGACTGCTTGTTGAAAAGATTGTCGAGCAGGTACTCGATAGTCATTATCTTGAATTCTTCGCCGTCCGTATTCATATTTCTGGACAGAGTTATTAGTCCGTGCGAATACGTTATGCCGATATCGGCAGCGTCCCATATAAAAGTCTTCTTTTCGAGCCGCGCCGCAAGCGTGAAGTAAAAGTCCCCGTCGTTGTCGAAGCCGACTGTCAGCGTTACGTTATTGAGGGTTACGTCGCCGGCAACTATAATATTTGCTTTAATCGTGCCCGTATACGTATAAAGTTTGTAAATATTACCGTTGTCGTCGGTAAGGATATTTTTAATATCGGACAAAAGCGTCGCAATAAATCCGATATCGATATAATCATCGGGGTTAATCTTGTTTTTATCGTTGTCGTCGAACGCGGCGGGGTTTGCTTCAAAGCTCAGCCATGTGCCGTCGCCGCAGGTCACGCTCGCAGAAACTACGTGATTTTTCTTATCTGCAACTATTTTAATCGTTCCGATTTTTATGCCCGCGGCCGCTTCGAGTATATCGTCGATATTGATTTCCGCCGTGCCGCTTATTTTATCGAACTTAAACGACTCAGCTAAATCCATATTGAGGAAAGCGTACAAAACGTCGGTTAAAACGGTGTTTCCGCCCTCGGCGGACGCGCGCATGCCCGCGCCGCGGGTAGTATAAGGAGTATTGCCGCCGAGCAGACTTACAAGATTAGTATCGGTAACAAGCCTTACAAGTTGCTCAATCGCCGAATACAGTTCGTCCGCGCTCGCCTTGAATTTAAGGTCGGCGAATTTCGTATTGCCGATTTCGGTAATCGCAACGTAAACATTGCGCGCCGAATAGCTTAAAGACGCTTCCGCAACGGTACCGTTTATTACCAAATGCAAATCCGTTTTAAAAAGATTGTTGCCAAGGCGCTCGTCGGAAAGGTTTTCGGTATAGTAAGTTTCACCCTTTATATACACGTTTTCAAGCGCTTTAAGTCCGCTCGCCTTACCGTCGAGGATGAAGTCGACAGAATACGACTCCGCACCGAGCACGTCTTTAAGTTTAAGCGCGTCGAGCGAGTTTAAAACCTCGTTTAAAAGGTATTTTGCAAAACTGTCGATATCTTCGTAGAAAAAGTACCCCTCTTCGAACGAGCTTAATATGCCGTCAACCGTAAGCCCCGAACCCGCTTCCGCAGATATCGATATATCGAAGTCTTTAACTTTTAAAGTAAGCGCAAGGCAACCGTCCGTATCCAACGTAAGGCTTCCGCCTGCGGCGTGCCTGATTACGAGCTCACGCGCGGTATCGCCGTTTATATCTTCGAATCCGATTGTAAGCTTGCCCGCAAATTCAAGCAAGGAAGAAATGATTGTTATGACGTTTTCGTTATACAGAATATCGTTTATTTCAAAGCCGCGCACACCGTATCCTGAAGCCACAGGAGCGACGGTATCATTCGAAGCGAGTTTTTTAATCGCCTCAATCAGTCCGCCGAAAGCATCGGCAAGATTATCCGTTTCGGAGCGGTAAACTTTAAGCCCCGTTTTATTGACTGTGACAATTGCAAAAGGCTTTTCCTGATTGTTGCCGTCGTAAGCCGTGCGGTCATACACGAATCCGAACGAAAATTGTAAATTTTCGCCGTTTTGAAGCACGTTCACGTCAAGACTCAACGCAATTTTAATACCGTCCGCAGCCCATATAACTTCGCCCGTACCGTTTATCGAAGCCGAAACGCCGTCCTTTTCATACTTCGCCCCGACGGTGAAAGAAAGGTCTTTGGCGTCGATAATTGCGTTTACTTCATCAATCGCGGAATTTATAAGCGAGATAATATCAGTTGCGTCGACGTAGTTTTCCTTGTCCGCGGGCGCGGTTACCTGCTCTTCGCTTGCGCTCACTCCGAGCTTTACTCCCAACGCGGGGATTTCGCCCGTCAACTCCGAAGTCGCCTTTTCGTATTCGAGCGTTATTTCGCCGAAGCTTATGCCGAGGTCTATCCCGAGCCCGTTCAACACTTCGTCCGCGTTTACCGTTATCGCAAGCTTTTCGTTGTCCGCTTTGAGTAGCGTATTGTAATCGAGCTGCAATATCACTTCGATTACTTTTGATACCGTTATTTCGGGCATCTGTATTTCCGACGATATCTGCGTGCCGATTAACTTCTGTATCGCCTCCGCCGCTTCTTTTATATCGCAGTAAATTTTGGCGTTGAGCTGTTGCCCGTTAAGCTCGGTTACGTTGAGATATATTTTCCCGTACGAACCCGACTTCAAGTCTATTTCGTAATAAGCGTTAAACGTGAGCGTTATGTTCTCGTACTTTGCCGTTGCATTAGTAATCGAAACCGCGAGCACCGTTTTGTTTTCGCCATTGAATTCCACTTCCGCACTGACGTTTGCATATACCGCTTTTACCTGCTCTATCTGCGTTTTTGCTCCGTCGAATTCGAGCCCTAAGTGATACTTGCCGCCGAGTACGAGTTTTGCTATGCTGTCTACGTATTCGATTATATCGACGTAGTTTTCCTTGTCCGCGGGCGCGGTTACCTGCTCTTCGCTTGCGCTCACTCCGAGCTTTACTCCCAACGCGG
>CANPBT010000038.1 GCA_947572415.1 uncultured Clostridia bacterium | reverse complement strand
TGGAGTATAAGGCGCTCGTAATGTATACCGACGGAATGTCGCTTGCCGAAATATCTTCTGCGCTCAATAAAAGCACCAAAAGCGTGGATAACGCGATACACCGCGCAAAACATAAATTACTTTCCTTGATAACGGAGAAATAAATGGCATACCTTGCGTTTTACAGAACTTTCCGCCCGATATCGTTTGATACGGTCGTCAGGCAGGAGCATATCGTCCGAACCCTGAAAAATCAGATTTCCACGGGTAAGATAGGACACGCGTATCTTTTCTGCGGTCCGCGCGGCACGGGGAAAACCACCCTCGCAAAAATTTTCGCGCGGGCAATCAATTGCGAAAGCCCAGTCGACGGCTCGCCCTGCGGCAAATGCGCGGTGTGCAAATCGCTTGCCGACGGCTCTAATCTCGACATTTCCGAAATCGACGCGGCGTCGAATAACGGCGTCGACGAAATGCGCGATTTAAGGGAAAAGGTTCAGTACCCGCCCGTTGCGGGCAGATATAAGGTGTATATCATCGACGAGGTGCATATGCTCACGGCTTCGGCGTTCAACGCCGTTTTGAAAACGCTGGAAGAGCCGCCCGCCCACGCCGTATTCATACTCGCGACAACCGAGCCGCAGAAAATCCCCGCGACGATACTTTCGCGCTGTATGCGCTTCGATTTCAAGCTGATACCGCAAAAAGACCTCGAAGGGCTTGTAAAGGACGTTTTCGATAAAACGGGCAAAAGCTACGAGGACGAGGCGGTGGCGGCGATAGCCCGCGCGGGCGCGGGCAGCGCGCGCGACTGTCTGTCGATTGCGGATATGTGCGCTTCCTATTCCACGGGTAAGCTTACCTACGACGACGTGAACGCCGTTTTAGGCAGCGCCGATTTCTTTGCGGTCGCCGAACTGATGCAGGGCATACTTACCGAAAACGCGTCCTCCGCGCTTTCCGCCGTCGAGGAAATACTGTCGACGGGCAAAAGCGTCGGCGTGCTCGTAAAGGATTTACTCAACCTTGCCAATAACTGCGCCGTAGTCAAAATTTGCAAAAACGCGAAGCAGATAGTAAACCTGCCCGCGGAAACTTACGAAAGGATAAAAAATCTTGCGGACTGCTGCGACGGGCATAAGCTTTTGCGCGTAACGGAAATTCTGTCAAAAGCGGAAACGGATATGCGCTATTCCCTGAACGGCAAAATCACGCTCGAAACGGCGGTTTTAAAGAGCGCTATGCCGCAGACCGATTACGATATAGACGCGCTTATCGGCAGGATAAACGCGCTCGAAGCAAAGCTCGAAAAGGGCGTTACGGTTGCGCCCGCCGCTCCGAAGCCCGAAAAAGAGACAAAGCCCGAAATGCGTAAACCCGTGCTTGCGGAAACGCACGACGACGTCAATCCGTTTGCCGCGCCGACGGAAAAGCAAGCTAAGCGCGAGGTTCAGCCCACTATGTGGGAGGCGCAGCCGAAGCTTGCCTCCGATAAGCCCCGCGCATTGCGCGAGGACGAAAAAACGGGGGTGTTCGGCAAGCTTTTAAGGAGCCTGCGCACCACCCGCAAAAACGCCGTTCTGTTTACGCTCTGTATGGATCTGGGTAATTTTTTCGAGGGGGAAAAGCTTGTTTTAACCACCGAAAGCGACGCCGTATTCAGGGGGCTGACCCGCGCCGACAACGCGGCGTTCATAGCCGAAACCCTTTTAGAGTTCGGCGTGCCCGAGCACGAGGTGCGCATTAAAAAGAAGGGCGAAAGCGAGTACGATAAAGCCGTAAGAGAATTAAAGAAAAATTTCGAAGGTATAGATATAGAAATCAAATAAACGTCGGAAAACGCAAGGGCTGATTGATTTCGCCCGTTAAGCGTTTTCGCGACCACAGTATAAATTCGCTACATTTTTTGCAAGCAAAAAATGAGCGAGAAAATAGTTGTAAGGAGTTATATATGGGATTTAAAGGCGGAATGGGCGGAATGGGAAATATGCAGAACCTTATGAAGCAGGCCCAGAAGATGCAGGAGCAGATGCAGGAAGCCGAAAAGGAGCTCGAAGATTACGAAATAGTAGGGCTTTCGGGCGGCGGCGAAGAGGGCGACGAAACGGTAGTCGTATATATGAACGCGAAAAAAATAATCAACGGTATCGAGTTCGGCAGCAGGCTGTCCGAAACGGTGGATATTACCGACGAGGACGATATCGAAATGCTCGAAGACCTTATAATGGCGGCTATCAACGACGGCTATAAAAAGGCCGACGAGGTGTATAACGAGAAGATGGGTCCCTTCGGCAAAGCCGGCGGTTTGTTGTAAAGTATGGACGTATTTATCGAGCCTATCGGCAAGCTTATCAACGAATTTTCAAAACTTCCCGGGGTCGGCAAAAAGACTGCCCAGCGTTATGCGTATAAAATTATCGGCATGACGGACGCGGAAGCGCGTTCGTTTGCCGAGAGTATAATCAACTGTAAGAGTAAGGTGAAGTACTGTAAGGTATGCGGAAATTTCACCGAGAGCGAGGTTTGCGAAATATGTAAACGCCGCGATAAAGCCGAAATCTGCGTGGTAAAGGACCCCAAAGACGTGATAGCAATGGAAAAGCTGCACGAGTTCAAGGGCGTTTACCACGTTCTGCACGGGGTCATAAGCCCTATGGACGGCGTCGGGCCGAACGATATCCGCGTCAAGGAGCTGCTTGCGAGAATTAACGAGGGCGGCGTAAACGAGGTTATTATGGCAACCAACCCCGACGTTGAGGGCGAGGCGACGGCTATGTATATAGCCAGACTATTAAAGCCTCTGGGCGTAACCGTAACCCGCCTTGCGCACGGTATACCCATAGGCAGCGAGCTGGAATACACCGACGAGGTGACCTTGTCGCGCGCATTTCTCGAACGTAAATCAATATAAAAAGGTATATTATGAAAATATCAGTTTTAGGCTGCGGGCGCTGGGGCTCGTTTATAGCATGGTATCAGGCCACGGTGCTTAAAAATCAGGTCGTATCCTGGGGCCCCGAGGGCGAATATTCTTACGAAATTTTAAAAAACACGGGTAAAAACGACTACGTCACCCTCGATAAAAGCATAACGCTTACTTGCGATTTGCAGTTCGCCGTGGAAAGCGCGGATATAATAATTATTTCCATTTCTTCGCAGGGGCTGCGCGGCTTTATGCAAAAGGTGAATAAGTTCGACGTAAAGGACAAGCCTTTCGTGCTTTGTATGAAAGGCATCGAAGAGAGTTCGGGCAAGCGCCTTTCCGAGGTAATGACTGAAAGCGGAATTTCACCGGATAAAATCGCGGTGTGGGTCGGCCCCGGTCATATTCAGGCGTTCACGCAGGGTATACCAAACTGTATGGTAATCGACAGCGCGAACGACAAATTGAAGAGGTATCTGGCGGATAACTTCAAAAGCAACCTCATAAGGTTTTACTACGGCAACGACCTTATAGGCACCGAAATCGGCGCGGCGGCGAAAAACGTGCTGGGCATTGCGGCGGGCGTTCTCGACGGAAGCGGCTACGTAAGCTTAAAGGGTCCGTTAATGTCGCGCGGCGCAAACGAAGTCGGCAGACTTATCGAGGCTATGGGTGGAAATTTCACCTCGGCTTACGGACTGGCGCACCTCGGCGATTATGAAACGACGCTGTTTTCGGAGTATTCTCACAACCGTACTTACGGCGAGATGATGGCGCGCGGCGCGAAATTCGAAAAGCTTGCCGAGGGAGTTATGACGGCGAAAGCCATGAAAGAGCTCGGCGACAAGCTCGGCGTGGAACTGCCGCTGACCAACGCCGTTTACGAGGCATGCTTTAAATCGAAGGTTTTCGAAAGCGGCGACGGCGCAAAGAACTGTATGGATATAATTTTGAAATTATTCGACAGAAGCACCAAGTGCGAGTTTTACAAATAATCGGTTATTCGGGGATTGATGAAAAAAAGATAAAAGAGGCAGAAATTTGTTAAGAGAAGATTTAAGAAACGTAGCTATAATCGCGCACGTAGACCACGGCAAAACGACGCTTGTCGACGCGATGCTCAGGCAGAGCCATACCTTCCGCGAGAACCAGTCGGTTGAAGAAAGAGTAATGGACTCGGGCGACCTCGAACGCGAGAGGGGCATAACCATACTTGCGAAAAACACGTCGATACACTATAACGGCGTAAAGATAAACGTAGTTGACACTCCGGGTCACGCAGACTTTTCGGGCGAGGTCGAGCGCGTAATGATGATGGTTAACGGCGTTTTGGTGCTTGTGGACGCGGCGGAGGGGCCTATGCCTCAGACCCGTTTCGTGGTGCAGAAGGCGCTCGAAATGGGTCACCGCCTTATAATAGTCGTAAACAAAATCGACCGTCCCGACGCCCGTTTAAGCGAGGTGCAGGACGAAATACTCGAGCTTTTATTAGAGCTCGACGCCTCCGACGACCAGCTTTTAAGCCCCGTCGTATGGTGCTCGGGCAGGGACGGCACCGCCACGCTCGATATAAACGAAAAGGGCACGGATTTAACGCCTTTATTCGAAACTATTTTAAGCCACATAAAGCCTATGGAGGTTGACGAAAAGGGCCCCGCGCAGATACTCGTATCCTCTATCGACTACAACGATTACGTCGGGCGCATAGGCGTGGGCAGGATAGAGCGCGGAGCGATAAATCAGGGTCAGAGCGTAGTCGTTACAAACTACAACAATATTCACCTCAAAGCCCCCGGTAAGCTTGCGAATCTGTATCAGATAGAGGGGTTGCAACGCGTCCCTTGCGAAAGCGCGAAAGCCGGCGATATAGTATGTTTTTCCGGTCTCGAAAAAATCAATATAGGCGATACCGTATGTTCTCCCGACTGCGTGGAGGCGCATAAATTCGTAAAGATAACCGAGCCGACCGTCGAAATGACGTTCTCGGTCAACGATTCGCCGTTTGCGGGCAAGGACGGAAAATGGGTAACAACCCGTCACATCAGGGACAGACTCTTCAAAGAGTTACTTCGCGACGTTTCGTTGCGCGTCGAGGAAACGGATTCCGCGGACAGCTACCGCGTCTGCGGCAGGGGAGAGATGCATCTTTCCATACTCATTGAAAATATGCGCAGAGAGGGCTACGAGTTTCAGGTGTCCACGCCCCGCGTAATGTTCAAGGAAATCGACGGGGTCAAGTGCGAACCTATGGAAAAGCTGATTGTCGACGTCCCCGAAGACGCGACGGGCTCGGTATTCCAGAGCATGGGCAACCGCAAGGGCGAGCTTCTGCATATGAGCGCGATAGGCAACCGTACCCGCCTCGAATTCATTATTCCGGCGAGAGGACTTTTCGGTTACAAGTCGGAATTTCTGACCTCGACTAAGGGCGAGGGGGTCATGAACAGCGTATTTTTCGAGTATCAGCCGTACAAGGGCGAGCTTACCCGCCGCGACACGGGCTCGCTCGTCGCGTTCGAAACGGGCGAAGCGGTCACCTACGGGCTTTACAACGCGCAGGGCAGGGGCACTCTGTTTATCGGCGCGGGCACGCCCGTTTACGAGGGCATGATTGTAGGCGAGTCGCCCAAAAGCGAGGATATAAACGTAAACGTGTGCAAAACCAAGCACCTCACGAATACCCGTTCGAGTTCGAGCGACGACGCGCTCAGGCTTATCACTCCCAAGAAAATGAGCCTCGAAGAGTGTCTTGAATTTATCGGCGACGACGAACTTTTAGAAATCACGCCCAACAATATCCGTATAAGAAAGCGTATTTTAAACAGCGAGTTACGTGCGAAAGCGCGCGCCAAAGAAAAGAAATCGTAAAACGGCACATATACTTCGCAATATGTCGTTTTAAGTTTACAGCATATTTGCCTTCCCCTTGGGGGAAGGTGTCTGCGCCGTGCAGGCGCAGACGGATGAGGTGGTTATGAGTGTATTGATTACGGGCGCTTCGGGCGGGCTCGGGCTTGAATTTGCAAAGCTTTTCGCAAAGGACAAAAACGATTTGGTGCTGGTTGCGCGCAGCGCAGACAAACTTGACGAGGTCAAAGAACGGCTTGAAAAGGAGTATGGTGTAACGGTGCATACTTTTGCGGCCGACCTTTCCAAAGAGAGTTCCGCCGACGAGATTTACGCCTACGCGACGCGCGAGGGGCTCGCCGTAACTACGCTTGTAAACAATGCGGGGTTCGGCGATTTCGGCGAGTTTGCCGCTTGCGACTGGGATAAACAGCGCGACATGGTAAACCTCAACGTGCTTGCGCTTATGCGGCTTACAAAGTTGTTTATCCCATCTATGAAAGAGAACAAGATGGGTAAAATACTCAATCTCGCTTCCGTGGCGGCGTTTCAGCCGGGGCCTTTGATGTCTGTATACTACGCGAGCAAGGCTTTCGTGCTGTCCTTTTCCGAGGCGCTTCACGTCGAATTGAAGCCTTACGGCATAACCGTCACCGCGCTCTGCCCCGGACCCGTTAAGACGGGGTTCGAAAAGGCGGCAAACCTCAAAAATTCGGGGCTTTTCAAAAATCTCAAAGTAGCAAGCCCGCAAAAGGTCGCGCTGTACGGCTATAAAAAGCTCAGAAAAGGCAAGGCGGTAGCTATTCAGGGCGCGGGCAACAAGTTGCTTATCTTTATTTCCCGCTTTGCGCCGCGCTCGCTCGTTCGGCGTATAGTCTACAAAATACAGAAAGTACGGTAATAAAATCATAATCCGAATCATATATAATATCACCTGCCGAAATTATGCCTTTCCGTGGCGGGGAGGGCGGCTTGTCCGGCAAGGTGATTTATTATTTTCGGAGGCTTTTATGGAAAACGCCATTCCCCACGGTATAAATATCGAACAGTGCAAAAAAATCACGGCTACCGCTATAGACAGCGTCGACGCGTTCTCTGATAAACAGATAATCCTTTCGTATCAGTCGGGCAGGATAGTCGTCGCGGGTTCGGGCATGAAGATAGTCAATTTTTCGAAGACGAGCGGTTCGTTTTCGGCTACGGGCGAAATTCAGTCGGTAAGGTATCTCGCGAAAGGGCTGAGCTTCAAGAGCAAGCTTTTCAAATAAATGAGCGTTTTTATATTTATAACCTGCGCAACCTGCGGCGTGCTCAGCGGAATAGTTTACGACGTGCTGTACGTCGCGCGTTGCCTTGTGTGCGGAGTGCACCCGCGCGCATACACCGCAAAGGACAGGGTATTTTTAATAGCGTGCGATATCGTATACTGCGCGGTGTTTGCCGCGGGGTACGTTTTTACGTCGGTAATGTTCGATTTCGGCGGGCTTCGGCTGTATATGCTTTTGGGCTGTTTGCTGGGCGCGGTGCTGTATTTAAAAAGTTTTCACGTTTTCGTTGCATTTTTCGTTAAAAAAGTATATAATGGTATTACTTTGAAAAAAGGAAGAAAAAAATGAACGAAGAAAAAAGAAACCGCATCATTGCCGCGGTTACCGTAAACGTGATATTGCTTATAGTCATTCTCGCCGCGGTAGTTATATATCAGCTTGTCGAAATAACTAGCATCAGCCGTCGCCGCGCGCAGATCGAGGAAAAAATCGCGGTATACCGCACTCAGACCGAAAACGCGCAGAATACGCTTGATTATTATAAATCCTACGAAGGACTGCTGGACAAGGCTTACGAGTTCGGCTTCGTGTTCGGCAAGTAAAATGAAAACAGGTATAATAGACGTTGGTTCGAATTCCGTCCGCCTTGCTCTTATGGCTGACGGAAAAACTATATATAAAACTCTCGCGACAACCCGCCTCGGCGAGGGGCTGTCGAATACTGGCGCAATGAGCGCGGCGGCGATTGCACGTACGGCGGAGGCGATTGCCCGCTTTAAAGACAAAGCGTTTTCGGACGGGGCTGACGGGCTGTACGTCTTTGCTACCGCGGCGGTGCGGTCGTCGTCGAACAGGGCGGAGTTTCTCGCCGCGGTCAAAAATCTTTGCGGTGTTACGGTCGACGTAATAAGCGGCGAAGAGGAAGCCGAAATCGGGCTGCTGGGCGCGCTTAAAGGGCGCGACGGAGGAATAATCGACGTCGGCGGCGCAAGCACCGAGGTGACCGTGCAAAGCGGCGGAAAGTTATTATACTCCAAAAGCGTGAATGTCGGTACCGTCCGTTTGTACGATCTTGCTCGGAGGGACAGGCTTAAACTCGAAAAGGTGATTGCGGAAAGACTTGCGGACTACGGCGAATTCGACGCTTCCGAATTTCCTATGCACACCATAGGCGGAACGGCTTCACGCCTTGCCTCGATAAAGCACGGTTTAACGCAATACCGCCCCGAAATCACCGACGGCACGAAAATTACATTAAAGGAGCTTTCGGAATACGCGGACAGGCTTCTTACTATGCCGGTGGAGCAAATCCGCGCAACGACCATATGCACTACTTCCGCGGATATAGTCGGCGGCGGGTGCCTTTTGATGTATTCGGTAATGAAGCATTTCGGCATATCCGAAATCACGGTATCCGAAAGCGACAATTTAGAGGGCTACTATATGCTTAAAGAGGGTGCAAAGTGAAAAGCTTTAACTTTATAATCGCGCTCGTAACGGCGTTGCTTGCCTGCGTTTCAGCCGGTATTAAATTATGGCTCGCTTACGATTTATGGGCAATCGCGTGTTATGCGGCAATAATAGTCGCTTTGCCGGTTGCAAGCCTTTTGCACGAGCTCGGGCATATGCTTTGCGGCGCGGCGGTTAAAATAAAAGCCGTGCCCGCATTTTCGCTTTTCGGTTCTTCGAGCGTAAAGCTCATTCCCAAAACCGATAAAAATCTGCGCCCGAAATTGTTTTTTACCGCGGCGGGCGGGCCGGCGGTTAATTTTATAATCACAGTTGTTTGTTTGTTGCCGATATTTTTCGACGTGTTGCCCGCATGGGTTACGGTATTTTTGCCGTCGTCGGTCTATCTTTTTATGCTCAATATCGTTAACGCTGAAAATACCGACGGGCGCATTTTAAGCGAGCTTATCCGCAATACCGACGAAGCAAAGGTTATGCTTGCCGTGCTGACGGTGCAGGCGCTGGTGTTAAATGGCAAGCCGATAAACGAGGTCGACGAAGCGCTGTTATTCGATTTACCCGTAATAATGGAGGACGACCCCGCTTTTATATCGTTAACAGAACTCCGTTACGAATATTTTTCCGCCAAAGGCGAAGAGGAAAAGGCTAAACAGTACAAACAAAGATTTGAAGAGCTTGAAAAAGAATATTTATAAAAACCACAAGGCAGTTTGTCATTTCAACGCATGTTTTTTACGTTCAATATGATAAAATGACAGTGCGGTAAACAGTAAATTTCAATTTAACAGGGCTAATTTAAGATGACAGACAAACACGGAAATAAAAGAAAATTATCTATCAGGTATCTTTGTTGGCTGTGCGGTTCGTTAATATTATTTATAGCATTTTTTTTGATTATGGTATTTGCATATCACATCTTTGAAGATTATAGAACTGCAACGATTACCAAAATAAACGGCGTGACGGACGAAGATATTAGTTTTACTTCGGGCAAGTTGGAAATTGTTTTTTTGGTTGACGGTGAAGAGTTTACTGCTTATTACCAAGAACCGATTAAAGCAAGGCTGAAAATAAAAATAAGAGTCGGAGATAAAATTCAATATCTGGCAGAAAATCCAAGTATAATTCAACTTGACCGAATTAAGGGTATAACTATTCTTTCTTGTGGCGAAGCGGCTATTGTAGCTTTATTAATCGGGACAACAATTTACGAAATAAAAAAAGGTATGTAATTTAACAACTATAAATTTCAATTTATCTTTCTAATAATGTGTAGTAAGAGCGCCCGGACATTTTTTGTCCGTGCGCTCTTTGCCGTCGCTTGAAAATACAACACTAAAAAATTGCTACGCATCAGTGCAAAAGATTTCTCGTTTGCGTTCGCTTTGCTCGCTTCACTCGAAATGACAAAATGTAATCAGCTTATCCTGTACAGTTTTCCGAAGCAGTGCGGGCACACCCTGCCCCATAGCTCGGCTTTGGTTTTACACACGTGGTTGCCGCACGTTCCGCATTCGAACGTGTTTTCAAAAAACTCGCTATCGTCGATATCGCACATAAACTTTTTCATAAAATCATTGTGTGCAGCATTTATTTTTTTATTCTTTTCCTTGCTTTTAATTATATAATATGGTATAATAAAATCAGCGAAATTATAAAAGGAAATATTTATAATGGAAAAGATAAAAAGCAGTTACGACGCCAACAGTTTAAAGGCGTTGAAGGGGCTTGAACCGGTAAGGGAGCACCCCGGTATGTATATAGGCCCCACCGACGAAAAGGGGCTTCATTGCCTTGTCAGGGAGGTTATCGATAACTCTATCGACGAAGCTCTGGCGGGCTTTTGCGACAGAGTCGAAGTTGTAATTACCGAGGACGGCTCCTGCTCGATTAAGGATAACGGCAGAGGTATCCCTACGGGCATAAACGAGGAGGAGGGTATAAGCGGCGTCGAGCTCGCTTTGACCAACTTAAACGCGGGCGGCAAGTTCGGCGGCGGCAATAAGGCGGGCGGATACAAAATCTCGTCCGGACTTCACGGCGTGGGCGTGTCGTGCGTCAACGCGCTTTCAGACACCCTCGTTGCCGAGGTCTGCCAGAACGGGCATATGTTCCGCCAGATTTATCACTGCGGCATCCCCGAGGAGCCTTTGAAGATAGTCGGCGATACCGCCGCGACGGGCACTACGATAAAATTCCACCCCGACGCGACCGTTTTCGAAACGATAGATTTCAATTACGATACTTTAAAAACCCTTTTAAGGGAGCTTTCATACCTCAATAAAGGGCTTACGCTCACGCTCGAAGACAAGCGCGAGGGCAAACAGCGCAGCGACGTTTTCTGTTACGAGGGCGGCGTCGTGCACTTCATTCAGGATATCAACAAAGGCAAGGAAACGCTGTTCGCTAGCCCCGTATATTTCGAGGATTCCAACGGCGAGGACAGATTCCTCGAAGTGGCTATCCAGTATAACGACAGCTATGCCGAGCAGATTTTCCCTTTCTCCAACAACATAAGGCAGCCCGACGGCGGCACCCACCTCGACGGCTTCAAAGCCGCGCTTACTAAGGTTATAAACGACGCGGGCAGAAGGCTGAATATCTTAAAGGAAAACCAGAAGCTTTCGGGCGACGACGTGCGCGAAGGTATAACCGCGGTCGTATCCGTCAAAATAGCCGACGCACAGTACGAAAGCCAGACCAAAAGCAAGCTTTGCTCCACATACGTCAGGGGCTTCGTGCAGAAAGCCGTAACAGAAAAGTTCGGTATGTATCTCGAAGAGCACCCCTCTGAAACGAGAGAGCTTATTATGCGCTGCCTTACCGCTCAGCGCGCGAGGGAGGCGGCGCGCCTCGCCCGCGAGGAAACGCACAGAAAGGGCGTTCTGGAAAGCACCAAGCTCCCCGGCAAGCTTGCCGACTGTTCGGATAAGCGCCCCGAGCTCTGCGAAATTTACATCGTCGAGGGCGACAGCGCGGGCGGTACGGCAAAACAAGGCAGAGACAGACGTTTTCAGGCTATTCTGCCTTTGAGGGGCAAAATTTTAAACGTGGAAAAAGTGCGCATTGACCGCGCGCTCGGCAACAAAGAAATAAAGGCTATGATTACGGCTTTCGGTTGCGGCATACAGGAAAATTACGACGAAAGTAAGCTCCGCTACGACAGAATAATAATCATGACCGACGCGGACGTCGACGGCTCGCATATAAGGATACTGCTTCTTACGTTCTTTTTCCGCTTTATGCGTCCGCTGGTCGAAAACGGGCACGTTTACGCCGCGCAGCCGCCTTTGTACAAGGTTTCGGGAAAAGGTATACCGGACACTTATCTTTACGACGACAAGGCGCTTGAAGACTTTAAAAACAGCTATCAGGGCAAATTCGAATTGCAAAGATATAAGGGCCTCGGCGAAATGAACAAGGAACAGCTTTGGGAAACGACTATGGACCCCGCGAGGCGCACTCTCGTAAAAATCAACGTGGAGGACGCGGTTGAAGCGGATAAATATTTCTCGCTGCTGATGGGCGAGCAGCCCGAGCTTCGCCGTCAGTTCATCGAAGAAAACGCAAAGCTCGTCGAAGAACTCGATGTGTAAGTCAGGAGAGGAAAAATGGCTAAAAAGGTAACCAGTGCGGAACTCACCGAAGAGTTCAAAAAAACGCTTGAAATGACTAAATTGCTCGACGTCGAAGTCGAGGAAGAACTTAAAAAATCGTTTATAGCCTATGCAATGGCGGTCAACGTATCGCGCGCCATTCCCGACGTAAGGGACGGTTTGAAGCCCGTGCACAGACGTATACTTTATTCCATGCACGAGCTCGGTCTGTATTCGGACAAGGCGTTCAGAAAGTGCGCCCGTATCGTCGGTGACTGTTTGGGTAAATATCACCCTCACGGCGACAGCTCGGTTTACGACGCGTTGGTAAGGCTTGCGCAGGATTTCTCGATAAACTTTCCGCTTATAGAGGGGCACGGTAACTTCGGCTCGGTCGACGGCGACCCCGCCGCGGCAATGAGGTACACGGAGGCAAGGCTTTCAAAGCTCTCTTCCGAAATGCTGCGCGACCTCGATAAAGATACGGTTGACTTTTATCCCACGTTCGACGACACGGGTATGCAGCCCACGGTTCTGCCGTCGCGCTTCCCGAATATGCTCGTCAACGGTTCGGACGGTATCGCCGTCGGTATGGCGACGAATATTCCCCCGCACAATTTAGGCGAGGTAATAGACGGCGTCGTGGCTATGATTGAAAATCCCGAAATCGACGTTGACGGGCTTATGCAGTATATCCCCGCCCCCGACTTCCCCACGGGCGCGATGATTATGGGCAGAAGCGGCATAAAACGCGCTTACAAGACGGGCAGGGGCAGCATAACCATACGCTCGCGCTGCGAGGTGGAGGAGTACAAAAGCGGAAATACGACGCGTACGCGCATCGTCGTGACCGAAATCCCCTATCAGGTAAACAAGGCAAAGCTCATTGAAACCATGGCCGACCTTGTAAAGGATAAAAAAATCGAGGGCATTTCCGATATCCGCGAGGAATCCGACCGCGACGGTATGCGTATCGTCATAGAACTCAAAAAGGAATCGAATCCTCAGGTCGTTTTAAACACGCTGTACAAGCATACGAATTTGCAGATATCCGACGGGCTCATAATGCTCGCGCTCGTCGACGGCACGCCCAAGACGCTTAATCTGCGCGATTTTATATACTATTACCTCGAACATCAGAAGGATATCATAACCCGCCGCACCAGATTCGACCTTGCTAAGACGGAGGAGCGCGCCCACATATTGCGCGGACTCGTAATAGCTCAGGCGAGTATCGAAGAGGTTGTAGAGGTCTGCCGTAAGGCAATCGACAAGCAGGACTGCGTTAAAAAACTCACCGCAAACTTCGAGCTGGACGAAAGGCAGGCAACCGCGGTTGCGGAGTTAAGACTGTACAGACTTTCGCATCTCGAAGTCGACAAGTTAAAGGAAGAGTTAAATCAGCTTGAATTGCAGATTGCCGACTATAAGGACATTCTTGCGCACGAAAGCCGCGTACTCGATATAATAAAAACCGACCTTCTTGAAATAAAGCGCAAGTACCCGTCCGAACGCAAGACGGAAATTTCAATCGATTACGACGGCGAAATAGAGGACGCGGACCTTATCCCCGTAGAACAGGTCGTTATTTCGATGACTCATTCGGGCTACGTGAAGAGGCTGCCCGTAACCGAATACCGCGCGCAGAACCGCGGCGGCAAGGGTATTACGGCGCACCGCCCCAAAGACGAGGACTTCGTCGAAGCAATGTTCGTATGCTCCTCGCACGACGATATCCTGCTGTTTTCCGACAGGGGCAAGGTTTACCGCATAAAGGCTTACGAAATCCCCGAAGCGACGAGGATTGCGCGCGGCAGGGCGATAATTAATATCGTTCAGATTGCTCAGGACGAAAAAATCAACACCCTAATGCCCGTTCAGGAAGGGCTTGAAGGTCATATAGCGTTTGCGACACATAAAGGACTCATCAAAAAGACCAACCTTACCGAATTTGCGCGTATCAATAAAAACGGTAAAATAGCAATCAAGCTCAACGACGGCGACGACCTTATGTCGGTAGTTCTGACAAAGGGCACGGACGAGCTTATTATAGCTTCGCGTTCGGGCAAGTGTATAAGATTTTCCGAAAACGACGTCCGCGCCATGGGCAGGGATACTGCGGGCGTTAAGGCAATGAAGCTCGGCAATGACGACTGCCTCGTCGATATGCTTGTCGTCGACCCCGCAAAGGACGTGCTTACCGTTACCTCCAACGGCTTCGGCAAACGCAGCGATATCGAGGATTACCGCCTGCAAGGCAGAGCGGGTATGGGCATTAAAGCGGGAATTTTCAACGAAGTCACCGGCTGGCTCGTCAACCTCAAACAGGTCACGGAGAAGGACGACGTAATGATAATTTCCGACGGCGGCACGATAATACGTATGCACTGCGACGAAATTTCACGCATAGGCAGAAACACCAAGGGCGTAAGGCTCATGCGCTTGAAGGACGGAAGCGTGGCTACCGTCGCGCTTACCTCGCGCGACGAGGACGAAGCCGCGGAAGAGCTTTTGGAAGCCGCGCCCGAACTCCCGCCCGCAACGGAGGCTAAGGAAAGCGCGGGTACCGGCGTTGAGGATTTCGAGGAGGAAGCCCCCGCCGCGCCCGACGACAATACGGAAATTTAATTTCCGGAAATTGTATAATGAAAAAACGACAAATAAAAATACGCGACCGAGAAAAGCGCACTTCCCATAGGGAATTAAAAAACTAAATTATTAAGAGTTATACTTT
>CANPBT010000037.1 GCA_947572415.1 uncultured Clostridia bacterium | reverse complement strand
CTGCCCGAAACGGTATTTTCAATCAGCGTTCCGCAGATTTTTTTACCGCCCACAAGCACGTCGTTCGCCCAGCGGATAACGGGTTTCAACCCGAAAGATTCGACGGTTTTACATACGGCAACGCACGCGTTTATCATAATCCTGAACGCCTGAGTATTGCAGAAATTTTCGTAATGGCGCATTACCGACACGTAAAGCCCGCCCGCGTCGGAAATAAAGCTTCTGCCCTTCGTACCCTTGCCCGCCGTCTGCCTCGAAGCCGTAACTATCGTATCCTCGCCGTCGTCGTTGCGCTTTAAATATTCGTTGGTGGAGTCCACCTCGCTAAGCTCAATAATCTTCATCGGCTTCTCCTAATTTTTGCATAGCGGCTTTTGCCGTATCGTACGAGTATCCCTTTGATAAAAGATACTTATATCCTTTGTACAGATTTTGCTTTGAAATGTCCTTGCCGCGCAGATATTTTTCCATAATCGCCGCCGCGGCGCCCTCGTCTTCCTCGACTTCTTCGAGCGCGCTTAAAATCGCGGATTTTTCCGCGCCGCGTTTTAAAAGGTCGGCTTCGAGCGCGCGCTTTCCTTTGCCTTTTACGCTTTGCACATACGCGCGGCAATAGGCGTAATCGTCGACGAAATTATGGTATTCGAGCCTTTCGAGCACATAGTCGCACACCGCTTCGGTATAGCCCTTTTTGCAAAGAAAATCGCGCATCTGCTTTTTTGTTTTCATAGACGCGGAAAGGTGCGTCATAGCCTTGTCCAAAGCCTGACTTTTTTCGGTTTCGAGCTGGATTTCGTCAAGCCGCTCTTTTTCTATGTGCATGCCCGCTTTGAGGTGGAATTTAATTGCCACTTCCAGCTTTATTCCGCAGTAAAATCTGCCGTCGACGTACACGTTGCAACGCGTTTTATCTTTAACCTGCGGTTCGATTGAAGTTATTTCAGCCATAATATTATTTTATCACCGCAAACAGTTTTTGTCAACGCGAGTTTGACAATCTGATAAAAGCGGTGTATAATCTCAGTTATGGATATCAATTGGAAAAATCTGGGGTTCGGATATATTAAGACCCCTTACCGCTACGTTTCCGATTTTATTGACGGAAAATGGGACGACGGAAAGCTTACAGAGGACGACAAAGTCGTTTTATCCGAATGCGCGGGCGTACTGCAATACTCTCAGTCGGTTTTCGAGGGGCTAAAAGCCTACCGCACGAAGGACGGGAAAATCGTAACCTTCCGCCCCGACCTGAACGCCGAAAGAATGGTTGATTCGGCAAAACGGCTTGAAATGCCTGTTTTCCCTAAGGAAAGATTTTTAAAAGCAGTCGATATGACGGTTGCCGCCAACAAGGATTTCGTTCCTCCGTACGAAAGCGGAGCCTCACTCTATCTGCGCCCGTTTATGTTCGGCAGCTCGGAGGTCATCGGGGTAAAGCCCGCCCAAAATTATCAGTTCAGGCTGTTCGCAACGCCCGTCGGCCCCTATTTCAAGGGCGGCGTCAAGCCCATAACCATACGCGTCTGCGATTTCGACCGCGCCGCACCCCGCGGCACCGGTCACATCAAGGCGGGGCTTAATTACGCGATGAGTTTGCACGCCATAGTCGACGCGCACGAAAACGGATTCGACGAAAACCTGTACCTCGACCCTGCCACGCGCACCTTCGTCGAGGAAACGGGCGGCGCGAATTTTATATTTATAACCAAGGACAATAAACTCGTGACGCCGAAATCGGACAGCATACTTCCGTCAATTACAAGGCGTTCTTTATGCTACGTCGCGGAAAAATATTTAGGACTTACGGTCGAACACAGACCCGTAAAACTCGAAGAAGTCGCGAATTTTGCCGAATGCGGGCTTTGCGGAACCGCCGCGGTAATTTCGCCAGTTGGGAAAATTTACGACCACGGAAAAGAAATATGCTTCCCTTCGGGTATTGATAACGCGGGCGAAATAACACGCAAGCTGTACGACACGCTTACGGGGATACAGAAAGGCGAGATACCCGCGCCCGACGGCTGGATAAGAGAAATAAATTAAAAAAGTTCGGTGTTAAACCGAACTTAAATTTTAAAGGGAAAGAAATACTCTTTCTCTTTTTTTATTTTGACCCTGCCGTTTAATCGGTTTATAAGCTCAGAATCGAAACTTTGCACTTCGCATTTTTTGACGGCGACGGTAAAAATAACCTCGTTTAAATATTCCGTATTTATAACGTCCGCTCCGCACTCGGCAAAATATCTCAGCGCGGTATCCACACCCGAATAATCGACCGTATATCTGCTTTCCGCGCACTCCTCGTACATAACCTTATTCGCCGCGTCGAGATTTTCCGCAACACAGCCCGAATACGCTCGCAAAAGTCCGCCCGCACCCAGCTTAATACCGCCGAAGTATCTGGTAACCACAACCGCAGCCTGCATTAGTTTTTTACTTTTCAAAACTTCAAGCATGGGCATACCCGCCGTACCCTGCGGCTCGCCGTCGTCCGAAAAGCGAAGAAAATTGCCGAAGCTGTCGCAGATATAGGCGTAACAGTTATGCGTTGCGTCACTGTATTTTGCCGAAACCCCGGCAATAAATTCTTTTGCCTCTTCTTCGCTTTCAACGTGCTTAGAAGTTGTTATAAACCGCGATTTTTCTATAATTTTCTGCGTTACGCACCCGCCGCTTACCGATAAATATTTATGCATCGAATTTTATCTTTAAGTGTACTTTTTTACCCTTATGGATAACGTCGCCGTCCTTTACAGGAGCGTTGATATCGGTAACTTTATCGTCGTTGAGCGAAACGCCGCCCTGCTGAATAAGCCTGCGGGCTTCGCCGTTGGAAGCGCATATACCTGCGGCAACAAGCACGGGGATAATGGTCGCAACGTCGACCTTTACAGTCTTTTCGGGAAGATTGCCGCCTCCGCCGAATGCGGCGCGCGCCATATCCTGGGCGGATTTCGCCTTTTGTTCGCCGTGGACGAGCTTTGTAAGCTCGAAAGCAAGTATTTCTTTCTTTTCGTTTATTCTTTCGGCTTCCCAACCGTCCATTTCACGGATTGTTTCAAGAGGAATAAACGTAAGCATTTTTATGCACTTCATAACGTCGTTGTCGTCGACGTTGCGCCAGTACTGATAAAACTCGTAGGGGCTTGTCTTGTTTTCGTCAAGCCAGACGGCGCCCTTCGCGGTCTTGCCCATTTTCTTGCCCTCGCTGTTCAAAAGCAGAGTTATCGTCATGGCGAACGCGTCTTTACCGCTCTTTTTACGAATAAGC
Organism: uncultured Clostridia bacterium; assembly: GCA_947572415.1. Lineage (GTDB taxonomy): Bacteria > Bacillota > Clostridia > Christensenellales > Borkfalkiaceae > Coproplasma. The sequence goes on along the minus strand of CANPBT010000037.1, from coordinate 12,179 downwards.
TCTGTACCGGCAAGCATATTGCTCCACTGGTCGTCGCCGCCGAACTGCATATTGCAGCCGTATTTATCGTGAAGGTGCCAGAAATCGTAAGCCTGCATTATCATATAATTGAATTCGAGGAACGACAGTCCCTTTTCCATTCTCTGCTTGTAGCACTCGGCGCGAAGCATATTATTCACAGAAAAACACGCGCCCACTTCGCGCAAAAGCCGAACGTAATTCAAATCCAAAAGCCAGTCGGCATTGTTGACGATGAGCGCCTTGCCCTCGCCGAACTCGATAAACCTTTCCATCTGACTTTTAAAGCAGTCACAGTTATGACGTATGGTTTCCGGCGTGAGCATTGAACGCAAATCCGTCCTGCCAGACGGGTCGCCTATATATCCCGTACCGCCGCCTAAAAGCACGACGGGGGTGTTGCCCGCCATCTGCAATCTCTTCATAAGGCACAAAGCCATAAAATGCCCGACGTGCAGACTGTCCGCCGTAGGGTCGAAGCCGATATAAAATTTAGCGCCGCCCGCGTTTATAAGCCTGCGTATATCCTCCTCGTCGGTAACCTGCGCAATCAAACCTCTTTCTTTAAGTTCTTCGAAAATTTCCATATTTATCACCTTTTAAATAATATACCACTCATATGAAAATTTTGCAATTAAAAAAAGCGGTTTACCGAGTGGATAAACCGCTAATCGGTGAAAAAATCGTCCTTAGACATATATTCGCGCGCTTTTTCTATGGCGCGCTTTTCTATACGTGATATGTAGGAGCGCGAAATGCCCAGCTTTTTGGCGACCTCGCGCTGCGGCAGTGCATTGTCGTCTTCAAGCCCGTATCTGAGCGACAAAATAGTAAACTCCCTGTCGTTTAAAAACTTTTTGAGGTTTGCGACGAATTTTTCGCGCTGTATGCTTTTTTCGACCTGTGCGAACACGCTTTCCTCCTTTTCGGACAACAGGTCGATCAGCGTAAGCTCGTTGCCATCCTTGTCGACGCCGACAGGGTCGGAAAGCGACACGTTGTTTTTGTGTTTTTTCCCTGCGCGGAGCAACATTAAAATTTCGTTTTCAATACACCTTGCCGTATAAGTCGCAAGCTGAGTGCCCTTTCCGTCCTGAAAGGTGTTAATGGCTTTTATCAGCCCTATCGAGCCGACGGAAATCAAATCGTCCGTTTCCGCCGCGCCCGTGTATTTTTTTACGATATGCGCGACAAGCCTCATATTGTGTTTAATAAGTTTATTCCGCGCCTCCACGTCGCCGGCGCGGGCAAGCTTTAAATATTTGCTTTCGTCCTCGGGCGAAAGGGGCTTCGGGAAAGTCCCGCCGTCGCGCACGAGCCCCGTAAAAAAGAAGATTTTTCCGAAAAGCAAATTCAACAAATCAAAAAACATACAAAACCTCTGTACAGGTAATGTATGTTTTTGACTGTTTGTACTATGCTTAATTTGTCGATTTATGCAAGTTATTCGAGCTCGAAAGCGCCCGTATACAGCTGATAATACTTGCCCTTCTGAGCAATAAGCTGTTCGTGGTCGCCACGCTCGATGATTTCGCCCTGTTCGAGCACCATTATCGCCTTGCTGTTGCGCACGGTGGAAAGTCTGTGCGCTATAACGAAAACCGTCCTGCCCTCCATAAGCTTATCCATACCGTCCTCGATAAGCTTTTCGGTGCGCGTGTCAATCGAAGAAGTGGCTTCGTCGAGTATGAGCACGGGGCAATCGGAAACCATTGCCCGCGCGATTGCCAGAAGCTGACGCTGCCCCTGCGAAAGATTCGCCCCGTCGCCTTTAAGCGTGGTCTGATACCCGTCCGGTAAATGACTTATAAAGAAATCGGCGTTTGCAAGTTTGGCCGCCTTTATACACTCCTCGTCGGTCGCGTCGAGTCTGCCGTAACGGATATTATCCATAACCGTGCCCGTAAACAGGTGGGTATCCTGCAACACGACGCCCAGACTTCTGCGCAGGTCGTCTTTTTTAATGCTCTTGATATCCAGCCCGTCGTACGTAATTTCGCCCGACTGTATATCGTAGAAACGGTTAATAAGATTAGTTATAGTGGTTTTACCCGCGCCCGTAGAGCCGACGAAAGCTATTTTCTGCCCCGGCTTTGCATAGAGAGTTATATTTTTGAGTATCGTCTTATCCTCGGCATAACCGAAAACCACGTTATTGAAGCGTATGTCGCCTTTAACGGGAATATACTCGAAGCCGCCGCCTTTAAGAGGCTTTTTCCACAGCCAACCGCTCTCGCCCGAAGTAAGCGTGACGTCGCCGCCCGCGTCCTCGGAAGGAGTGTCGACCGTATCGAAAATTCGTTCAGCGCCCGCAAGCGCCATCACTATCGCGTTGAACTGCTGCGATACCTGCATAAGCGGCATATTGAACTGACGTGAATACATCAGAAAGGAAACGAGCATACCTGCAAGCACTGCGGTACGGTTCGCCGCGCCCGATTCGATTACAGAGCACTGAATGGATAAAAAGCCATTTTCGCCGACAAACGCCATCATAAGCACGCCGACGAGCGCGACGAGAACATATTGAAGGTAACCGAGGTTGTTGTTTACGGGGCCGAGAACGAACGCGTTTGCGTTTGCCTTTTCGCCCGCTTCGTAAAGGCTGTCGTTGAGCTTTTTAAACTGCTCGCGCGCCTTATCCTCATGGCAGAAAACCTTTATAACTTTCTGTCCTTCCGTCATTTCCTCCACAAAACCGTTGAGGTTACCCATAGCTTTCTGGTGCTTAATATAGTATTTTGCGGATTTTCCGCCTATGACTTTGGTTGCAAACACAACCGCGGCGAGCATTACGAGCACGACCAAAAGAAGCGTTACGCTGTATATTACCATAAACACGAAAACGGCTATGAGCGTAATCGCGGAAGAAATAATCTGCGGAATTGTCTGGGTTAAAAGCTGGCGCATCGTATCCACATCGTTGGTGTATATACTCATAGTGTCGCCGTGGGTATGAGTATCGAAAAATTTCAACGGCAGATACTGCATTTTTGCGAACATTTCGTCGCGCATCTTTTTTAAAGTGCGGTTTGAAATGTACATCATTATTATATTATACGAAAAGGACGAAACCGAGCCTATGAAATAAATGCACGCCATTGCTATTATGTTGGGATAGACCGTACCCGTCATATCGGCATTAATGCCCTTGCCTATCAGTTCCGTAACTATATACGACACTCGCGAAGCCGCGGTTACGTTTGCAACGGACGCGAGCAACACGAAAAGAACGACGAACGCTGTTGCAAGCTTGTTGTTCGAAAAAGTGTAAACAAGCAATCTTTTCAGAGTTTTTGCGGGAGTTTTCGCGCGCTTGCCGCGCTTTTTATCGGATTTATTCATTTTCCGCCTCCCCTTTTAATTGCGATTCGTAAATTTCGCGGTAAATTTCGTTCGTTTCGATAAGCTGCCCGTGATTGCCCGAACCTACTATTTTTCCCTCGTCCATAACGATAATCTTATCCGCGTCGCATACCGAGGTAATGCGCTGCGCGATTATTATTTTCGTTGTTTCGGGCGCGTGCTTTTTAAGCGACTCGCGAATCAGCGCGTCGGTTTTGGTATCCACCGCCGAGGTACTGTCGTCGAAAATAATCACTTTCGGCTTTTTCAAAAGCGCCCTGGCTATGCACAGCCTTTGCTTCTGTCCGCCCGACACGTTTACGCCGCCCTGCCCCAAATCGTAGTTGAAACCTCCGGGCAAATTGTCTATAAATTCCTCGGCGCACGCCTGCCGCGCGGCAAGCCGCACCTCCTCGTCTGTGGCGGCTTCATCGCCCCAGCGAAGATTTTCCGCAACCGAGCCCGAAAAAAGCACGTTTTTCTGCAAAACCATGGCAACCTTGTTGCGGAGCGCGTCCAAATCGTACTTCTTAACGTCCACGCCGCCAACTTTAACAATTCCGCCGCTTACGTCGTACAGTCTGGGTATGAGCGACACGAGCGAGCTTTTGCCCGAACCCGTAGCGCCGATAATGCCGACCGTTTCGCCCGCGGCAATATGCAAATCTATGCCAGAAATCACTTTTTTATCGGATTTTTCGGAATACGCGAATTCAACGTTTTCAAAGTCCACAGTGCCGTCGGCTATTTCGGTTATCGCCCCTTCGGGGTTGCATATCGTCGCTTTTTCGTCGAGCACTTCGCATATCCTTTCCATACTGCCCTTGGAAAGCGAAATAAAGTTAAGGCACATTGCTACCATCATTACTCCCGAAAGTATCTGCGCCGAGTACTGTATAAGCGTCTGAAGCTGCGACGGGCTTACATTGCCCGAAATATTACCTATTTCCATATTCGCGCCGAGGGTCAGTATAACTATATTGACGGCGAAAAACACGAGGTTTACGCAGGGCATCATTATGGTGAGTATTCTTTCAGCCTTTACAGAGTACTTATAAACCTCGCCCGTGGCGCGCTTCATCTTTTCGATTTCCATATCTTCGCGCACATACGATTTAACGACCCTTATTGCGGTGAGGTTTTCCTGCACGACCGAGTTGAGCCCGTCGTATTTTTTGAACATCATTTTAAAGTGCGGCGCAACTCTGACCATACAGAAAGCGACAACTATCCCTAAAACCAACGCCGCTCCGCCGAAAATGAGCGCCATAAACGGCTCTATAAACAGCGTCATTACAATCGACGCGATAAAGAGCACGGGCGCGCGTACGAGCATTCTTATAGCCATCTGGTACGCGTTCTGCACGTTTGTAACGTCGGTCGTAATCCTCGTTATAAGCCCCGAAGTGGAGTAATTATCGATATTCGCAAACGAATACTTTTGCAGATTGTCGTACATATCCTGCCTTAAATTGTGCGCGAAGCCGCAACTTGCCTTTGCCGCAAGCTTTCCGCCCCAAATTCCGCACAGCAACGCGAACACGGCGCACGCTATCATAAGCGCCGCGCAAAACGCTATACCCGACACGTTGATTTCGGCGATTTCGCCCTTTGCAAGGCGTTCGAATTGCCCGACTATGTAGGTCATCATAAAGGGTATAAGTATTTCCATAACCGCTTCGCCTATCATAACGAGCGGACAGAGTATTGACGCGACTTTGTATTCTCTTACGCTTTTCAACAGCGTTTTAACCAAAACTTTGCCTCCAGATACTTTTTACGATATTGAAAAACAATTATAAAGAATTATAATTTTTGTGTCAAATAAAAAATGCAAAACTAATTTGTGAAATTTTAATTGACAGACCTTAACAAATATTGAAACATAAAAATTTCGTGTTTTTTAAAAACCCCGCCCGCGCCTGCGGGTGGGGTTTTATGCGGTTAAATTGCCCAGTTTCCGTCCTTGAACACGGGGACGCGCTTTCCGTCTTTGGTTATGCCCGTTATCGTCATATCCTTACTGCCTATCATAAAGTCGACGTGTATCATCGAACTGTTTACGCCGAGTTTTTCACACTCCTCGACGGAATAGTTTTCGTAATTTTCAAGACAGTTGTTGAAGCCTCTGCCGAGCGCAAGATGACAGCTTGCGTTTTCGTCGAACAAAGTATTATAGAAAAGTATACCCGTGTTGTTTATAGGCGAATCGTAGGCGATAAGCGCGCACTCGCCGAGGTACGCGGCGCCCTCGTCCATCGATATCATTTTTTCAAGCAGGTCCTGATTCTTTTCGGCGTAAACCTCGACGGCTTTACCGTTTTCGAACCTTATCCAGAAGTTTTCGATAAGCTTGCCCTGATATGATAAAGGTTTAGTCGCAACGACCTTTCCCTCCGCCTTTCCGCGCATAGGCGTCGTGAACACCTCCTCGCTGGGAATGTTGGGGTTAAAATAAATATTGCTGCCGAGCGTATACTCGCCGCCTGCCATAAATATGCCCTTGGGGTTGAGCCCAACGGTGAAATCGGTGCCGTTAGCGCTTTTGTATTCGAGCTTTTCGAACTTGTAATCGTTTAAGAACCTGCAACGGTCGGCAAGGTTTTTATTGTGAACGCCCCACGCTTTTATGGGGTCGTCGTCCACGCGCGAGCACAAAAGGATATCCTCCCAGAGCTTTTCAACCGCGTCGTCGGGATTCATATCCGGATAAATCTTTTTAGCCCATTCCTTCCCGGGGACGGCGGCTATACACCACTGATATCTGTTTTCGAGCTTATCGCGAAAAGGTTTGATAAAAGGAAACCTCGCCATATTCGCTTTCGAAATCTTTTCGCTGTCGGTGCCGTTGAGCCCGTCGGGGTCGTCGGAATCAAGCCAGAGCTGGCATGAAACCTTGTCGACCTTTCTTTGCCACTGCGCCCTTTCCACTTCCGTAAAATCGGAAAGCGATTCAAGCGTTCTGTAATCGAAATGCAATTTCGATACGGGCATATAAGACCAATCTACCTTGACCCTTTCCGCGCCGAGTTTATAGCACTCTTCCACGCACATAGCCACGAATTCGGGCTGGTCAAGGTCGCACCTTATTATAACTTCCTGCCCTTTCTGTACGTTGAGCCCGCACTTTACAATAAGCTCCGCGTATTTTTTTAATCTTTCACGCTGCATAATTATTAATTCCTTTCATTTTTTATTTATTATACCACGCAAAAAAATTCCCCGCAAGAAAATTACGCAAAAGTTTTTAAAATTAAAGCTTATTTCCTTTTTGATTTTAATACTACTATCGCAATAAACGCCGTAAGCAGTACCGCGCACGTACCTAAAAGTATGCCGTACATCGCGCCGAGCGGCACCGAATTGCCGAAAAAGTACAAATTTGCGTCAAACCCGTCCTTAATGCCGTTTATAGCTTCCGCAGGGACGCCCGCGTCGGATAACGCCTGTAAATATCCGCCCATATAGTGCGTGCGCATTATGCCTACGCTGTAAGTACCGGGCAAAAGACCGAGCACATTCTGAAGCCCATAAAGTCGCTCGCATAAGCGTTTTTAAGGTCGTGCGGGGTGCCCTCGGCCGCAATTTTTCCCGAATCGATTATAACCACGTAATCCGACTCCGACGCTTCCTCCATATAGTGCGTGGTTAAAAAAACCGTAAGCCCCGTTTCCTTGCGAAGTTTATCGACCACGCCCCAAACGGTTATTCTTGTTTTCGGGTCGAGCCCGGTCGTGGGTTCGTCTAAAATTAGCAGCTTGGGCTGAAACTCCCCTGACTTTATCTGCTTTTCCAGAAACTCGTTGAAACTTTGCGTGATTTTTGCGGCGACCGCAAATTTGAGCTTTTCCGCATTGCCGAAGCAAAGATATATCGGCTGCGTGGAACAGAAAAATCCCCTTTTTTCAAGGGGATGTTGCGTATTATTTTATATGCATACTTGGAAAGCGCAACGCCATAAAGGAATCGTCGCAGAACCTGTCGTATAATCGGCCTATGAAAGTCAGCGCTTCCGCACCGTTGTTTCTGGCGGTGTATCTTAAAATCGCGCCAAGCGTCAAAACCAAATCGACAACCACTATTACGGCGAATATAATTGCCATTACGCGCATCGTCTTTTTGGGAAGAGAGTCGAGCCATGCGTCGAGCGGCCTATATATGAGGAAAATGACCGCCACGCACAGAAAACCCCAGAAAAACATAAACGGGATAGTCGTCCTGCCGTTAATGTTCAAGGGATATGTCGAATAATCCCACGAACGCGTGCCCATTAAAAGCTCTTCGAGAAAGCTTAAAACGTATTCGACTGCGCCGCCACCCAGCATACCTATGAAAAAAACCTGCCAGATTTTAGTTTGCTTACGCAGACATAGAATAATAAAAAGCGCACCGAAGCCGTAGACGAAATTGAAAGGAGTAAACAGGCTTCCGTTACAGAATACGAACCCGTCGCCGCGCATAAAATTGAGCAACGTTTCCCACAGTGTGCCGACAATGCCGCCCAAAAGGTAAATCATTACCGCTTTGTAGACGTTCATTGTTCTTTTTTGCGCTTCATCTCTACATATTATATTTTCATCGGTATTATGCAAATCCGATTTAAACATTCACTCACCATAAAATTTATTTGTTTTGTTCGGGATTTTCGGCATTCGACAAGCTCAGAGGCGAAAGCCCCACGACGTCGTCGACGTGAAGCGAAAACGCTATGCCCTGCCCCTCGGTTTTGAGCCCCGCGGATTTATATATCGCGTGCAAAACCGCGTCCTTTATAGAAAGAGGAACCAAAATCATAACGATATCTTTTTCGGGCTGGATAGTAATTTTAAAATACTGCTCCGCTTCTTTATTCGCGGTGCCCCTCGCGTGAATAACCGTACCGCCGCGCGCGCCGACTTCCTTGGCTGCGTCCATAACCAGCTCGGAATAGCCCGCGTTAACGATGCAAAATATCGCCTCGTACTTTCCGTCCATTTACTTATCCTCCTTTACGGTTATCCTCGTATTGCTTAAAAAGCTGAATATAAGCGTACCGATTACGCTTGAAAGCGGTACGGTAAAGGCAACGCCCTTGCCGTCCTTGATAGTTTTGAACTTTTCTTCGAGCATAGAAACCGCTTCGGGAACCTTGTTTTCCTGAATAATGCTGAATATAACGGCTTTTTCGGAATTGTCGAGGCCGAGCAATACAAGCATTTTCGCGTCGGCAGTGCCGTGCCCGAACGCCGTGACCTGCATATTGACGTCAAGCGACTGAATTAAATCGGCATAATACTCTGCCTTGCTTCTGCCTACGACGGTTATCAGAAGTTTAAGTCTGTTCGATTTTACCGTATTGCGCCCTGCGACGGGCTCGGGCGCGCTCGTTGCGGTTGCCGCTTCGACTTTTTTGCGCCGCAGTCTGGCGGCTTTTATCTCTGACATACGCCCCTCCTATTCAAAATAAATAATCTGCTCGTCGTCCGCAGAAAGTATACGTCTGAGTTGAAGATTGTCGCGCACCTTTTTCGACATAACCGCCTTGAAGCCGAGCGCCTGTATTGTTATCAGGGGGGTCATCGCAACCATTGCGACCACGCCGTAGGCAAGGCTGTAAATACTTTCGTTACCCCATACCGAACCGCACGCGCCGATAACAAGCGGCAGAATGAAGCTCGAAGTCAAAGGTCCGCTCGCAACCCCGCCCGAGTCAAAGGCGATACCCGTGTAAATTTTGGGGACAAAAAACGAGAGCCCCAGTGAAATAAGATAGCCGGGTATAAGATAATAGAGTAATGAGAATTTGAAAATCATTCTTATAAGCGACAGACAAATCGAAATGCCGACCGCTATCGACAGCGCGATAAGCATCTCTATTTTTTTGACTCCGCCGCCCGTTACGTCCTCGACTTGCTTATTTAATACGTGCACGGCGGGCTCCGCAAGAACGACAACCATGCCGAGCACAAACCCGAGCGCTACGAGAACGGCGGGGCTGAATTCCGCAATCTGCTTGCCTATCTTAAAGCCTATCGGCATAAAGCCGACTTCCACCGCGACGAGGAAAATGACAAGCCCCAAAAATGTGTACAAAATTCCGACGGCAATCTGCAAAAGCTTAGATTTCGGCAATTTGAGCACGGTGAACTGCAATATCATAAAGAAAGCAACCACCAGCCCGAGGGCGAGCAAAACGTCGCCTATCTTGCCGAATATCAGTCCGCCGAGATGCGAGCCTATATAATTTTCTATTGCATAAATATCGGTATTATATACGTCAAGGTTTCCGCTTGTAGTGAGCGAAAGTATCATTACGGCGATTATGGGCCCTACGGAACAAAGCGCGATAAGCCCGAAGCTGTTCTCGTTAGCATTTCTGCCGCCTATCGTCGAAGAAATACCGACGCCCAGAGCCATTATGAACGGAACGGTTATAGGCCCCGTGGTGACCCCGCCCGAATCGAAAGACAGTGGCAAAAGCCCGAACTTTCCGCTTTCGGCAAGCAAAGCGCACACCGCGAAAAGCATCATATAGAAAAACATTAAAAGCGCCGATAAATCTTTATGAAAAACTATCTTTAAAACGGCGATAACGAGGAATAATCCGACGCCCAGCCCGACGGTAATTATCAAAAGCCATTTGCTTACGTCGCCATCGCCCGGCATTATATCTTTAACCTGATTTGCAAGCACGGACAAGTCGGGTTCGGCAATGGTTATAAGCACGCCCATTATAAAGCAAACGGAAACGAGTATTTTTATCTTTTTCGATTTGGTGAGTCCCGAGCCGACGTTTTCGCCCATAGGCGTCATTGCAAGGTCGGCGCCGAGGTTGAACAAACCTATTCCCAGAATTAGCAGCACCGCGGAAATTACGAAAGCCCACGTTTCGGTTGCCGTAAGGCTGACAAGCGGCGTAAAGGAAATTATCAGTACTATTACCGTCACGGGCAGTACCGATATAAGCGACTCTTTAAGTTTTAAAAACAAAGCTTTTCCCATTTTTAAACCGCAAATTCAGATATTACTTATTATATAATAACACTTTTATTCTATTATTTCAATAAATGTTAAGTGAATTTATTGTGATTTTGCAATTTTTTGTGAGTTTTATAGCTTAACTTCAAGCAAAGTACAGCCGTAAAACGCTAAATCGTCTATATACTCTATTGATTTCGGTATTTCGATGTTTTTAAGCTTACCGCAATTGAAAAAAGCGCCTTTTTCAATGCTTTTAAGATTTGCGGAAAGCACGACGGTAGTAAGGCTTTCACAACTGTAAAAAGCGTTTTCCGAAATAGTTTCTACGGTATCCGGCATTGTAACCGAAACAAGCTTTTTACAGCCTTTGAACGCCTCGAATCCTATTACGGTTACAGGCAAACCCTTATAATTTGACGGCACCGCAACCTCCGTACGGCTTTTATCCTTCACGCCGGAAACACGGTAACTTTCGCCGTCCGGTTCGAGCGCAAATACAAGCACCTCCTCGTATCCGCAGACTTTGCATATTTCATTTTCGAAATCGTGCTCGGCGCCGCCGCTTTTCGATTTGCATGCCCTGCATACGTTGTAATGTCCGTTTTCGTCGAATTCATTTATATTGTCGTGTTCGGTCACGGGGATAATTTCGCTTTTTAATACCGTATCGCAAATAACGCACGGCACGTAACGTCTGCCCGCATTAACGCAGTCGGGCGAGTCTGTAATTTCGCTCCCCTCGGTATGCCCGAGTGCGGGTATAACTTCTTCGATAACATGCTTTTCGTCGTTTGCGCAAACTTTCTTGCGCGTACCGCTTTGAGTGCACGTCGGTTCGGTTTCGGTCTGCCACTCGCCGTAATCGTGACCGGTTGCGGAAATTACCAGAGTTTCGATAACGGTTTTGCACGCTTTGCATTCGAGGACGGTTTGACCGTCGTTCTCGCAGGCAGCATAATCAACATCGACCCATTCTCCCGCAGTATGACCGAGTTTGTCGATTGCTTCTTTAAGAATATGATTATTGTCGTTCTCGCAAATTTTAATGCGTTCGCCCTCTGCCGCGCAGGCAGGAGGCTTCGTTACAGTCCACTCTCCGAAATTATGATTGAGCCGAGCTATCAAAACTCGGGTGGAATAGTCGCAATTTTCGCACGCCTCATAGCTTGCCCAGCCGTCCTCGGTGCACGTTGGCGACTTTGCGCCATACTCGCAAATAACGTGTCCCGTTGCCTTTACGCCCTTGCTTTCTACCGAATAATCGCAACGGGAGCAGACCTCGGAAGCAGTATATCCGTCCTTTGTGCACGTTGCGGGCACAGCCTCGGTTATAGTCAAAGCGTGTCCGAGCGCACCGATTACAGCGGTCTGCTTTTCACCGCAGGAGCAATAGCGCTCCCTTTCGCCGCTCTTTGTACACGTTGCTTGATTTGTAATAACCCATTCGTCGTACAAATGAAAATGCAGCAATCCGCACGCGCATAAACAAACGCAACAGACCGCCGCAACAGCTAAAACCAAGCCCAACGCTAATTTTTTTACTTTCATTAATTTTCCTTTGTAACTAATAATTGTTTTTCTGCACCGATACTCTTTGTGTCGGTGCAGTTATGCGTTAACGCATAAACTCAAATATTATCACTTTTTGTAAAATTTTACCATATTTTGCAAATTTTGTCAAGTACAATAATTAAAAAAAGCGGAATAGGTGAAAACCTATTCCGCGATTATGGCGCAGAGAAGAAGATTGCTCCTTGGGCGGCGCGCACGGTTGTCGGCACCAGTCAAGTGCCGTCTAGGCTGCGGTAGACCCGCAGACTGCCCTCCCCTCAATTCTTCTATTTCTCGCGCTATAT
>CANPBT010000036.1 GCA_947572415.1 uncultured Clostridia bacterium | reverse complement strand
TTTTTACCTTTATCTATCGCCCTTATTTCTGTTTAGACTTCTCACAGGTCAAGCGGTGGCTCGAGGACGAGGACGGCAAAATTTTAAAGCAGATTGCGGGCAAAGCGGCGTATTCGGCAACGCTCGTCAAGTACGCCGAGCTCGTGTGCCGCAAGCCGTGCGGGCAGGCGATGCTCTATAACTTCGAATCGGGCGCGGAGGTAACGAAGTAGAATGAAGGTTAAAGAGGTCATAATTTCCGCGCTCAGGACCCTCGGGCGGGGCGACCTCGCGGGGGAGCTTTCGGGCGGAAGCGTTTTGCAGGGCGAGGGCGCGGAAACGGTGGATACGCTTGTATACTGCTATAACGCAGTGGAGGACGAGCTGGCGCGCAAGTACGTGCCGCTCGTTTACAGAGAGAATATGCGCTCGCCCGAGGGGGAATATTTTTACGTGGCGTTTACACATTCGCCCGTGCGGATAAAGAGCGTGTTTGTCGACGGGAAAGAGGCTGAGTATAAGTTGTACCCGCAATATATGCGGGTGAACGCCAAGAGAATTGATGTTGAGTACGAGTATTCGCCCGACAGAAAAAAGCTCGAGTCGAACAGCGATTATTCGCTGGAAGTGGGCGAATATCTCATGGCTTTCGGCATAGCCGCGGAATATTGCCTTATCAACGGCGAGGTCGAGGCCTCCGAGGCGTGGGAAGCGAAGTACCGCCGTGAAATAGACCGCGTGCAGAACAAATTGCCCGTGTGCGGGCATATCCCGCCCCGGAGGTGGGTATGAGTTTTAAAAAGTCCGCCGATATCTTAAAACACGCCGAAATATACGTTCAGTGCAGAATATGCGGCGACGAACTCGTTCCCGCGGGCGGGTTTATCAAAGTGGGCGGCGCGCTTTCGTTCACCCCGCTCGGCGTTGTCCGCGCGGAGAGCATAAACAGGTTTTTCGCATTTGACGGACAGAGCGTGTACGTTTCGGCGGACGGCAAAAGCTTTTCGTACTTAAACGCGCTTGCGGGCGACGACCCGTTCGTCGTGGAGGAGCTTGAAAACGGTGCTGCCCGCGCCGCGGCGGTATGCGGCAAAAACGCGGTCTTGCACGACGGCTCCTCGTTCGTGTGCAGTGAGTACGGCGCGAATCTGAAATACGGCGTCATGCACTCGGGCAGATTGTTCGGCGCGGACGTTGAAGACGGGCTCGCGCTGCGCTGGTCGGGAGCGGGCGGCGTGTGCGACTGGGCGCGGGGCGTGCAGGCGAGCGGATACGTCAGACTCGACCCCGAACGAGGTGCAATTATCGGTATTAATAAGCTCGGCGATAAGCTCGTTGCGGTGCGGAGGTTCGGGCTCACCGTGCTGTCGGCTTACGGCAACTGCGAGAATTTCCGCGTCGAAGCCACCGATACAGACTGCGACGAAATTTACAAGGGTACGGCGGTCGTCGCGGACGGCAGGCTTATATTCTGTTCGGCTTCGGGGCTCAAATACTTCGACGGGGAAAGGATACGCGCGCTCGGTCACCCGCTCGCAAAGGACGTGTATTCGCCCGAAAGCGCGGCGTGCTTTTCGGATAAGTACTTCCTTATTTGCAAAAGCCGTTTTACGGGCGGCAAAGCCGTGCTGTGCGTAGACGGCGAGGGGGAAAGCTTTATTGCTGACGCGGCCGCTTCCGCGCTGTGTGCCGCCGACGGGCTGTACGCTTACTGCGACGACGGGGTGTGCAAATTCGGTTCGGGCGCGCGGTACGAGCTGTTTGCCGACGGCGTGAACTTCGGCTCGGGCGGGTACAAGACGTTGACGGGAATGTTTGTTGACGGCTCCGCCGATATCGAAATAAGCAACGGCAGAGTAACGCGCAGGTTTTCGGGCGCAAGCGGGAAAATCAGACCCCGCCTCCGCGGGAAAAGCTTTTGCTTGCGTATAGCGGGCGACGGGCCCGTTCGTAAAATTACCGCCGTCGCGGAGGTGAGGAATGAACTTTGACATTATCGATATTACCGAGGAGCAGCTCAAAGGGCTGTCGGTAGTGCAGATGAAAATGTTGCGCACCGCTCAGCAGAAAAAGGACGCGCTTTATCGCAAGGCGGAGGACGACCTCGAAGTGTTTCGCGTGCTGTATCTGACGGCGGGTATGAAAAACTCGAACCTGTATGCGGACAAAAGAGCGGAGCTGTACGCGGACAGAGATTACGAAACGGCGGTGCTTGCCGACAACCTTATTTACAATATGAGCCTGAACGAACCGTCGGGCGGCGGGGATACGGGTGACCCGGGCGGCGACGAGGAGGCGGGATACATTGTCGATTACACGCTTACCTACAACGAGCGCTACGTGATAGTGCGCGACTACTATCTCGCCATTTCCGACCCCGACGAGCGAATGGCGCTTTACGCCGCCGACGACGTGGCGAAGCGTTACCTTTCGGGATACTACACAACCTTATACAACGTGCTGGCGACATACAGCAAATAGTGCGTTAAAGCGGGGCGCGGCGGTTGCCGCGCCCTTAAAACGCTTTACAAACAAATTACGTTTTGCTATAATTTGAATTATGAAAACAGCCGACGACTGGCAGGACTACGAAATCCTCGCCACAAGCGACGGTATGAAGCTCGAGAGGTGGAAGGACGTTATCCTTTTGCGGCCCGACCCGCAGGTTATATGGAGTAACGGCGACCCGTATTCGTACGGCGGCGTGCACGCGGTGTATAAGCGCAGCGAGCGCGGCGGGGGTTGCTGGGACGTGAGGAAACGGTTTCCGCCCGAATGGGTAATTTCATACCGCGATTTAAAATTCAAAATCAAGCCGATGGGCTTTAAGCATACGGGGCTTTTCCCCGAGCAGGCGGTCAACTGGAACGCGATGCGCGCAATGATAGAGAGGGCGAAAGCCGAAAACCCCGAACGCGAAATAAAGGTTTTAAACTTATTTGCATACACGGGCGGCGCGTCGGTGGCGTGCGCTAAATCGGGCGCGCTCGTAACTCACGTCGACGCGGCGAAGGGTATGGTGGAGCGCGCGGGCGAAAACGCGCGGCTCTCGGGCGTTGACAGCGGCATACGCTATATTGTCGACGACTGTATGAAGTTCGTCGGGCGGGAAATCCGCCGCGGCAACCGATACGACGCGATAATTATGGACCCGCCCAGCTACGGCAGAGGGCCCAACGGCGAAACGTGGAAGATAGAGGAAAACCTTTTCGGTTTCGTTTTGAACTGCGTAAAGCTGCTTTGCGACAGCCCGCTGTTTTTCCTGATAAACAGCTACACCACGGGCTTGCAGCCCGCCGTGCTCAAAAATATCCTGACGCTTGCGTTGAGGGGCTTCGGCGGCGAAGCGGAGGCGTACGAGGTGGGCTTGCCTACTAAAGAGGGGATAGTGCTTCCCTGCGGCGCCTCGGGGTTGTTCACGTGTAAATAATACCCTTACTTTGTTTAAAGGGCGGTAGAAAGGTGGAAATATGGAAGATAACGAGCTTATAATTTTACACGAGGATAATCATATAATCGTCGTGCTCAAACCGCAGAATATCGCATGCTGCCCCGACGAAAGCGGGGACGACAATCTTCTGGACGCGGTTAAAAGATACATAAAAGTTAAGTACGAAAAGCCGGGCAACGTATTCGTCGGGCTTGTGCACAGGCTGGACAGACCCACGGGCGGCGTAATGGTGTTTGCCAAAACCTCCAAGGCGGCGGCAAGGCTTGCCGAGCAGATGAAAAACGGCGGCTTCGAAAAGAGGTACCTCGCGGTGCTTTGCGGAAGCCCGTCGAAAAAGAAAGCCACGCTCGAAAACTATCTCAGAAAAAACTCGATAAACAATATGGTTTACGTGTGCACGCAGACGGAGGAGGGGGCGAAGTTCGCTTCGCTCGACTATGAAATCCTCGAAGAAAAGGACGGGCTTTCGCTTGCGGAAATAAACCTCAACACGGGCAGAACGCACCAGATACGCGTGCAGACCGCGGCGATAAATTCGCCCGTTTACGGCGATATGCGCTACGGCGGCGATAAAGCCGTAAAGGGCAAACTTGCGCTCTGGGCGTATTCGCTGCGCTTTACCCACCCCGTGGCGGGCGAAAAACTGCGCTTTGTCGCCGAGCCGCCCGTGGACGGCGTTCCGTGGAAAAAGTTCGCCGTTCGGGATAAATTAATATTCAAAGGTTAAAAATTTTTGCAACTTTTCGGGCGCGTAAAACAAAAGCGTTTGACAAGGGCTCATATTTATAGTAAAATATACAAGATTATTGCGGAAACGCGGGTCGGAGTACATCTATGAAAAATACAAAATATAAAATTTCAATATTTACGTTGGCGCTTACACTGTTACTTTCGTTAACGGCGTTTTTCGGCGTCAATTTCATGGCGGCAAAAGCCGTTACGGTAAGCGGGACAAGCGTGTTCACTTCCTCGGGCGACGCCGACGTCAGAGTTTCCAAGGGCGAAGGCGAGGGCGCGAAGGATTATACCATGTTCACGTTCTCGGGTAAGGACGACGAAGTATCTTACAGAAGAAATCTCGCGTATTACTGGTTCGAAGCGCCCGCGGAGGACGCCGACGACAAAAAGCCCGTAAACGGCATGTTCAACATGCAAATCGGCTTCAAGGCGACCTCGTTCGAAAGATTTGTAATCACCTTCGAGTCGCAACAGTACAACAAGACCAAAGACAGCAAGTCGTTGAATTACGTCATGTTTTTCCCCGTCGGGCAGGACAAGGTAAAGGTGCTTATCACCGACGATAAGGAAGCTGGCGCGGACGACGCGAACGCGAGCCTTCTCGACAAGGCGCGTATTTCGCTGAATTTCACCGAAAAGCAGGCGGGTGCGTATAAAATTGCGGTCGAGGATATGTCGGGCGGCAAGGTTACCGGCGAGCTTAAAAACGTAGGAGGAAACTACGCAAAATCGTCAACCTCGTCGACGAGCCCCGTTTATCCCCTCATTTTCAAAGCGGAGTTTGCGGACGACGCTGAAAAGAAATCCGCCGAAATGGTGCTTTTCTCTTTAAACAATCAGCCTTTCGAAGTGGAAAACGCAAAGCATAACGAAACCGGAAATTATTATTACGGCGGCGACGTCAAGGACACCGAGGCGCCCGTTCTGTGCCTCGAAAAGGAAGTAAACTTCTTCAAGCAAGGCGGCGAAATCGATTTCGATTACAGAGTTATCGACGTGCTCCGTTCTTCCCCCAGCGACACGATATACTTCTATCTTCTCAAATGGGACGATTATAAGGCCGGCGACAGTCTTGCCGACTATAATAATTATGATAAATCCGACGCGACCGAGAAGCTTTTCGAAGAGGTAGAGGACGATACCCGCCTCGAATCGGATATCGACGTGTACCTCCCGCAGGACGGCGACACCGCCGGCACCGCGTTTGAAAACGGCAAGGATTTCAAGGCGGATATGGCGGTAAAGGTTTACTTGAAGCTTACCGATACCACGTCGAGCGGGCAGACCTCGTACGTTTTCCTCGACTGGTACGTTGAAGAACAGTATCACCTTAATATCAAAGATTGCGCTTTCCTCGCGGTCGCGGAAGATAAACTCGGCGCGACCTACAAATACGACGGCGCCGACGGCAAGAGCTTCAAGGCTGACGGCGTAGTGGCGGAATACCAGAAAAAGGTCGACGAAGCGGCGAAAAACGTTTCGGCGGGTTCGTCGAGCTATATGTACCTTCCTTCCGCGGAAATGCTGTTTGAGGACAACGCGACGGCGTATACCGATATGAAGTTCAATGTATATTTCTATCACAATTCACAGCAGTCTAATACGGGGCTTGCCTCGAACAATCTTTCCATAAACGTAACCCAGCAGGGCGCGTACACCTTTACGATTTACGCATCCGACGCGGCGGGTAACCCGATGTACTATCTCGAAGAGGCGAAGGAGGACGAAGCTTTCGACGTCGAAACGAACGGTAAAAAATACAAGTACGTTAAAATAGAAACTTCCGAAATCTGGGATATGTTCGCAGACCACGAAAACGGTGACTACGACAGGCTTCCCTGGTTCCACTTTACGGTCGGCTACTCGGGCGTGGGCTTCGAGGAGGTTCCCGGCAGGCAGAGCACGGCTTACGTCGGCACTTCTTACAGCTCGGCGTCGTTCAAAATCAACGGCGTGTCGGGCAGCTACGACACCGTTTACAGGCTTTTCCTCTTCGACAGAGCGGGCTACTACAACGCGACGAATAAAACGCTCGACTACGAGCAGTTTATAAACGAAATGAGCGATTTGTTCGAAAATGCCGAAACCCGTCGCTTCTTCGAGGAAATCCCCGCGGTTAAGGAAACGGACGCCGATTACGAAAAGTATAAGGACTACGGTTGGAGCAATTCTTCCACGTCGTTCACCCCGCAGGATAAAAACGCTTTCTATATGATCAGGGCGGAGGTCACCGATAAACAGTTCGTTTCCGACCCCGTTACGTGCGATCTGGCGGTAGTGGCTTCGGTAAACGCGACGACTATTAAGGGCGAAAACGACTGGCTTAAAAACAACGTGGCTTCGGTCGTATTGCTCTCGGTTGCGGGCGCGGCGTTCGTCGGCATAATACTGTTGCTCGTCATCAAACCCAAGGAAAGCGGTGATATAGACGAACAGTTCGAAAACGTAAAAAGCAGAAAAAATAAAAGCAAAAAATAAAAAATAGTGCAAAGCCCGCGGCAAAAACTTGCCGCGGGCTTTACTTTTACTATATTATATGGTATAATTATCAATGGATAATTTCAGATTTGCAAGACAAAAGGGAAATACATTATGGCGGATAAAAGCTATAACGCAAACGACTTGAAAATTCTCGAAGGGCTCGAAGCGGTGCGCATGCGCCCGGGTATGTATATCGGCTCGACGGGCGTAAAAGGGTTGCACCATATTCTTTGGGAAATCGTCGATAACTCGGTTGACGAGGCGGCGAACGGTTTTGCCGACGAAATCACGGTAAAGCTGTGGAAGGACGGTTCGGCTTCGGTCGAGGACAACGGCAGGGGTATGCCCACCGACCTCAATACAAAGGCTGGCGTCAGCGGCGTAGAGGTTATTTTCACCAAGCTGCACGCGGGCGGCAAATTCGATACGGAAAATTACGCGTTCTCGGGCGGGCTTCACGGAGTGGGCGCGTCGGTTACGAACGCCCTTTCCGAATGGGTTAAGGTAGAGGTTTACCGCGGCACCGTGTTTAAAATGGGATTCACGAGCCGCTACGACTCCGCAAAGAAAAAGTGGCTTTGCGGTACCCCCGACGCGCCGCTTGCGGATACCAAGGAAAAGACGAGAAAGCACGGCACGCTCGTAAGATTTATGCCCGATAAAGAGGTTTTCGAAACGATTGAGTGGAATTACGACACTATTTCCAAACGGCTTAAAGAGCTTGCGTTTTTAAACAAGGGGCTTAAAATAAACTTTATCGACGAGCGCGCGCTTTACCGCGAAACCGAAGCCGACGACGATATCGACGGCGACTCTTCGCGTACGGTAAAGGAGCTGCTGCCCCCGCGCGAGCCGGTAAGCTTCAAGTACGACGGCGGGCTTATCGACTTTGTAAAGTATCTTAACGGCGACAGAACGCCCCTTTACAGTCAGCCGTTGTATCACTCGACGGTGTCCGATATTCAGCTCAAAGGCGCGCCGAAGGGTAAAATTAAAATCGAATTCGCGCTGTGTCATACCAAGGACGACTCGGAAAGTCTGTTTTCGTTCGTAAACAATATTTCCACCGTTGAGGGCGGTTATCATGAAACGGGCTTTCATAACGGGCTTTTGAAATCGATTAACGAATACGCGAAAAATAACGGCGTTTTGAGGGCTAAGGACGCGCCGTTTATCGCCGACGATATAAAGGAAGGGCTCACTGCGGTGCTTACCGTCAAAATGACGGGCGTTGAGTTCGAGGGGCAGACGAAAACAAAACTCGGCAACCCCGAAGTCAAGGCGCCCGTGGAGCAGGCGGTAGTGGACGGGCTGAATAAGCTGTTATCGGTAAAGGGCAACAAGGCAATTTTCGACGAGATGGCAAAAAAAGCCAAATTCGCCGCCGACGACAGAATAAAGCACCGCGCCGAACGCGACGTGGCGAAAGCCGCTTCCGATAACGACGGGCTCAACCTTATAGGCAAGCTCGCGCCCTGTTCGGGTAAAAACCCCGAAATGAACGAGCTGTTCATAGTCGAGGGCGACAGCGCGGGCGGTACGGCAAAGCAGGCGCGCGTAAGGCAGTATCAGTCCATTCTGCCTCTTCGCGGCAAGCCGTTGAACGTGCAGAAGAAAACTGCGTTGCAGGCGCTTCAGAACGAGGAAATAAAGACGCTCGTGTCGGCGATAGGCGCGGGCTTCAACCGTTCGTTCGAGGTGGATAAATCAAGATATAAAAAGGTAATAATATTATCGGACGCCGACCAGGACGGCATGCACATTCGCTGCATACTTTTAACTTTCTTTTTCAAGTACATGCGCGACCTCGTCAATGCGGGTTGCGTGTATATCGGTATGCCGCCCCTTTACAAGGTTTACAAAAAAGACCGCGTGGAGTACGCGTACGACGATAAGGAGCTCGACGAAAAAATAAAGGCGGTGGGCAAGGGATACCAGCTACAACGCTACAAGGGGCTGGGCGAGATGTCCGCGGAGCAGCTGTGGGATACCACCATGAACCCCGCGACGCGCAACCTCATACAGGTTACAATCGAGGACGCGGCGGAAGCGTCGAACGTGATTGAAATGCTTATGGGCGACAAGGTGGACGGCAGAAAGGAGTTTCTGGCGCAGAACGCAAACTTCAACAAGGTCGACGGGTTTATAGAAAAGGTAAACTTTAAGCCCGAAAACGGCGCGGAGGCTTACTGATTATGGCAAAGAAGAACGACGGCAATTTTCAGACCTCAATACCCACCGGCAATATCTTTGTAACCCCGCTCGAAGAGGTTATGCCGCAGTCGATGCTGCCCTATGCGGAATTCGTAATTTTGGACAGGGCGCTGCCCCGCGTCGAGGACGGGTTGAAGCCCGTGCAGAGGCGCATACTGTATACGATGGCGGAAATGGGGCTTACGCCGGACAAGCCTCATAAAAAATCCGCGAGGATTGTCGGCGACTGTATGGGCAAATATCACCCGCACGGCGACAGCTCGGTTTACGACGCGATGGTAAGGATGGCGCAGGAATTCAATATGCGCCTGACCCTCGTCAACGGACACGGCAACTTCGGCTCGGTCGACGGCGACCCCGCCGCGGCTATGAGGTACACCGAAGCAAGGCTGGAGCCGCTCGCCTTAGAGCTTTTAAAGGACCTCGATAAAGAAACGGTGCCTTTTTCGTTCAACTTCGACGATTCGCTTCTGGAGCCGGATATTTTACCGGGCAGGTTCCCCAACCTACTCGTCAACGGCGCAAACGGTATAGCCGTAGGTCTTGCCACAAATATCCCCACGCACAATCTGGGCGAGGTTATCGACGGGTGCTGCGCGTATATCGACAACCCGCGTATTTCGATTGACGAAATGATGAAGATTATCCCCGGCCCCGATTTCTCGACGGGCGGTTTTATAATCGCCAAGGAGCTTAAACAGGCGTACGAAACGGGCAGGGGCAAAATCACTCTTCGCGCGCGGTATACGGTCGATTCGGGCGATTACGGCAAAAAATCGATTATCATTACCGAGCTTCCGTATCAGACGAACAAGGCGGAGCTTCTGCGTAAGATAATGCTTCTCCGCGAGGATAAAAAAGACCAGCTTGCGGGCATAGCGGATATCGTCGACGAATCCGACCGTACGGGTATGCGCGCGGTTATCACGCTCAAAAAGGATGCAGACGTATCCAAAATCCTCGAAATTCTTTTAAAGTATACCGATTTGCAGTGCACATTCGGCATTAACATGGTAGCAATTGCGGGCGGCAAACCCAGGCAGCTGGGGCTTCTCGATATAATCAGATATTACGTACAGTATCAGCGGCAGATTGTTCTTAGAAGAACGCGTTACGAGCTGAAAGAAGCGCTCGCGCGTTGCCATATACTCGAAGGTCTTATTATAGGCGTGCACAACGTCGACGAGGTCGTGCGAATAATCAAGACGGCGGAGTCCACCGCGGACGCGCGCAAGAAGCTGATGGAAAGGTTCGGGCTGTCCGAGCGTCAGGCGCAGGCGATACTCGATTTGCGGCTTGCAAGGCTTGCCAAGCTCGAGGTGAAAAAGCTCGAGGACGAGCTCGCCGCGCTTCGGATACGCATCGAAGAGTTGCGCGCGATAATCGACGACAAGAGCAAGCAGTGGGATATCGTCAAATCCGAAATGCGCGCGATTTCCCGCAAGTACAAGTGCGAGAGAAAGACGCGCATAGTCGACAGCGAGGACCAGATAGCCGTTAAAAACACGGGCGGCGCGAAAACGGTCAGCGAGTGGACGGTGTGCGTGACGGCGAACAACGGCGTAAAATTCGTCGAGCGCGGCGAATTCTCGTTTGCGGTTAAGCGCAAAATTTCCCCGTCGATTAGCTTTTCGCACCTTCATAAGCAGGCGCTTAACTGCTCCGCGGAGGATACGGTATTCGCGTTCACAAACCTCGGCAACTGCGTGAAAATGAGCGCGAAATACGCCGACGTCAGCGAGTTCCGCTCCTCGGGCACCAAGCTCGAAAAGCTTGTCGAGGGAGTTGTTAAGGACGAATATCCCGTCAGGCTTTTCGCCTGCAAAGAGGGCGAGGTGCCCGACGGCAAACTGCTGTTCTTCACCGCTCAGGGCGTGGTGAAGCTTTCCGAATGGCAGGAGTATCAGCAGGGTAAAAACGTATTCCCCGCGCTCAAATTAAAGGACGGCGACAGTCTTCTTAACGTGGAAAATTTCGACGAGGACGAATTCTCGACAATGCTGTTCGTCACGCGCAAAGGGCTTTGCCTTAACGCGAACAAGGACGACGTGCCCGTTCAGGGCAGAGTTGCGGGCGGGGTAAAGGGTATTTCGCTCGGCGGCGGCGACGAAGTCATATTCGCAACGCAGCACACGGGCGAGGGCGAAATAATAATCGCCACCACGCTCGGCGGCTTCAAGCGCGTCGTGGCTTCCACTATCGACCCGATAGGCAGGGCGTGCAAGGGGCTTATGATTGCCGACATAAAGGGCAAGGGCGAAATTCTTTTCGCTAACTACGTCACTATCCCGTATTCGCTTGCGGTAATTAACGACGATAAGTCGGTCGCCGAAGTCGACACGGAGGAAATCCCCATAGAAACGCGCGTTTTCAGGGGCAAGCCGCTTAAAAAAGACGGCGTGGGCAACGTTGTCGCGGTCGTCGCGCTCAAACACAGGTCTGAGTATCCCGACGGGCGCATGCAAATAAAATTTTAAATTATAAATAAGGAGTTATATATGAAAGATAATTTAAGACAACATACCGAAGAGGTGAAAAAGAAGTTCAAGGGGCTGGGCCCGGTAAAAATCGTTTTTCTTCTTATTATGCTTGTGGGTACGGTCTGCGCATATGTTTTCCACGATTACATTTTCCCTGCGGACAGTATTTTCAACAGCGGCGTAACAAGCTCCGATTTCGTAAATTCCTTGCTTGCGATTGTGCCCAAAGTCATACAGGCGATACAGGTGGTAACTATCGTGCTGCTTATCGAAACGGTTGTTTTGCTGATTATAAACAAATCGTTTAAAAAAAGTCAGCGTGAAATTACGGTGGCGAGGCTTGTAAGCAACCTCATAAAGTGGGTAACGGTGATAGTGCTTATAATAGCCGTGCTCGCTATCTGGGGCATAGATACTACCGCGCTGATTACCGGCGCCGGGGTTATCACGCTTGTTGTCGGTCTCGGTATGCAGAGCCTTATAGCCGACGTCGTCGCGGGGCTGTTCATTGTGTTTGAAAACGAGTTCAACGTAGGCGACATAATCACCGTGGGAGATTTCCGCGGTACGGTCATTTCCATAGGGATAAGGACGACCAAGCTCGAAGCGCTTGGCAATATAAAGATAATCAACAACAGCGAAATACGCGGAGTTCTGAACCAGACTGTGGAGCTTTCTACCGCGAAATCGCTCATCGATATCGAATACGGCGCGTCGCTCGAAAGGGTCGAGGAAATTATCAAAACAAAGCTTCCGGAAATAGTTATCGACGGGGTTACGGGCGGAATAAGCTACGACGGCGTGGCTACGCTGGGCGCCTCGGGCGTTACGTTGCAGTTTACGGCAAAGTGCTACGAGGGCGATATTTTCGCGATTCAGCGCGAAATGAACAAGCGGCTGAAAGTGATGTTCGATGAAAACGGCATAAATATACCTTTCAACCAGCTTGTCGTTCATATGGAAAAATAGTAAATTGCGGATTTCGCGTCATACTAAGTATAAAAACAGACCGCGTGCGCGCGGACTATACAATAAATTTTTCAAGGAGATAATTTTATGGCTAAAATAACCAAAGATACGCTCATTGCGGATTGTCTTACGTTAAACCCCGATAGTGCGGAAATATTACAGGCTGTGGGGATGCACTGCCTCGGCTGCGCTATGGCGCACGGCGAAACTATCGAACAGGCCGTGTTCGTTCATGGCAACGACCTGGAAGCGTTGCTTGCAAAGCTCAACGAAGGCATCGAAGATTAATTAAAAAACGGAAACCGCCCGCGCGTTTAAAACGCGCGGGCGGTTTCCATATTCATGCAATTGTGGCAAAATTTTTGCGTTGCGCGCCCGTATAATTTTATTGTATAATGTACTCAAGAAAAATTTTTGAGAGGTACTTTATATGAAAGTTAAAAATATAGCGGCGGTTATCGCTGCAATCGGCGTATCTGTAACGCTTGCCGGCTGCTCCGCCGCGAACGGCGGAAATAACGGCGCGGGAGATTCGGGCGGAGCCGATAACGAAATTCAGCTTCCGCAGCCGGAAATTCCCGAAACCCCCGAAGCGCCGGAAACCCCCGATTCCGATAAGCCTGCCGTAAGCGTTCCGCAACCCGAACCCCCTCCCGTAAAAAATACGGTATCCTACATATCCGTTAAGGCGGATGGGGTAAATCTGCGCGCCGGCGCAGGCACGGGCTTCAGAACGATGGGCACCGCGGAAAAATCCACGCTGTACGCGCTTCTGGGCGAGGAAAACGGCTGGTATAAAACTTATTATAAAAACAGTACGGTATACCTTTCCAAAAAGTATTGCGTGCTTCTGGATATGGAAAAGAGCGGCGACGATATGGTAGAGGCGGTCATTGCCGAGGGTACGAAATTTATGGGCGTGCCTTACGTGTACGGCGCGGTTCGTTTGCACGACGGCAAAGGCAATCTTTTAAAGGGCTTTTCGCTGAACGCGTTCGATTGCTCGTCGCTTATGCAGTATATGTTTTATAAGGGCGCGGACAAGCTGTTGCAGGTTACAACCCGCACGCAGGTCAAGCAGGGTACTACCGTATCCAAGTCCAAGCTTAAACGCGGCGATTTGATGTTCTTTACCAACGCTTCCCGCAAAAACAACACGGGTATCGAGCGTATAGGTCACGTGGCTATGTATCTGGGCGACAATTACATTCTGCACACGGCTTCGGACTACGCCAAAATCGAACAGATTTCTTCCACTCGCTGGAGCTATTACATTCAGTCGCAGAGAATGATTTGAGCTTACACTCTTGTAGCCTTATTTTAGTCTTCGCCAACAATGTATGAGACGGCGACTGATGATGTGAATAATTTGACATCGTATTATTTTTTTGCTATATTAGTCTAAAATAAATATGAGGAGTAATATTTATGAAAAAGACTGTTTTTATAGTAACTGCGGCGGTTGTTGCACTTTTCTGCGTTTTGATTTGCGGCTGTAAACAATCCGATGCGGAAATTGTAGGTAATTACAAACTGTATACTGTTTCCGGTAGTAACGGCGTAAAAGAATTTACGTATTATTCTGACGGCAGAGACCCGCTTATAAACGAAAATTCTTTTACTCTTGAAATAAAATCCAATTACAAATGGAAAATGAACATTATGCTGCCCGGGATTTCCGATACGGAGGACGGGATATGGAAAGACGATAACGGTTCTTACAGTCTTATAGAAGATAAAGAAGACCCTGCAATCGCACTGATATTAGACGGCGGCACGCTGAAATTCAATATTAATGAAGACGGTTATCTTATGGCGGTAACACTTATAAAAGCATAAAAAACGGCAGGGGCGCGTTATATTAACGCGCCCCTGCTTTTAATTTCTATTCGGATAAACTGCTGTTTTTAATTGTAATTTTTGCATTTGCACACGCAATGGCGTTAAGCGTAAGGTTTATTGCGGAAACTACAAATATAATTACGCATACCGTTGTTATTAAACCGAACTTCATTTTAATTAAAGTGTGCACTGCTATTAATATAGTAGAAAGGCAGGCAAAGCTTGCAAACGTCAGTCCCGACATGGAGTGTACGACTATTTTTTTATGATTGCCGATATGTGCATATTTTATTTTCTTAATTCCTGCGGCTATATAATATGCGGCTAGCCCCGTGCAGGCAACGCCGCCGAAAAACAGGCAGGCAATTCCCAATGCACCGATAATATAAAAAAGAAAGAATATTATAAAAAATGCAATATTGTCGTGTCCGAATTTAATATATTCAAACCAGTTTTCAAAAAAGATTTTAAATAATACGGCTGCTCCTGCTAACAGGCAGGCCGCAAAAATAAAGTCGAACACGCTTGCCGCTAAAACAGTACCCTTTTTCATTATTTATCCTCTGTGTCCTTCGTATCGTCGGTTACCTTGCCGGTAATAAAATCTCCGACGGGAGGAGGGGGATTTTTTTTCCTTTCTTCTTTTTCCTGTAACATCTTAAAGGTTGCCATAAGCGCGCCGCACACGAACGCACCGAGCACTGCGACAAAGCCCCACAGCCAGCCCGCGTAAACGAAAATGAAAATCGCGGCGGCGACAATCAACGCCGCAAGTATGCCGAAAGTTATCCTCAATATCTTATACATAATATAATAATATAACTTTTTGTCGGAAATAGCAAGAAAAAATATGCTGCTCAAATGGTTTACGGATATTTTACATATAAATTATGTATATTTTGTTCTGAAAATGTCAAAAACTAACCAAAAGGAAATTTTTGTAAAACTTTTAAACGAAAGTTGACAATATATATTCCTTTATGATAACCTATAAAAGCTGTGCGGCGAGGTACGGACGAAAACGATAAAAAAACTTAAAAAATTTATTAAAAAAGTTTTAAAAAACGTTTGACAATAATATTTATATATGATATTATAGACAAGCTCGCAAGCGAGTACCGAATGTTTTCGGTTAATGCAGTTTAAAAATTGAATAGAAGGAAACGATTTTTTATAATAGTTTCTGTCAATTAACTTTGAAGTACATTAGTACCACAAAGCAAAGTCAGCAAAGATAAATGACTTAAATAGTCGAGATAGAGCCACGAACTTTAACAGGTTCGGTTTTATACAAATTAAACTTAAGAGTTTGATTCTGGCTCAGGATGAACGCTGGCGGCGTGCTTA
>CANPBT010000035.1 GCA_947572415.1 uncultured Clostridia bacterium | reverse complement strand
AATTAATTGCAGAGAAAAGCCGACTTTGTCGCACGAGGACAGCACGTATTCGATGCCGTTTTTAACCGTGCGGAAAGGAAAATACGCCTCGCCGTGGATATGCCCGAACACAACCTTTTCAACCCCGTTTTCCTCGAAAAGCTTAGTAAAAAGCGTGTCCGGCGACTTCTGGCTGAATGGCGGATAATGTATGAGCGCGATTACTCTGTCGCCCTCGCCGCGCATTTTCGCAACCTGATTAAAGCACAGTTTGAAGCGCTCCGCCTCGCGCAGGTACAACTTTTCGTCGTGGTCGGTGTAGTCCGGGCTTCCCGGACACGCCCACCCGCGAGAGCCGCAGATTATGAAATTGCCGAGCTTTACGCAGTCGTTCTGTAAAAAGAAAAAGCTGTCGTCGGGCGCCGCACCGCGCAATCTGGATATGCCGTTCCACCAGAAATCGTGGTTGCCGCGGATAAATATTTTTCTGCCTTTGAGCCCAACAAGCGACCGCAAATCATACAGCCCTTCGTCAAGCGTGGTACCCCAGCTCACGTCGCCGCAGATTAAAACGATATCGTCGTCCGCAACCTTTTTATCCCAGTCCGATTTT
This sequence comes from uncultured Clostridia bacterium, assembly GCA_947572415.1. Lineage (GTDB taxonomy): Bacteria > Bacillota > Clostridia > Christensenellales > Borkfalkiaceae > Coproplasma. The sequence continues at coordinate 15,094 of CANPBT010000035.1, read as the reverse complement.
ATTTTTTCAAAGTGATTTTCCCACCCCGCGCCGAACACGTCCATAGGCTTGTCCGCGGCGCCCGAAAGGTGTAAATCGCTTATAGCATAAATTTTCATATAACAGTATTTTATCACGTTTTTTATTAAAATTAAAGCATTTTTCGGGTATTTTTAGGCGATTATGTGTGGCATAGTACTATTTTAACAGCTTTAAAGCATTGTTTTGAGCAGGATTTGTACAAAAATACGGCGGAGCGAACGCTCCGCCGTTTAATGCAATTATTGTTTCGAGCAGTTTTTACCCTGCGGGTACAAAGGCAGTTCGAAGAAGCCCGTGCACACCTCGTGGGAGTAATCCTGTGCGGGCGGTATCGCGCAATAGCCGTAGCTGGGCACGAGTATTTCTACGTCGATAGCCACCTTCAAAATCACCGTTATGCACGCGCTTACGCTGAACGTGTTGCCGTCGGGATTGAACCTGCCCTCGGCGCAGACCGCGCTGACTTCGCCCGTGATTTTATAGGGCATAATCGACGGCGCGGGGACGAACAGCAGAACGTCCTGCGCGACGGTAATTTCCGCCTGAGCCACGCCCTCCACCCCGTTCGCGTCGGTGTAAGCAACCTCCACCGGGATACCTACCGTAGCCTGAACGCGCGCGCAGCCGGGCTTGTCGGCAAGCCGCTCCACGTTAAGGTTGGTTATAACGCCCGTTGACGAAGTCGACCTCGCACTTATGAACGTTAAAGGGTATGTAGGGTCGGCGGGGATTGCGTCCGTCAGGGTTAAGGTGTAATTTTCTATCTGAATCTGCTTTATGCAGGCATCGAATATTTTCTGCGCCTGAATACACACCTTTTCGCACATACCGTTCAGGGGGTTGCCGCTTATGGTGCCGGGACATTTATCCGATTGAAAATTCGAAAAAAATGACATTTTGACCTCCGTTTGTTTTTATATTATCATTATATGCCGCGCGGTTACTTACACGGCACAAATAATTTGCAAGTGGGATAAATATGTTTTCCGCCGTTGATTTTTTTCAGCGTCGCTTCGTCCGCGCCCGTCTTTAAGGATATGCTTCGGTAGGTGTCCCCCACACCCGCCGTGTAAAGCGTAAGCTTTACGTCGCTTATCGGTATTATCGCGCCCGCGAACGCCGCTCCGATTACGGGCGTGCCGAGCGCCTTTTCGATTTCTTCCGAAACCTGTCCGCGTTTGACCCTGAAATATTTGCTTTTATCCGTAACGAGCGTAAACATTTGTAATATTATACGTTCAAACTTTCAAATTCGTTCATATTGCGCAAAAGAAAATTGTAGAATATTGTTGATGAAACAAAATATTTACAGGTCGGCGGCGCTCGTTACCGTGTTTTCGACGATAGAAAAAACTTTAAGCTTTTTTTACAGAGTCGTGCTCTCGCGCATACTCGGCGCGGAGGGGTTGGGCATATACCAGATATGCCTTTCTGTTTTCGCGGTGTTTTTAACCGCCGCTTCGAGCGGTATTCCCGTAACCGTATCCCGCCTTATGGCAAAAAACGGAGCCGCGGGCGATATCCGAGGCAAAAACTCCGCGGTGACCGCGGGCGTCGTAGCAACGCTCGTATTCACCGTGCCAATCGCCGTGATTCTATTTTTCAGCAAAGGGCTTTTAGGGCTGCTTTTTGCGGACGACAGATGCGAAAATATTTTCTTACTGCTTCTTCCCGGGCTCGTACTCACCTCGATTTATTCGGTAATGCGCGGCTCGTTCTGGGGGAATAAACAGTTTTTGCCTTACAGCGTTATCGAGCTTTTGGAGGACTCGGTCATGGTCGTGCTCGGCTGCGTGCTCGTATTCGGCGTAACCGACCCCGTGCTCGGCGCGCAGCGCGCTACGCTCGCCGTGCTTATTTCGTATATATTTTCGTTTGCCGTTTCGCTTTTCTGGTATTTCAAAAAGGGCGGAAGATTTTCAAACCCCAAACGCCAGCTCAAGCCGCTTTTTTCCGCTTCCGTGCCCATAACGGCAATGCGCACCTCCACTTCGGTCATAAATTCCGCGGTGGCTGTGCTCCTTCCCGTGCTTTTGATGAACGCCTACGGGCTTACCAACTCCGAGGCGATAAGCCTTTACGGCGTGGCGATAGGCATGAGCGTGCCGATACTGTTTATCCCTTCCTCTCTGATAGGCTCGATTTCGGTGGTGGTCGCGCCCGAGCTGTCGGAAAACTATTATTCGAAAAAGACCGAGCGCGTCAAATTCGACGTGGAAAAATCTGTGAAAGCCGCAATTTTTATAGCGACTTTGCTAATCCCCGTACTGTTCGTGCTCGGCGACGAAATAGGCGAATTTCTGTATTCCAACCAAATGAGCGGCGAAATCGTGCAGAGGTGCTCGTTCATACTTCTGCCGATGTGCCTTTCAATGATAACCACGACTATACTCAACTCTATGAACTGCGAAAAACGTACGCTCGTGTACTACTTTTTCGGCGCGGCGGCAATGCTTGTAAGCATATTCGCGCTGACCAGGTTCATAGGCGTGTACTCCTACCTTATAGGGCTTTCGTTAAGCTTTGTCATAACCGCCGTTTTAAACCTTTTACTGCTAAGAAAAAAGTGCGAGGGCATAAAATTTATTAAATATACCCTGCACTCCTTGATAGTAATAGTCGCGGCGTGCGCTTTCGGAATTATGCTCGACGGCATAATCAGCGCGTACGTTTCGCCGATTTTTCAGATTATAATTTGCGCGCCCGCCTGCCTCGCGTTTACCGCGGCGTTTTTGTACTGCCTAGAAATGTTCACAATGCGCCCGTTCAAAAAGCTTATTTCGAAAAGCTGAACCTCGACTCTATCAGAAGCTTTACCGACAGCCCGACGAGGAACGCGCCGAACAGCTTTTTTAAAACGACCGACGGCAAAAGCGCGGCGACAAACCCCGCCGCAACAGATGTCAAAAGCGCAGGCACCACAATCCAGCCCAGCCCTTCGGTTTTCAAAAGCCCGTTATCCTTGTGCACCTTCAGCGTGAAAGCCGCCATCGGCAGGAAAGCTATTAAATTCGTAGCCTGGGCTATGTGCTGTTCGACGCCGAAAATAACCGTAAGCGCGGGTATGAGCACGGTGCCGCCGCCCATACCCATTCCGCCGAGTACGCCAGAGAAAAAGCCCGCCAAAAGGAAAAGAATGAAACTCAAAACAACATCCTCACACCCGCGGCGAACATAAGCGCGATAAACACGTAGTTTATAACCGTCTTCGGAAACCGCGACAAAAAATACGCACCGCACAATCCCCCCGCGACGCTGCCGAGCGCCGCGGGGATTATTACGTCCGTCGCGGCGTAGCCGTTGATAATATAGATGACCGCGCTTGCGGCGCAGACCGGCGCGATTACGAAAATCGCGGTTGCGTGCGCCCGCTTGTCGTCATAGCCGAGCATACCCTTTAAAAGCGGCACGGCAACCATGCCGCCTCCGCCGCCGAATAATCCGTTCACCGCGCCGGTCAACAGACCCGCGGTAACCCTTTTTAAAAATTTAACCGTCATAAGCCTTTACTTTATAATTAGTTTAAGCAATTACGGCAAAAATAATAAAAAAATTTAGCCGTTACGGGCGAAAATGCTTGCGTATAATGCGCTTTTATATTAAAATGTTATGGTACGATTATTTATTAAGGATAATACACTATGTCAAGAAATTACTCAAACAAACGCAGATTAAAATACGTTTTGCTTGCGCTTACCTGCGCCGCGTCGTTCACCTTTACCGGACTTGCCGCCGCATGTAAGGACAACACGGAAGAAGACGACGAGCAGAAAAAGACCTCGAAAGAAGATACTCAGCTTCTTAAAAACGGCAATTTCGAGTTCTTTAACGTACCCGACAAGAAAGACGGCGAAAACGCGCCCGTCTATCTGATAAATTCTCCCACAAGCTGGACTCACGGCGGAACCTCCTCCTACACGATGTCCGGTATAATAGGCACGTCGGAAACCGCATGGGGCAAAATTACAGAGCCCAAAACGGATACTTCGATTGGCATAATCGAAAAGTTGAACTACAATAACAACCTCGACTCCTCCGCAAACAACTACAAGACGGAATACGTAGACTACAACGGAATGAAAGCGAGCGATTTGTTGTACAAAAACAGCTATAACGCGATAAAGTACGACGAGGACAAGGATAAAGACGAGGACGACAAGGTACTCGGCGATATAACCGAGGACGAAGCCAAAAAGTTTATAGAAAACCCCGGCACGCACTATAACGTGCAGAAAAAAGCCGACGGAAAGCTCTTCTATACGGACGGCGACACCGAAACGGAAGTTTTCGAGGACGAAAACGGCGACTACTTCTTCGACAAGGAATTCAAAAAACCTTTCTCGCACGTTTTAATGCTGCATAACTACGCTACCGACCACAACGGTATTTCGCAGAAGTACACCTCCGTTTCCGTAGACCTGCCCGCAAACACCGCGGCGGAAATTTCCGTATGGGTAAAGACAAATTACCTCTACTTCTCGCAGGGCAAAACGGTCAGTCAGGACAGAGGCGCAAACATAACCGTTACGCAGACTATCGGCAGCACCACCATCGACCCGCTCGTAATTTCCTGCATAAACACCGAAAAAATCAACCCGAAGCCCGAAAGCGGCGAATGGAAAAACAACGGCTGGGTGGAATACACCGTTTACGTAAACGCGTGCGATTTTGCTTCGAGCACGATTTCAATTGAGCTCGGCCTCGGCGAATCGAACTATAACGTAGAGGGTTACGCCTTCTTCGACGACGTTTCGGTTAAAAAGCTGGGCGACCTCGACGACGGCAGTTATAAAGACAATAAAGACAAAATACACGTCGTAGACGCGGCGAACAAGATAGACGCGGACGCAAAGTGCTCTCTTGCAAGCGAAAAGGACGAAAAGGTTTTCAAGGCGGACACATACGAGCGCAACGGCGAGCTTCTCGACGGACGTTTTTCGAAGAACTTCCACTATCTTGTTGACCTTGCCTCGAGGGCGGGACATACCGACGTAATTTTTGAAAAGGGCGAAACGCCCGTAACGGCGGGGCTTACGTCGGACGCGGACAATTACGTCAGCTCGGACAAGCTGAACGCGACCGTATCCCCCGAAATCACGAAGAAAAATTCCGGTACGAGACTCCCCAAAGATTTCAAGGCGATAGACACCTCCTCCGACCTTCTGCTCGTACAGAAAGCGGGCGAACAGTTTACCGGCGCATATGCGGGCAGGCTGAACGACGCGCTTTCGAGCGCAAAGGACTTGCCCAACGTCAACGGCGCGACGGATAACAATCTTCTGGTTATGCTTTCGGCTTACGGCGCGGCTTATACCTCCTCCTTTACCCTTTCGATAGAGGGCGAAACGAATACAATAGTTTCGTTCTGGGTAAAAACTTCGGATATGAACGGAAGCACCGCCGCGACTATCAAAATTACGCAGAACGGCAAAAAAGCAAATACTTCGAGCATAACGCTCGACTCGACTAACAAGTCGACGGATATCGGCACCGAGGAAGACGAAAAGGATATATTTAACGGCTGGGTACAGTGCTTCTTCTTCGTAAAGAACGAAACGGAAGAGAAAGCTCATTATACCGTAGATTTCAGCTTCGGCAACACAACCATTAAGGATACCAAGGTAAACGCTTACAAGGCGGGCTGGGTTGCGCTTGCGAATATGCAGACGATGACAGACGTCGACAAGAAGATTTTCGGCTACACCGGCAGCGGCGATTACAGCGCTTCGCTTACGATAACCGAAGACGAACAGGGCAAAACCAGCGTGTTCGACGAGGCTTACGGCAGCCAGAAACACGAAATCGAAAACGATATGGTCACCCCCTCCACCTATAAGGGCGTCAACGGCGGAAGCTCGTCGATAGTAAACAACGGGCACGTATCCATACCTTTCGACGATTTCAATAAAAACGAAAACGCGGGGCTTATAAACAAAGAGTTCTTTGATAATTACGCCGACAAAACCGACTGGTACGCAGGGCTTTTGAATAAGTTCGACGTCAGCGACACAAGCGCTTCGGCTGCCGTCGCCGCATGGGAAAAGATTTTCGGTAAAACCTCGATACAGCCCTTACTCATAGTAAACAAAGAAAGAAACGATTACGTAGTTGAAAAAGGTCTGACTCAGGAAGCGTTTGAAAAGAACCCCGCCGCTTACTATATAAAGGACGACGACGGATACTTCGAAAAGCTTGAAAATGACGCTAAGTTTGACGAGGAAGAAACATATTACAGCCTGAAAGAAGTGCTCAACTACGGATTTATCGGCTCTGATAAGACGGTGTCGGCAAACAGCTACGCTACGGTAAGCGTGAAAGTTAAGGTCAGCAAAGGCGCGATTGCGTACGTGTACCTCACCAACACCGACGCAGGCAAAAAAGTCGTCGACTTCGGCGCGCCCGTCCTCTCGTTCTTCTACGACGTCGACGGAAACGTGCTCAAAGCCGAACCGCAGAGCGACTGGTCGCACACCGAACAGGTTGAAAACGTGCTTTACAGGCTGCGCGACGACGGACTTTACGAGGACAACGACGGCAAGCTGTTTGCGAACACCTACAACCTAATTGAAACGTACGTCAACGACGAAGTCAAGTACTTTGACAAAGACGGTAACGAAGTGTTGTTCGACAGACTCGTAAAGGGCGAAAGCTATTACGACTCCGCGGACAAGTCGACAAGGAAGCTTTTGAACCACTTCCTCGAAAACACGGAAGGCGTAAGAGTTTTCGAGTACAAAGACGGCAATTATTATTATATTGTAGATAACAAGACGCAGGAAACGGCTGTCACCCCCTTCGATAAAGATTATGCGAGATACAATTTCACCGACGTTGAAGAAAACGAAATGATGGTGAAAATCGACGGAAACGAAGCGGGCGTTGCAGGCAAATGGGTAACGGTTAACTTCATACTTCACGCAGGCAGCGCAAGCAAGGGATACCGTTTAGAGCTTTGGAGCGGTGAACGCGAAAAGACGTTTACCGACGGAAACACCGAAAACGGCGTAGTGCTCTTCGATTACAGCTATACGAATATAACCGACGACGCGCTGATGAAGGAATACGAAAACGAAGTTATCAGGGAATACCGTAAGCTGCTCATTGACAAGGTTGAAAACTTCGACTCCTCGTCGGAAAACATCAGCTACTACGAAAAACTTGCCGAAAAGCTTATCGCGGAAGGCAAGCTGAACAAATCGGATATTGACGGCAACGAAGTGCTCAAAAATTACGTTGCGCACTACTACACCTACAGCTTCTATGATTCGGAAGCATTCCGTCCTTTCAATAAGAACACGGCGGACGAAACAGAGCTCGGATATAACTATTCCGTAAACGATTACTCCGAATCGCTTGCATACTTCAAGGTTGTCGACGAAAATACTATTTCGGTATTTGCGGATTACGCAACCGTTGATCAGACGATTACCATGAACACCGTCGACGGCGAAGAAGATGACAATACGGAAGACGAGGAAACCACCGATTCGTCGGTATGGCTACTCGTATCCTCTATCCTTCTCGTTATCGCTATGCTGTTTGCAATGATTTCGCTTATGGTAAGAGATTTGTTGAAGAAGAAACGCCGCAATAAGGTTTACGGCAAGAACACCGTAAAGACTAATCAGGCAAACCGCTATATGAAGAAGCTTGGCGTTCAGAAGGAAGAAATCGAAGAAATAGAGCCCGAAAACGTCGCAGAGGTTGAACCCGAAACCAAAGACGACGGCGACGAGCAATAAAAGCAAATAAAAACAGCTCCGGAAAACCGGAGCTGTTTTTTTGTTGTTATTAAATTCTGACGCCTTTCGGCAGTTTGTTTTTTGCAACCCCGCCCGATACCTTGCACCAACCCAGAGGATACCCCTTGTACAGTACGAGCCTGTAACCCTTTTCGTTTGAAGAACAACTGAACGTGTAGCCTTTCAGAAAGTTCAGGGCGGTTTGTTCGTCGACTTCTATCCCCCTCGCCTGCCCATTTTCAAGACACATTGCAAGCGAATGGTCGGGCTCGAAACGGTTGCCTGTCACTTCGCCCAGCCTTACCCCCGCGCGAAGAGTCTGTACGGAGGTTCTTGGCATATCATTCGGCAGCGAGTACAGCGTCTTACCGACGAAATGCAGGTTTTCAAACTCAACACCAAGATTTTCCTTTTCCCATTGTTTGAAAACTGAAAGCCCGACTCTGTCGGTTGCGGGCCGCATAAGCGGCATATCCCGCTTTTCGCCCGAAAGCTTTTCGAGCACGGCGCAGAAATGCCCCTCGCCGCGCACCTCGTGCGGGTACAGCCTTTTTTCGGATATAAGCTTTAACGGGTAGGCTTTGACAGCGGCGGCAATCTGCTCCTCGTTTTCTTCGGGGGAAAAAGTGCACGTGGAGTACACAATTCTGCCGCCTTCGGCAAGCATATCAACCGCGCTTTTAATTATTTTGCTCTGACGTACGGCGCAGGCTTTAACGTTTTCGAGGCTCCACTCCACGACCGCCGCCCGTTCTTTTTTGAACATTCCCTCGCCCGAGCAGGGCGCGTCGACGAGAATTTTATCGAAGTATCCGTAAAACTCGTTCGCAAGCTTTTCGGGCGAAGCGCACGTAACTACGGCATTCCTTACACCCAGCCTTTCGACGTTGGACGAAAGTATTTTCGCCCGCGGAAAATTGATTTCGTTAAGCACCAGAACGCCGTCGCCGCGCATATCCGCGGCAAGCTGAGTGCCCTTGCCGCCCGGCGCCGAGCATAAATCGAGCACCCTTTCGCCCGGTTTTGCTTCAAGCTCGGGCGCGGCGCACATTGCCGACGGCTCCTGCACGTAATACAGCCCCGCCGTATGGTATATGCTTTTACCAGGCCCGTCGCTGACTACGTAGAAGCCGTTTTCAGCCCACGGAACCCGTTCGAGGAAAAAGGGAGAAATTTTTTTAAATTCGTCCGTTGAAATTTTAAGCGTATTTACGCGGACGGCGCGTTCTGCGGGGGTAGAATAGCTCGCCTCGAAAGCCGTATATTTTTCACCGAGCAATGCACGCATCCGCGCGATAAATTCAGCGGGCAGCTCCATTTAGCATCTCCTCCAGCCCGACGGTATCCGTTACGGTCAGATTTTCGCGCTTTAAAGCGTTCTGGGTGCGCTGCGAGCCGTCCTCGCCGTCGGTTATGTAATAATCACTCTGCGAAACGTGCTGCGAATACCTGCCGCCGTTTTCGTAGATTTTCACGACGAGCGTTTTCGCAAGCTCGGTATTTTCCTCTATCTCGCGTGAAAACGTGAATATTTTGCCGTAAAAACCACCGTTTTTCTTGCATTTTCTGCGCGAAACGAAGTTAAAAAACGCCGTGCGCTTTGCCGCGCGTTTGAGCTTTTCTTCGTTGATTTTTTTATGATACTGTTTTACGCCCGAGCTTGTCGGGGCGATAATATTATAGTTTTTTATCCTGCCGTCGGTTACGCCGTACAACGCGGCGAGCTGTTTATAGCCGCAGCCTTTTTCACGACACATAGCCTCTACTATGCGCATAGTGGCGTACGCGTCGTCGGCGGCGCGGTGCGGCACGAAATCGACGCCCAGCGCGCCCGCGATATGTTCAAGCCCGAACTGCCGCGAAAAATCGTTTACGTGGCACATATACAAAAGCTGGCTGTCCGAAAACGAAAGCCTGAACGACGGAAGCTTAAAGCGCTTTGTTTCAAGGTTCAAGTACTTGATATCGTTCATTATGGAGTGACCTAAAACTATATTGTTTTCGTCCTCCAACAGGCTCTTTATAAATGGATAAACGCTCGTAAACGGCGGGTGTTTTTTGAACTCGTCGTAAGAATACGGCAACACTATACCTTTATCCCCCTTTCTGTCGGTTAAATGAAACCTGCCTTTGGGGTTTACGAGTATATCCTCTTTTTTAATGATATTGAAGTTTTCGTCGCAGACGACGTAACCGAAAGCGCAGATTTTGGCGGAGTTTTTATTCACGCTTGCGCATTCTATATCGAAAAATACCAGATTCATACCGATTAATTGTAACATAATATCAATAAAATATCAAGTGTACGGGGGCGCCGCCCTTGACAAATACAACAATTTGTTATATAATTTTTTTGTATGAAAAATTTGTTGAGTGTTGTCATATTCGGAAGCGCCGAAAAACAGTCCGCAACGCTTTATGACGGAATCGAGCTTTTATATGCGGACGAAGGCGAAAGCGAGAAGGATTTCCTTACCCGCGCGGCAAAAACCGCAAAGGGGAAATACACCGTTATATGCGACAGAGCTTTTAAATTTGCCGACGTTCAGTCGCTTTTGAATATAATAGATAAAAACGCCGCCGATATGGTTTGCTTCGTCAGCGACGTTGCGTTGAAAACTTCCGTACTCAGAACCGTAGCCAAGGACTGCGAGGACTGCTTTTCCCTGACCGCGCTTACCGTTTTCAGCTGCAAAACTATAATGAAAACCACCTACTGCCCGTTCAGCTTTTCTAAACCGAACGGAAGCTTCAAGGAAAACAATACGGCTGGCATATTGCTTGCGGCGGAAACTTTCGGCAAAGTCAAAGCAAAATTGCCGAAAGAGATATACTCCTACGCCTTTAATATGCTTTGCGACAAGCTCGTTTTTTATTATATGTATGCCATGCTCGCTATAAGAGACGGCGCGCTACCTGCGGAAAAGCTGATTGAGTTCGACAACAAGCTGAAAGCCGAAATTGTTTTGCACCTCGCGCTGGAAAAGAGGTTTACTGCGGCAAAACTGCATAAACTGCGCGAAAAGGGCTTTAAAATTTCCCGATTTAAGGCGAGCAAATTCAGAAAAATTCTCGGTTAAAAAACGTCAATAAAAAAAGGCTTCCCGCATCGGCGGGAAGCCTTTATAAATTATTTTTTAGGAAGTATTTTATCCTTGCCGCCCATGTATTTGCGGAGAACTTCGGGGATATACACGCTGCCGTCCGCCTGCAAATGGTTTTCTATAAATGCGATAAGCATCCTCGGCGGCGCGACGACCGTATTGTTTAAGGTGTGAGCAAACTCGTTTTTGCCTGTCGCCGCGTTTTTGTACCTTATGCCAAGTCTTCTTGCCTGCGCGTCGGTGAGGTTGGAGCAGCTGCCTACCTCGAAATACTTTTTCTGGCGTGGGCTCCACGCCTCGATATCGCAGCTTTTGTATTTCAAATCCGCCAAATCTCCCGAACAGCATATGAGCTGCCTTACGGGGATTTCCATTGAAACGAACAGCTCAACCGTGTAGCTCCACATTTTTTCGTACCAAAAGTCGCTGTCCTCGGGCTTGCAGATTACAATCATTTCCTGCTTTTCGAACTGGTGTATACGGTAAATTCCGCGTTCCTCTATGCCGTGCGCGCCCTTTTCCTTTCTGAAACAAGGCGAATACGAGGTTAGCGTCTGCGGGAGCGAGCTTTCGTTAAGCACGGTGCCCATAAATCTGCCTATCATAGAGTGCTCCGACGTGCCGATAAGGTACAAATCCTCGCCCTCTATTTTGTACATCATACCTTCCATTTCCTCGAAGCTCATAACGCCCGAAACGACGTCGCTTCTTATCATATACGGCGGTATGCAGTATGTGAAGCCCTTGTCAATCATAAAATCGCGCGCGTATGTCAAAACCGCGGAGTGAAGCCTTGCTATATCGCCCGTAAGGTAATAAAAGCCGTTGCCACTCGTGCGCCTTGCGGCATCAACGTCGATACCGCCCAAACTTTCGAGTATATCGAGGTGATAGGGCACGTCGAAAGGCTTTTCGTTTGCCTCCAAAAACACCTTGCCCTGCACGTTTTCGCTGTCGTCCCTGCCTATGGGCACGTCGTCCGCTATGATATTCGGGATTGACATCATCGCGGCTTTAAGCGCCTTTTCTGTTTCGTCGCACTCCGCCTCGATAACGGCGATGCGGTCGTTATTCTCTTTGGAAGCTGTTTTCGCCTCCTCCGCCTCTTCCCGTTTGCCCTCGCGCATAAGCGTGCCTATGCTCTTTGCGAGCGTGTTGCGCTGTGCGCGCCGCCTGTCGCCTTCGAGCTGAAGCTCGCGCTTTTTCGCGTCGAGCCGAATAATTTCGTCGACGAGGGGCAATTTTTTATCCTGAAACTTCTTTTTTATATTTTCTCTTACAAGTTCGGGGTTATCTCTTATCAGATTTATGTCAATCATCGGTAGTGTATCCTCCGATTAACAATTATACTTCAAAAATCAGGTAATTGCAATTAATTAGCGTTATTATCTTGAAAAATTAGTTTTAATATGGTATAATATTATTCGTATAAATATTTTTGTATGGTAGAATATGAGTAAAATTGTTTTTAAATCCAACGGCAAAAAGCCGGAAGAAACTCCGCCCGCTGTACTTGTAGACGAAGTCGCCGCGGCGGCGGAAAAACCCGACGCAGGCGCTAAGGCGGAAGCAAAATCCGATATAAAAGAGGACAAAGCCCTACCCCCCGTCGAAAATTTCGACAAGGAAAAGATAATAAAAAGCTTCAAACGCCACCCCAAAAGAGCGATAAACACAAAGGTCGACAGGTTCAGCCCGAAGCTTAACACCGGGCTTTCGGCGGCGCAGGTTCAGACGCGCTTTACGCAGTTTTTATTCAACGACACAAACAAGCGCTACTCCCGCTCTTATACGAGCATATTCATAGGGAACATCTGCACGTTTTTCAACCTCTTGTGCCTTTTCGCGTTTATAGCGCTTATTATCGCCAACACCACGGGTATAACCAACTACCTCGTTATCTTTATAACAACCGCAAACATAGTTATCGGTATTATACAGGAAATCCGCTCGAAGCTGTCAATCGACAAGCTGTCGATACTGAATGCAAATACGGTAAAGGTTATGCGGGACGGCGAAGTCACCGAAATCCCCGCGACCGAAATCGTGCTCGACGACGTTATAATCCTCGAGCTCGGCAATCAGGTGCCCGCCGACTGCATACTTGCGGAAGGCTCGGTCGAGGTAAACGAAAGCCTTTTAACGGGCGAATCGGTCGCCATAAAGAAAAACGCGGGCGACCTACTGTACGCGGGCAGCTTTATTTCGAGCGGAAGCGGCAAATTCCGCGTTGAAAAGGTCGGCAAAGAAACGTATATCGAAAAACTGACCTCGAAAGCCAAAAAGTATAAACGGCCGAATTCCGAGCTTATGAACTCGACTAAGCTCATAATTAAGGTCATTTCCATACTCATTATTCCCATTGCGATAGGAATGTTCATTGTTGCAAACAAGGCGGTAAACGACCCCTCGTTTGCGGACAATTACCACTCTATGGCGGAGGTTTTCAATAAGGTCGAAGCCGCGCTTTTCAGCAAGAATATTAACTTTTCAATACAGCGCACCTGCTCGGTGGTAATAGGTATGATTCCTTCGGGTATGCTGCTTTTGACGAGCGTCGCCTTAGCGCTGGGCATAGTCAGGCTTGCGAAAAACCATACGCTCGTGCAGGATATGTATTCGCTGGAAATGCTTGCGCGCGTAAATGTTTTGTGCCTTGACAAGACGGGTACCATAACCGACGGCAGAATGCGCGTGAACGACTGCGTAATTTTGAACACCGTGGGCGAATATTCGTTAAACGACATAATGGGCAGTATGCTTTCCGCGCTGGACGACAACAACCAGACCTCGATTGCACTGCACAACCATTTCGGCATCAACGATATCTTAACGCCCTCCGTCACTATACCGTTCTCGTCGAAAAGGAAGCTTTCGGCGGTATCGTTCGAGGACGCGGGCACCTTTGTAATGGGTGCGCCGGAGTTCGTGCTCAAACCCTACCCCGCCAAGGTTGAAAAGATTGTAAAAAGCTATGCGCAGATGGGCTTGCGAGTGATAGTGCTTGCACACTCCCCCACGCCTATCGTCGGCGAAAAGCTGCCCGCGGTGCTTAAACCCATAGCCGTAATTTCAATTGCGGACAATATCCGCGAAGATGCGATTGACACTATCAAATGGTTCGCGGAAAACGACGTTAACGTGAAGGTTATTTCGGGCGACAACCCCGTAACCGTATGCGAAGTCGCCAAGCGCGCGGGCATTAAAAACGCCGACAAGTTTATCTCTTTGGAAGGGCTGAACGAAAAAGAGGTCGAAAACGTGGCGAATAAGTACACCGTGTTCGGCAGGGTTACGCCCGAACAGAAAGCCATACTCGTGCGCGCAATCAAATCCGAGGGCAACACCGTCGCAATGACGGGCGACGGCGTGAACGACATACTCGCTTTAAAGGAAGCCGACTGCGCGATTTCGGTCGCTTCGGGCAGCGAGGCGGCGCGCAACGTAAGCCATATCGTGCTTATGGATAACAACTTCGGCAATATGCCCAAAGTAGTAGGCGAGGGCAGGCGGGTTATAAACAACATTAAAAACTCTTCCGCGCTGTATCTTATGAAAACGCTGTTTACGGCGATACTCGCAACGATTTGTATCGCGCTCGGAGTGCCGTATCTGTTTATGCCGCAGAACGTGCTTCTGCTCGAATTCTGTATAATAGCTATCCCCTCGTTCTTCCTGTCGTTGCAACCCAACAAGGAAAGGGTTCAGGGCAAGTTTATTTCGCACGTTATGAGCGGGGCGATTTCGGGCGCGGTAGTTATGATAATCTGCGTTATGGCGATGTATCTTACCAACCGTATCGACCCGGCGGAATTCGGACAATACTATCTGCCTATGTGTATGCTAGCGCTTACCTTCTCGGGGCTCGTAATGCTGTTCAGAATATGCCGGCCTTTGAACGTATTCCGCGCCGTGCTGTGCGCGACTATGCTGGGGCTGTGTATAGCGGCGTTTGCAATCCCGCAGGTTGCCGCGCTGTTGTACGACGGCTGGGAGAATATACAGTGGGATTACGCGAAAATACTGATTGTCGTCGTTGTAATCGAAGCCGCATTCCCCGTTTCAAGCTGGATGATCGATTTGATGCACTTCATAATGCCCTCCTCCACGGGCAAGCAACACGCCAAACCGCAGGAGCCGCAACAACATTAAAATAAAAAATACGCGACCGAGATTACCGTAATTCCCACAGGGAATTTAATAAAACGCAAATAAAAAGGTTTAGGC
>CANPBT010000034.1 GCA_947572415.1 uncultured Clostridia bacterium | reverse complement strand
AATGACACGTCCGTTGTTTGTAAGGTTGTTAGCGATAGAACTATTAAGTTTAACGGAACAACAACGTCGGTAAGCGCATTAGCGCAGAAATTACTAGGGTTAAGTCATCCGGTTCAAGGTACATTGCATTTTACTTATAACGGCGAGGTTTTAGCGGATCTGCGTGAAAGATTAGAAGCTGAAGGAAATTATTTAAAAAAGAAATAACTAAATTTTTATATATGACCATATTCGTCATATATTCATGATAAAATATTATACAATTCTAAAACAATCATATCTAATTATTTTTTATTAATTGTATATAAAAGGGGTAAAAATGGATAAACCGATTAAGCAATTTAATGAAATTGTTTTTCCTAATTTGAATGATTCGGAAAAAGCCGATTTTGGTCGCGCAACTAACATTATTAGCTCTTATGATGGCGAAGAGTTCGAAAATTTTATTTTAGAATGGTTAAAGTATTGTCGCCAAAAATTACAGCCTAATACTTTAATTGCTAGAATTGGTGGGACAGGGGATAGTGGAATTGATATTTATGAAAATACTGATGGAAAGATTACTTATTATCAGTGTAAGAGGTATACTCATGCTTTAACTTTCCCTCAAGTTAGACAGATTATAATAAAAGTACTCTGGCACGCATTTAAGCAACATATTGATTATCCATCAGAACTATTTATAATTGCTTTCAAAGGAATTAATGGAGCAGCGGCAAAAGGTTTGTCAGACAAACAAAAATTAAAAGAAGCGTTTACATAACGTTTACTTATTGGGGAAATAATGTGTTACATTTAGTTTGGGATGCCGATGACGACAGAGAAAAGCATTTGCAGCTGATAGGAGAATTTACAAGTAAATAATTAAAGTTAAGCAGTATGTGCCGCACGATTAATTTCGTGCGGCTAATCTTTTGCAAAAATTTTTAAAAAAATTCTTAACAGTAGGGGTGAAATTTAGTGTTAGTAAGTGAAGGGGTTTGAAGAGATACGTTTTGAGGAGGTGGTGCGTATGCGCTAATTAAAAGACTTGCAAGCGGTCTTAAAATGCTTGTAATAAATAAAATTAAACGGAGGGACAATGGAACAAGAAAAATTAAAACAATTCACATTTTACGAGTTATATGCCGACATACTGAATAGCTTGAACGACGCGGATGCGGGGAAGTTTGCAAAAAGAATTTGCGAGTACGAGTTTGAGAATGCCGAGCCCAACACTGCCATGACGGACAAGGAAGTTTTCTATTGGAGTAATATTTGGGATATGTTAGCGGAAGTTAAGTCAATTGAAATGCAGGGTAAGATACCCAAGAAATATAATCTGCGCACGAAACATTTCACTTTCTACGATACCTACTTCAATGCAATGAAACTGCTAAATGACCGTCAATGCGGTATGTTTGTAAAAGCAATCTGCGAGTATATGTTTGTCGGCGTTATGCCTGATTTCAATGACAAAACGATGCAAGGTTACTTCAATCTTTGTAAACGAAAAATGGACATCAGCAAGAAAAGAAAGTCGGTAGGGACAAGCGGTGGTATCGCAAAGAGGAAACTAAGCAGGGAAACGGAAGCGGGAAGGATGTCCACTGAAACAATGACTTACGAGAAGTTTAGACAAAAATATCCCGAAACACAAGGCGAATTGTACGGCTCGGCAGAACGGTATAAAACGGCGTTGGATTGGGTGGATGTAGCGGCAAAGGTGGAGACGGATATAGACTTGCAATCGGAAGCGAATATCTACCGCTTAACGCAAAAGTACGTACACAGATACGGCGAAAAACGGTAAGCAAAGATTTTGGGTAAACGTACCAAGTGGTGGGATTTTTTGTAGCAGGATAAGAAAAATGTAAATTTTGTGGCTATTTACATTTTTGCTTGCCGAAGGCAAGTAACTTGCAACGGGAAACCCGTCTGCAAATATTACGTCCACACAAAAGGAGGAAACAACATAAGCAATCAACCGATTATATTTAACATTACATATACGCCCTGGAAAATCAAAAGCAATGCAACGGCGGAAGAAAGAGCAAAATTCGAGCGCGAACGCCCGTACTATGAGATGTCGGACGGCGGCAACAATATATATAAATATATGACTTCGGACAGAAAGTTGAACGGCGAAAACTCAAAAA
Organism: uncultured Clostridia bacterium; assembly: GCA_947572415.1. GTDB lineage: Bacteria > Bacillota > Clostridia > Christensenellales > Borkfalkiaceae > Coproplasma. The sequence goes on along the minus strand of CANPBT010000034.1, from coordinate 14,092 downwards.
CGGAAACGCGTTCGCTCATTAACTATTTCGAGAAATCCACAGGTGTGTTTAACGGCGACGGTATAATTACGCAAGAGCAACTAAAAGAAATACAACAACGTGCTCATGCGCCAAAGAATATTTGGCACGGTTTTATATCTTTGAACAAGGTAATGTCGCACAAGATAGATACGCCGGAAAAGTGTATGCGGCTTGTAAAGCGTACATTTGGCGAGTTCTTTAAGGATATGGGATTAGACCCGAACAATATAGACCTAATATGCGCCCTGCACAAGGACAAGCCGCACCACCTACATATACACTTTTGGTTTGCCGAAAAAGAGACGAAGTGCAAGTACAGAAAGAAGCAAACGGAGTATAGGCACAAGGGCAAGATAGAAAAGCGGGTATTGGACAGAATGCACGTTAGGCTTAATATGGATATTTCGGAATCGCATCCGAGGTTGTATGTGTCGCGTGATGAAGCGTTAAGAGAGTTAAAGAAAATATCTGCTCTTCGGGACATTATAACCAAAGACGATGTCAAGGAAGTTGTGCTTGAACTTGCGAAAGTTATACCGAAAGATTGCAATTTTCATTACGGCAGTAAGGACATGATACCGTACCGCGAACAAATAGATAGGGTTGTCAATAAGTTATTGATGTATGACAAAACCGCACGTAAAGCCGATTTGCGGTTTTATGCGTCGCTTGGATATTTGCGGCAATCGGTAAATGGCGTGATTAACGGTAACGGCGAAGAAGTCAATCATTACAAGATAGACTCGAAAAATATAACACTCATAGACGACATTGAAAACGATTACAAGCGCAGACAGGGAAATATTTTGTTGAATACTGTTAAGTACATAAAGTCCGAAACCTTTGAAACGCGAATAAGACACAAGGTAAACGACAAAGGACTCAAACGCAGACTTGCTATTTCGCACAGAAAGGTAGGGAAGCTGTTCGACGGACTGCTTGCATCGTTTGGCGGCGAGAGTGAATTGTTAGAGCGCGACTTTACAAACCGTTTGAAAGAGATAGAAAAGGAAATAGAACAAGAAAGAGAGACACAAGCAAATGTAGAAGTAAACACAAACTCAACTTCCAAGTGGACGTGGGGGAAATAATATGTAGAAGAAAGATAGCAATAATCGTATTAATATTTGCAAAAGTACTTGACAGTTGCTGATTAAATGAGTATAATCGTATTAACATTTTATATCGGAGGTGTTGATATGATAACGGATAGGCAGTTGTTGGCGAAGGTTGAAGCGGATGAAGGCTTGACTGTGGACGAAATCAAGCGGTATAAAAAACTTGTTAAACCGCAGAAACATGTTTACGGAAGGTGGGGAACGCTAAAACGCAAGTATCTTGAAGACAAGGGAATAGATTGGACGATAGCCAATCTTCCCGAATACTTGCACGGCGTAGATAGGCAGGCAGAGGATATGTACAATGTACTCTATGCAAAGCTCTCGCAAAATCCATTGTACAAACGGACGGGCGAGTTTATGGAAGATTACCGCAGACTCACTGCGTTACAACACGCAATCGAAGAAGAAATTTTAAGCGAAATAATTTACACAGGAGAAGCCATATGAAGCAACCGAAAGCCGAAATCGATAAAAGATACGAGGACAAGCACAAAGAGGAACGCAAGGCGGCGCACGCGGTGTGGGGAACCTCTATGAACCGTGAAGACTTTGAGGAACTGAACAAGTTTCTCAAAGCAAATCACATTAAAAAAGTCCAGCTCATTTATGAGGGCTGGGCGGCATTAAAAGAAAAATATAAAATTTAATTGGAGAGGAGGAAAACAGTTTTGAAAAGAGAACATAGTATTCTTAACTATAAGGACGCGGAGTAATTCCGAGTTTACGTCCGAATAAGGATACTTGAAACAACAAACTAACACAATACAAGCGGACGATTCCGTGCAGCAACTACTTGAAGCTCTGAAAAAGCAAAACGAGCTATACAAGCAGGTGTTGGCGGGGTTAGGTCCGATAGCAGAAAAGAGTAAAATTGAAAATCGTCGGAGTAAGCTGAAATTTACAAAAAAGGAGATTTCACAGATGCCGACACAATTCAAAAATATCTTTGCGGCAAACGATTTAATAGTGCATTACCGTTTAAGAAAGGACGGTGTGTACGAAGCAAGATTCCACAGACAGGGAATTGACATAGAGGTTTCGTCCAAAGATTTAACTAAACTCAAACAGAAATTTATCAATAAACTTAATCACAAAGACGAAAAATCCGATAAAAAGGACAAGACCTTTGCGGAATACGCCGACGAGTGGTTGAACATTAAAAAGGTTACGACAAAGCAATCGACTTGCAACGAATACATACGATTGCTAAACCATGACGTTCTGCCCGCGTTCGGAGAAATAAAGGCAATAGAGATAGACAGATGTATGTTGCAGAACTTCCTTTTAACTTACGTTCAGAAAGGCGTTCTGCGTACTGCGCAAAAACTGTTTCTCTTACTGCGTTGTATCTTCGATATGATTTCGGAGGACTACAACATTTCCACGCCGATGAAAAAGGTTGTCGTACCCAACTACCAAAGCAAGAGCGGCATAGCGTTCACGTATGAAGAGGAAAAAAAGCTTGTCAATCATTGTATTGCGCATCTTAAAAGGGACACTTCTCACGCTTTTCTCGTGTTGTTGTACGCAGGACTTAGGCGAAGCGAACTTGCAAGCTTGAACGTAATTGACGGCATTTGGCTCGAATGCGAAACAAGCAAAGAGCGTATGGGTAAAAACGTTGTAAAACGCAAAATACCTATTACGCCGATGATGAGACAAGTATTGCCGTATATCGACTTTGAAAAGGCGAAGCGCGTCAACCTGAGTACGTTGCAGACCACAATGAAAAGGTTGTTTCCGAATCACCACTCTCACGAGCTGAGACATACGTTTGTCAGTCGTTGTAAAGAAAGCGGCGTTTTGAGCGAAGTCGTCAGTATTTGGGCGGGGCATTCGTTGAGTGGAACGATTACGACTACCGTTTACACGCATTATTCGGAAGAGTTCCAATTGCGCGAAGCGGAAAAAGTTGACTATCTAACTTGGAATTTCGGGGAAGTATAAAGGGTTAAGTCCCCAATTAGTCCCCGCAAACTCCCAAATTTACTCCCAAATAGGGGTTTCCAGCCGTTTTTGATAAAAAATAAAACACTATATATTGTGTTCTTGTTTTTAGAACCTACAATATATAGTGTCTATGGCTGGGGTAGCTGGATTTGAACCAACGAATGACGGAGTCAGAGTCCGTTGCCTTACCGCTTGGCGACACCCCAGTGTAAAAGCCGCAATCGGCTTTTGCTTAATTATTATATATAAACCGCCAAAAAATTACAAGCATTTTTGACGGTTTTTTTTAATTTTATTTAAAATACAAAAAGTTATTTCTTTTTGGATTTTTTTGCGGGCTTGCTGCTGACGCTGTTTTTGTTTGCGAATGACAGGATTTTTTCGGTAGAACCGAAAACCAGAATGTGGTCGCCCGTTTCAAAAACGTAGTTGGGACCCGGCGAGGGGACTATGTTTTTACCTTTTTTGATAAGTAAAATATTCAGCCCGTATTTACCTCTCGGATTTTCGTCGACAAGCGTTTTGCCGTGCCATCTTTCGGGCACTGCGATTTCGAAAATCGAATACTCTGCGTCGATTTCTATATAGTCGTAAACGCTTTCGGAATTGAGTTTTACCGCCAACTTTTCCGCAAGGTCGTGGTTGGGATAAACAACCTCGTCGGCGCCTATACGGTATAAAAACTTACGCTGAATTTCAGTGTCGGCACGGGATACAACCCACTTCGCCCCCAAATCTTTAAGATTTGAGGTAATTTCGAGAGAGGACTGGAAGTCGTCGCTGATGGCTACCACGCAGACGTTGAATGACGGGATATCCATCGCCCTTAAATTGTCCGCATTCATACAGTTCGCAATCAACGCATTGCTGTATTTGGGCGCGAGCGCGTTTATTACGTCTTCGTCCTTGTCTACAATCATTACTTCGTCGCCCATATTTATAAGCATTTCTCCAAGGGTCTGGCCGAATTTTCCCATTCCTATTAATAAAACCGATTTCATAATATTTACCTGTTTATATAATTTATCCTATTAGCAAAGAGTCTATAGGTTTGCGTATTTCCGCAGTCGATTTCTTTTCGCCGAGCGCGAGGGCAAGTGTAAGTATTCCGACTCTGCCGGCGTACATAAGAAATATAACGATTATTTTGGAAGGTATCGCCAAATCGGGCGTAAGCGATAAGCTTAGCCCCGTATTGCTCAATGCGGAGACGCATTCGAACAGCACGGCTTTGAACGTTACCTCCGGTTGAAAGGCGCAAATCGCTGTCGCTGAAATCATAATAAACATAAGGCATGCGGCAAGTATCGCAAGAGCCTGTGAAAGCAACGAATAATCTATACGTTTTTTGCCTATGTTTATATCTCTATGACCGCGGAAAACCGCAAGCATACCCATTATAATGACGGTGAAGGTGCCGACGCGAATACCTCCCGCAGTAGATCCCGAGCCGCCGCCGATAAACATCAGCAACACCGTCAAAATGTAGCCGCTTTCAGAAAATAAAGTATAATCCGCATTTGAAAAGCCGGCGGTGCGGGGGGTCATCGAGTTAAACAGAGAAGCGAGAACGAGCTCTCCGAAATTGAAATCGTTATAAGCTGGATTGTTGCGCTCGAATAAAACAAAAAGAGCGGTGCCGCATATAAGAAGCACGGTGTTTACGAGTAAAACGACCTTTGTATTCAACTGAAACTTTCTGACGTTGAATTTGCAGTCGATTACGTCCCCCCAGACGCAAAACCCCAAGCCGCCCAGATAAATCAGGCAGGTTACCGTCAGTGAAATCAGCGGGTCGCGGGCGTATGCCGCAAGGGATACGAAAAGTCCGTTTTCGTGGCTGCCCATTAAATCGAAGCCTGCGTTGCAAAACGCCGAAACGGAATGCCAGACCGAAAAATATATGCCGTTTGCCGCGCCGAAATCTGGTATAAACCTAATCATCATTAAAAGCGCGCCGAGCCCTTCGCAAATAAAAGTGCCCGCAACAATTCTTTTAAGAAGGGTGGACAATCCTTTCATATTGCCCCTCGAATCCATTAAAAACGCGTTGCGGCTGCCGAGCCCCATTCCGTGCTTGAATATAAGGAAAAGAGCGGAAACGAGGGTCATAAATCCGAGCCCGCTTGCCTGTATCAAGGTCAGTATTACGAGCTGACCGAAAAGCGTCCAGTGCGTGGCGGTATCGAAGGGAACAAGCCCCGTAATGCATACGGCGGAAGCGGCGGTAAAAAGCGCGTCAAGGTACGAGGTGGACTGTCCGTCCTTCGTCGCGCACGGCAAAATAAGCAGAATACTGCCTAAAACCGTACCCGCGAGATATGCAAGGGCAAGTAATTGCCATACCGAAATTTTTACCCGTTTTTTAACTTTCATCAGCCGTCTTTAAGCATATGAATTTCCGCATATATGTATGCGGAAGCACGTCTGCTTCGAAATGTGTCAGTATTCATCTGTTCGGCGGCGCATGTACGCCTCCGTCCCGAAGTTGAACACCCTAATTATAAGTATTTGCAAATTAATTGTCAACCATTATTGTTATTATCGCTCCACTTATGGTTTTCACCATTTTGCGGTTCGGGGCATATGTTGGTTTTATGGGAAAATATTTCGGAACCGACGGCTTCCGCGGCGAAGCCGGAGTTACAATCACTGCGGAGCACGCCTACAAAGTAGGGCTTATTTTGGGTTACGTTTTCGGTCGCGGTAAGGGCAAATGCAGGGCGGTTATCGGCAAAGATACAAGGCTTTCCTCATATATGCTCGAATACGCGCTCGCTTCGGGGTTAACCGCGGCGGGCGCGGACGCATACATACTGCACGTTACGACTACCGCTTCGGTGTCGTACATAACCCGCTGCGACGGCTTCGACTGCGGGATTATGATTTCCGCGAGCCACAATACCTTTTCCGATAACGGAATAAAAATATTCAATTCTCAGGGCGAAAAGCTCGAGGACGGGATAATTACCGTAATCGAGGAGTACCTTGACGGAAACGTTTCGGCAATACCGCTTGCAAGCGGCATGAATATCGGGCGTACCGTCGATTATATTTCGGGCAGAAACAGATACATAGGTCATTTAATATCCCTTTCCGCGTGCTCGTATAAGGGCTTGCGGGTGGGGCTTGACGCTGCGAACGGCAGTGCGTTTATGATTGCCCGCAGCGTTTTCGACGCGCTTGGCGCGAAAACTTTCCTGATAGGCGCAGCGCCTAACGGACTGAACGTAAACGACGGCGTCGGCTCGACTCATATCGAACGGCTTGCCGAGCTTGTAAAGACGAATTCTCTCGATATAGGCTTTGCTTTCGACGGCGACGCGGACAGATGTATCGGCGTCGATGAGCGCGGCGGAGTGCTTACCGGCGACGAACAGCTTTATATAGGCGCGGAATATTTAAAATCGCGCGGTGAACTTTTCGGTAATAAAATCGTTTGCACGGTAATGAGTAACGGCGGGCTTCCCAAAAGCCTCGAAGCGCGCGGTATAACATGCGCGCTGTGCGGGGTCGGCGACAAGAATGTATGCGACGAAATGAACAGAACGGGCGCGGTTCTGGGCGGCGAGCGCAGCGGACACATAGTGTTTTCCAAATACGAAACTACGGGCGACGGGCTCGTTAGCGCGATAATGCTTATGGAGGCGGTTGTTGAAAATAAGTGCCCCGTTTCCGAGCTGTTGAAGGGATACAGAGCTTTGCCTCAGGTGCTCGTCAATATTTCTGTCGACGATAAAGAGAACGCTGTCGGGCGAATTACCGACACTGCGGAAAAGCTTGAAAAAAGTCTTGACGTGCGTATTGTCGTCAGGGCGTCCGGCACCGAGCCTTTGGTTCGCGTTATGGCGGAGGGCGAAAGCTATGAAAACTGCGTGGCGGCGTGCGCGCGGATACGCGAAAAAATCGAAAACTAAGCGGCGTACGGGGGTGTTGTTATGTGCGGAATTATGGGTTACACGGGCGGCGGAGCCGCCGCGAAAATAGTATACGACGGACTTAAACGGTTGGAATACCGAGGCTACGACTCCGCCGGAATTTCGGTACTCTGCGGAAATGAAATAAAGACGGTGAAACGCCTCGGGCGGGTGTCCGCTCTGGGCGGGCTGCTCGGCAAAATGCACGGCGGTACGGGCATAGGGCATACACGCTGGGCTACCCACGGCAAGCCTTCCGACGAGAACGCCCACCCGCACAACGCGGGTGTGTTTTCAATCGTGCACAACGGTATAATAGAAAACTATTCGCAGCTTAAAGCCGAATATTTTTCTGACGAAAATTTTTTATCCGATACCGACAGCGAAGTAATAGCAAAGCTGCTCGATAAATTTTACGACGGCGATTTAACGTCCGCCCTTGCGCGCGTATGCGGGCTTTTGCGCGGCTCGTACGCGATTGCCGTCATGTGCGCGAAATCGGATGGGTTTGCGGTAGCCAAACGCGGCAGCTCCGTTGTAATAGGTTACGGTGAAAACGAAAACTTTGCCGCAAGCGATTTACCTGCGCTTGCGGGGTTGTGTAAAAACGTAGCCGTTTTAAACGACGGCGATATCGCGCTTCTGACGGCGAATGGCGTAGCGATTTTCGATGAAAATCTTCAGGGTGTTATACGTGAAATCGTACCGAATCCCGCAACGCCCGCCGACCTCGAACTCAACGGCAATCCGCATTATATGCTCAAAGAAATCCGCGAAGTCCCCGCGGCGATTGAAAGGACGCGGTTATCGTACGCATACGTAGAAAGCTCCGTAAAAAAAGCGATGGAGGGCGTAGACAGAGTTATAATAACGGGCTGCGGTACGGCTTATAACAGCGGGCTTGCGGCAAAGAGGTACATAGAAAGCTTTGCACGCATTCCCGCCGAGGCGGAAATAGCGGGGGAGTTCAGATACAAAAATCCGGTAATCACTCCTAATACGGCGGTAATAGCCGTAAGCCAGAGCGGAGAAACAGCCGACACAGTCGAGGCGGCGGAGCTTGCGCTGTCGCTGGGCGCAAAGGTTATCGCGGTGACTAATTCGCCGTATTCCCGCCTGACGCGGTGCGCCGACGTAGTCGTACCCGTGGAGGCGGGCTGCGAAATCTGCGTCGCCGCGACAAAGAGCTATTCGGGGCAGGTTACCGCGCTTTATATGATTGCCCGCACGCTTGCGGGCAGTTCGGTGCAAAGCTCCGCGGAAATTATCGCGCCATTTCCCGCGCTCTGCGCTCAGATAACGGAATCGGAGGATATAGACGGGCTTGCGGATATGTGCGCCCGCTCGTATGGAACTTATTTTCTGGGCAGGGATATCGATTACGCCGTGGCGCAGGAGGGCAGCCTTAAACTCAAAGAAATATCCTACGTGCCGAGCGAGGGCTATCCCGCCGGCGAGCTGAAGCACGGCACGCTTGCGCTTATAGATATACGCACGGTCAGCGTGTTTATAATAACCGGCAAATCGCTTGCGGGCAAGTGCGCCAACGCCGTCGAGCAGGTGCTCTCGCGAAAGGGTAAGGCGGCGGTGATAACAAACGTGGCGGAGGTTGCGGAAAGGTTTAAAGGCAGGGCGTACGTAGTTGAAATTCCGTCTTGCGACGAGTGGCTTTCCCCGCTCGTGTCCTCAGTGGTGTTGCAGCTTCTCGCATATAAAACCGCACTTTTGCTCGACCGCGACCCCGACAAACCCCGCAATCTTGCGAAAAGCGTTACTGTCGAATAATAACGAATATTGTTGCCAAAAGAAATACCACCCGTTTATCGGGTGGTATTTCTTTTTGGTCAGTCGAATGTTATTATCGAGTCGATATTCGCTTTTCCGGTACACTTAACCTTTACGGTGTGCGTGTCGTCAGAAAGCTTTTCAGACATAAACGATATTATCGTATCGCCTGTTTGTTTTTTAAGTTCTATACTGTTTACTTTGTTTCCGTCGATATAAACTTCGAAGTTTTTGCCAAGCTTTTCTGCGGACATAAACGCAAGCCTTGTGCCGTTGAACCTGAACGTCATTTCCGCGCCGTTATCGCCTGTGTAAACGTGCCCGAAGGTGGAGAAGGTTTGTTCGGTTTTCCACTTTTTATCGAACGCGAACGAATCTTCGTCCGGCGAGAACTGGTGGCCGTTGTTCACGTTGTTGCTGAATTGCAGGTTTGCAATAGCGGCAAATCTTCCCTGTACGGTACCTGTTACCAAAATTTTGTAATAACGGAACGAGGCGTATTCGAAATTGAATTTTACCGTCGTACCCGAAATAACCGAAACGTCGTTTATTTTGCCGTTTACAACCGTTGCGATTTCGTGCATATCGTCGGCGGAATTGCCTATGAAAAGCTTAAAATTATTAGGCGTCTGGTTCTGATTCGAAGCATTGTTATTCAGCCTTCCTACAAGCGTAACGCCGTTAGCGCCGATAGTTTTGCCCAAATCCACCGTGAATTCCCACGGCTGGGTTGCGGTTACAACCGCAGGGGAAGAGCAGGAGGTGGTCAGATCCCCGTCGAACAGATTTTCTTTGGGGAAATTGCTCGGGCATTTAGGGTCGGTGACGAAGCTTTGTTGAAGCTCGTTGTAATCCTCGCTGTAATTGTAGACATACTGCCTTTTATAGAAGTAATCTGTTTCGAAATCGGCGTTGGAGGGGAATTCGTAGTCCGTTCTGTAAGCGTTGATATACGTCGCGCCGGTGGGAGCGATAAGCTCTGCCGCGTTCGCCTCCTCCTCGGTAACTTCATTGCCCTGATAGTCGTAGTAGTGGGTTTTGTGCGTTACCGCGTCGGGCGAGCCCTCGGCAACCTCGTTACCGTCTTTGTCGTAGTACTTTTCAACCATCGTGAACATAGGCTCGGTCCATTTGCCGTAGCCCAGACCCATATAGCTTATCATGGGCGAGGATTGTACTATAAGCACTTCTTTTACATACACCCACGAATGCTCTTCCAGCTCAATGTCGAAATAGGTTTGTTCGTTATTCGGATAGAAAGTCGAGCCGCTGCCGTTTTCGACGTACGCGCCTTGTTTATATGTTTTGCCGCCGTCAACAGAGTAGTAAACCGCACAGTTCGATCTGCCGCGCAGATAAATACGGTAAGTGCCTTCTTCCTCGAAGTACAGCTTTCCGTCGAGCACCTCTATCGTGTTGGGGTGAACGAAGTGTGATTCGGGTGAATCGGGGTGGTCATTGTGCGTTTTCTCGTCGTTGGGGTAGAACCAAATATCGGTATTGCAGTTCTGCACGGGGTTGCTGTGGTCGGCGGATTTCGTTTCGGTATATCCGGCGAAGTTGTTTTCGTAAGCCGTCTTAGCGTCGGCGTACATGCTTTCGGATGAGTAGGAGTAGGTCGTTCTTTCGAGAATCATTTTTTTGGTTTCATGCGTTTGCTCGAATTCGAGGACGAGGTCGACGTCGTCTACTTTGTATTCTTTCTCTTTGTCCGTTATCGAAAGAGTAACTATTATCTGCCCCGAAAGCATATTGTTTTTGTCGGGGGTGTATTTGAATTTGTAGTTTGAATCCGCAACGGCTTCGATTGTGCCGTACTGCGGCTTAGCTATATTTTTGATGCTGTAATCGAATCTTTCGGGCAGAACTATGCTTCCGCTTGCATACTGACCGGAGGGGGCGGTATATCTGCCGAGGTCAATTTCGAAATCTTCGCCGAAAGGTATTACGTACGGCTGCATGGTTTTGAAGTATTTCTTCTGTCCGTCGTACATATAGCTTCTGCCCGTCTGAAATACGGAGGATACGGGGACGAACAACGAATATTCGCTGTTTTTCAGCTCGTCTGCTTTTGCTTTGTCGATTCCGCAAAGAATGTCCTTGAAGAAATAAGTCATATCGTTGTGCGTAACGTCCTGCCACGCTTTGAGATAACCTGTGTAATTCTGTCCGTATCGTTTAACTTGCTGAGTGTATTTTGCCTGAATATAGTTGTTTGCGCCGAAGTTGTGCAAAAGCGTCGCGTACAGCGCAAGACCCTGATTACCGTTCGAAGGGTTTTCGTCCTTTCTTGCAATTTTGAAGGTCTCTTCGAGTGCAAGCGTAGCGCTCGTGTAGTTATTCCAGCCGCCGAGCCCCTGCGCGCCGAAGTTTGAAAGTCCGCGTTTGGAGGATATTTTCGTAAACAGCGCGTATGATACCAGCGTCATACCGTTGTTGGTGACTTCGCCGCCGTTACCAACGCCGTAGCCCTGGAAGTTATGGTGATATTCGTGCATGTTACCCCAAGCGCCGGAAGTTACAATCGTGTTGTAGTTAAGCGAATTGCTCATCCAGCCGAGGGGGCAGTTTACCGAGCTTCTGCCGGGAAAAGCAACCGCCGCGCCTGCGGCAACGAAGGGGTCGTATAGGAATACTATGCCCTGATTGCTGCCCGTCGTGGTTACGGAAGAAACCTTTTCCCAAAGCACGGCGGCCTTATACAAATCGTCATACGAGTACATATCCGCATAACGTCTGGGGCCGGAATGTAAAACGCCGTAGTTCCAAACTTCGAGGTCGAAGAAAGGGGCGGAGGATTTACGGTTTTCCTCGAATTCTTCCCTGGTGGTGTAGCCGAGTATGAAGTGAGAATACTTTACGCCGCCCGAAATAGTAGCGGTAAACGAAGCTCGGGTGTTCGCTATATAAAGGGGACCGCCCACAAACGAACCGACGTACGCAGTGTAAACGCCGTCCTCTAATACCGAGGTGTTCTTGTTAACGACCATGGTATTTAAAATGACGGGGAGGCGCTGCATCTGACCCTTTGCCGTCCAGATATTGTTTGCCTGACCGTTATACAGTGCCTGACCGATAAAAATTGTCAGTCCGCCGGTTGCGTTCATATCTGCTTCGCTGATTTCGATTTTAATAACTTCGCCGGCGGGTGCGTACACGCCCGTTACGTTGTAGCTGCCGTAACCGCGGGGGCGGATGTCGACCTGCTTTACTATACCGGGTTCGTTATCGTCGACGTCGCCGAGGTACATTCCTACCGCAGCAGTGTGCTTGTAAAGCTGTCTTTGCCGGTTGCTGTTCTTATCGAGCGCGGGTTCGGGTGAGGCGGTCGTGCCGTTAAAGAGGTATCCGTCTTTATCCATCCAAATGTATTCGCCGCCTTTGCCGGAGTTGTGCCTCGTGCCTGTGGCGCATAAATAAGCCGATTCGGCAATAAGCGCGTTCCTTGCCGCGGTTTTGTCGGGGTCGGAGCCTATGACGCCGCTAAGGGTACTACCGTATTTTGGATATCCCGAAGGAAGTCCGCCGTCCATTATTTCCGCAACGGGTCTATATCTTTCGACCGTACCTTTAATCTCACCGTGCACGCCAACTACGGTTGTGTTTGCGTATTCGTTTTCGTAGGTTTCGAATTCCTTGTTTTCGGAGGGAAGTATAGCGGGCTTACCCGACGAGTTAAGGTTCTGCTGAGGTTTGTCAAGCTCGACCGGCGTGTAAGAGTCGGAAATGTCAGGAGGAGTGACTTCGCCGTCGTCTTTTTTACAAGCAACGCCAAACATTGCGCCTGCCGCAAGGGTAAACGTCATAATCAGCGCCGCCGCAGTTTTAAATATGCGGCGTTTTTTGTTCGTTTCTGCCGTCATAATAAATCTCCTTATTGTTACAAGATTAATTTTTTTATGGATTATATCAAAGGTTTATTCATTTGTCAATGATATTTCGGTATAAATCAGTCATTTGGTAAAACCGTAAAACAGTGGTTTACCGGCATTGTGACCAACTCTAATATATATAATATGGTATTAATGCATAAGTAGTAACTATTCGTTTTCCAGCAACCGGACAGAATAACAAAATAACCAAAGTCATCTACGACTATGGTTATTTTTGGTGACCCGACTTAATAACTAAACCGAAACGCCCCGATAAATTGAAATTAATCGTACAATCATTATTTCTTGTATTTATCAAACTTACATTGTTCGTACACTTGTTTACCTATAATTGTAATTGCTTGTTTAGGACAATTTGAAAAATAGCGGTAACACATAGTACACTTGCTGTTCTGAGCGGGAATTTGCGCATACGCGCAAAGCGTCGCTGCGCTCGCACGAACCGCGCGATTTCTCGCAACCGTTAGGTTGCACAAAATAAAGGCAGTAGCAAAGCTACTGCCTTTATTTTGGTGAAGCGGATTATTGCAAATAAGAACATAACAATATTCAAGGTGAACAATACGGAATTATTCTGCCAAGTGGAATTGCCGTTGTCGGATTACCCGCTTTACGGTAAGCAAATAGCCGCAAGTTAATCTTGCGGCTTGTCGGTTGTCTTTTCGGTGCTAATGGCTGTCATTGCCTCGCGGTAAACGAGCCTTGACAGCTTTTTTGCTTGCTCCTTGTCGGGCGGTAATTCCGCATATATATTTTTGTCTTTATCGTCGAAAAAAATGATTGTCAAGCCGTTCGGTATATCGCTCATAAAAAATACTCCTTGATTTTCCCACCCATACCCACCCAAATGGTACAACAAGGCATAAAGAGTATATTGTCATTTTTTATTGAATAATAGCCGATTTTACATTAAACGCCTAAAATTACGTTACACGTTACGGGGTGGCGTAGGTAATACTATACGCCACTGTGCGGGCGGCTGTCGCCGCCCGCACACATTGTCTTTTATGTTCCGTGCGACGCAGTGCCTATAAGGTAATAGTAATAGGCACTGCGTCGCGGGATTTATGAAAAAGTGTGACAGTGTGACATAGTGGACTATAAAAGTAATACTAATGATTACTTATTATCGGGTGCTTTTTGCACACTGACTTTTCCGTCTTTTACAGCAATAAACATCTTGCCCTTACATTTCGGGCATAAGATTTCTATTGTTGAGCCGTCGCCCGCTTTTAATAATTTATACCCGCATTCGGGACATACAACATAATAGGTCAAAAATTATTTCTCCAATTTCTAAATTAAATCATATTATATCTCTAACTCATATCCCTGTTTTTCACTATTCGATGATAAATCTTTGCCGTTAAAAAATATACAAACACATATATAAGCGAGAATGCGG
>CANPBT010000033.1 GCA_947572415.1 uncultured Clostridia bacterium | reverse complement strand
AGGTCAATTTGTTGACACCTCATCCGTCACAACCTGCGGTTGCGCCACCTTCCCCCTTAGGGGAAGGTCAATTTGTTGACACCTCATCCGTCACAACCTGCGGTTGCGCCACCTTCCCCTAAGGGGAAGGTTATATTTTTGATTTTATTTAAAGTAAATTAAAATGCTTTAAGATATCGTTGCATACATTTACAAAATTTTGATTGATTTCGCGATTGCTGTATCTTAAAACAGTTATCCCCAAACCGTTTAAATATTCGTCCCTTTTTATATCCGACATTTCGTTATCCTTTTCATAGTGTTGCGAGCCGTCTAATTCAATAACCGTTTTATTTGCAGCGCAGTAAAAATCAACTATGTAATTACCTATAACTTTTTGTCGGTTTACCGTAAGCGGAAGAACTTTTAAAAATTTATACCAAAGCTTGTTTTCTTCCTTTGTCATATCCTTTCTTAACGATTGAGCGTTCGGTATAAGTTTTTTATTATATTTATAACTCATTTTTTCACCTCATCCGTACGCGCCCTGATGGGGAATGTCATAATTTGGCAAACAATTTATGCGCAGTTGCCCATATGTGCTGCGCGGCTTCTTCAAGGTTAATGCCCTTTATTTCCGCAACGTTCGCTAAAATTTCGGGTATGCTTTCGGGGGTGTTGGGGAAGGAGCCGTACTTGGATTTGGGCGGCAGATACGGGCTGTCGGTTTCGGTCATAATTCTGTCCAAAGGCAGGGCGGCGATAGTGCGCCTTGCCTTTTTGCTGCCCGAATAGGTGCTCGTCCCGCCGAACGAAAAGTAACAACCCAGCTTTTCAAGCTCAGCCGCGATTTCGGTCGAGTGAGAATAGCAATGCAGCATCACCCCGCCCGTAAGCGCGGGCGCATATTCCCTTAAAATTTCAAGCATATCCTCCGCGCTGTCGCGGGAGTGTATCTGTACGGGGATTTCAAGCCGAGCCGCAATTTCAAGCTGCTTTAAAAACACTTCGCGCTGCAAAACCTTGTCGGTATCGGGATAGTGATAGTCAAGCCCTATTTCCCCCAGCGCAACGCACTTGGGGTGCGACAGCAATTTTTCTATAACGTCAAGGTCGCCATTATTGTACTTTTTCAATTCGGTAGGGTGAAAGCCCGCCGTAAAGTATACCGCGGCGTATTGCTCGGCAAGCCGACGGCAATATTCGGAAGATGGCAAATCGAAACCGACGGAGATTATTTTTTCAACCCCCGCCGCTTTGATTTTACTTATTAAATTTTCAACGCTGCCGTAATCCCGTTCGTTGATATGGCAGTGCACGTCGATAAACTTCACGATAAAAGGCTCCCGTCGGGTATATCCTTTTCGGGGCTGACGACAGAAAGCGTGCCGTCGGGCGCTTCCGCGCAGACAATCATACCCTCGCTTAAAAGCCCTTTCATTTCGCGCGGAGGCAGGTTGGTGACGACTATAACCTTTTTGCCGACCATTTCCTCCGCGGTGTAGTGTTTGGCTATACCCGAAAGTATCGAAAGGGTTTTATTGCCGACCTTAACCGTTTCGTGCAAAAGCTTGCTCTTTTTGACAGCTTCGCAAGCGATAACCGTGCCGACGCGCATTTCCACCTTGGCGAAATCGTCGATTGTGATTTTTTCTTTAACCTCTTCCGTCTTTTCCTCGGCGGCGGCTTCGGCGCGCTGGGCGCACTCTATTTTCTCTATCATAGGTTTAATATCCTCGAATTTTATTCTTTCAAACAGCGTTACGGGCGCGGGGGTTACGGTGTATGCGTTCACGCAGTCGCCGCTTCCGAAAGCGCGCTCCTTAGCGCCTATTTCCTTTAAAATTTTTGCGGAGGTTTCGGGCATAAACGGCTTTAATATATGCGCGCCTATATCGAGCGAAATCAACAGATTGAACAGCACCTCGGAAAGTCTGCCCTTTTTCCCCTCGTCCTTTGCGAGCAGCCACGGCGTAGTTTCGTCGATATACTTGTTTGCGCGGCGGAAAAGCGACCAGAGGCAGTCGAGCGCGTCCGCAAGCTTGTATTCGTCGATTTTCGCGGCGACTTTCGTGAAAGTGCCGCGTATCACGCTTTCGAAATCTTCGTCGGGCTCGCCGACCACTCCCGTCCTTTGCGCCGTACCGCCCAGATACTGATTAGTCATGGAAACGGTGCGCTTTACGAGATTGCCCAGAACGTTTGCAAGGTCGGAGTTGTTCCTGTCGCACATAACCTCCCACGTTATGTTTCCGTCGTCGGCGTAAGGCATTTCGTGCAAGGCGCAATAGCGCACTCCGTCCACGCCGAACACCGAAGCGAGGTCGTCCGCATAAAGCACGTTGCCCTTCGACTTCGACATCTTGTCGCCGCCCTGCATAAGCCAGGCGTGCGCGAAAATTTCCTCGGGCAGCGGCTCGCCCAGCGCCATAAGGAAAATCGGCCAGTAAATAGTGTGGAAGCGGGCTATGTCCTTGCCTAAAATATGCACGTCCGCGGGCCAGTATTTTTTATACTTTTCTGACGGGTTTTCGGTGTCGTAGCCTATGCCGGAAATATAGTTCGTGAGCGCGTCAAGCCAGACGTAAACGACGTGACGCGGGTCGAAATCAACGTTTATGCCCCATTTGAATGTCGAGCGGGAAACGCACAAATCCTGCAATTTTGTTTTAAGCGTGTTATCCTCGCAAGCCTTTAAAAGCTCTTCGTCGCTCTTGCCGATAAACTCGTCCGCAAGCAGAAAGTTGTTGAACATTTCGTTCTTTCTCGAAGCCGGCTGTATAAATTTGGGGTGATTTATGATATGCTTTACGAGTCTGTTCGCATACTTGCCCATTTTAAAGAAATACGCCTCTTCCTTTGCGGGTTTTACGTCTCTGCCGCAGTCGGGGCATTTGCCGTTTACAAGCTGGCTTTCCGTCCAGAAGCTTTCGCACGGGGTGCAATACATTCCCTCGTACGAATCCTTATATATATCGCCCTGTTCGTAAAACTTCGTAAATATCTTTTTTACCGTTTTAACGTGGTCCTCGTCGGTGGTGCGGATAAATCTGTCGTAGGATACGTTCATTTTATCCCAAAGGCTTTTTATCCCTTCGGCAACGCCGTCCACGAACTGCTTGGGAGTAAGCCCCTTTGCCTCCGCTTTCTGTTCGACTTTGAGCCCGTGCTCGTCGGTGCCCGTCATAAAAAACACGTCGTAGCCCTGCATGCGCTTGAACCGCGCGACCGCGTCCGCGAAAATGCTTTCGTAGGTGTTGCCGATATGCGGCTTGCCCGACGTGTAGGTGATTGCCGTTGTCAAGTAAAATTTCTTATTTTCCATAATTAAAGTTTAACACTTTTAAGCCTGCTTGTAAATCGTTACGCCGCGCATATTCGCAAAAATAAATTCATAAAAATACTTTATGAACGTAATTTTTACCGCGGTTACGATAGCGTCGTTTATCGCGCTCGCCATCTTTGCGCCGGACAGGCTTTTGCCCTCGCTTTTAGGCGGCGCCGAAAACGCCGCAAGGACGGCTTTTACGCTTTTTTGCATTTACGCCGTGTGGATGGGGCTGTCGCGGCTCGCCGAAGAGTCGGGCTTGTCGCGGGGAATTGCGCGCGGGCTCACGCCCGTGACGAGGAAAATTTTCGCAACGGGCGGCGGCGCGGAGGACGAGGCGATAGCAATGAATATATCCTGCAACCTTTTGGGGCTGGGCGGGGCGGCGACGCCGTTCGCCGTAAAGGCGATAGGCGAGCTCGAAAAAAAGAACAACGCCTTTGCGCAGAAGCTGCTGTTCGTAATAAACGCGACCTCGATACAGATTCTGCCCACCACAGTCATAGCGCTCAGGGCGAGCGCGGGCAGCGTTTCGCCGTCGGATATATTTTTGCCGTCGCTCATATGCACCGCGGTTTCTACGCTGACCGCCGTTTTACTGTTCGTTGCGGGGAATAAGATATGGCGCTGATTATTCCATTTATTTTTATTTTCGTATTCGCGTTTGCGGCGATACGCCGCGTGAACGTGTACAAGAGCTTTACGGCGGGCATAAAGGACGGGTTCGACTTCACCCTCTCGCTCCTTCCTTGCCTTGCCGCCATTTTTATGATGTGCGAAATTTTCGAGGTTTCGGGGCTTGCCGATATGTTTACGCGGCTGCTTGCGCCCGTGTTCGGATTTTTGGGCATACCCGAACAGCTTACGAAGCTAGTGCTGATAAAGCCGTTTTCGGGCAGCGGCTCGCTGGCGTATCTGAACGAAATCATAAAAGGCTACGGCGCGGACAGCTATGTAGCGCGCTGCGCGTGCGTTTGCTTCGGCTCGTCCGAAACGGTGTTTTACATATCCGCCGTGTACTTTGCGGGCGTTAAAGTCAAAAAGCTTGCCCTGCCCATTTTCTGCGTGCTTACCGCCACCTTTATCTCGACGGTCGTCGCATGCCTCATATGCAGAGTGATGTGAATATAATTAGAAACGGCGCAAACCGGAGTTTGCGCCGCCTCTATATGATAAGGGGGAAAATGATGAGCTATGTAACAAAACGATTCAGCTATCGTTTACATTAACTATTATACATATTCCTATGCCAAATGCAAAATTTTTGACGAAAAAATTAAAAAATTTTTAAATATTTTTTGCTTGCACAAATTTTGATATTTTTTAACAACCGCGTATTTTTTTAACGGATTTTTTTAACACGGCGACAGTTTTTCGCACTTCGTCCTCCGTATTTTGCTTGCCGAACGTAAAGCGGACGGCTGATTTTACCCGCCCTTCGGGCAGCCCCATCGCCGTTAAAACGTGCGACTTTGCCGCCGCCCCCGCCGAGCACGCCGAACCCGTGGAAACGGCTATGCCCTGCAAATCCAGAAGGAATACAAGGTTTTCGCCGTCGCAGCCGTCGAACGAAATATTCGCGGTTGCGGGCAGTCGGTTTTCGCCACCGTTCAGGTACGAGCCTTTGATTTCCGCAAGCACCCTTTCAACAAAGCCGTCGCGCAGGGCTTTTATTTTTTTATTGTTTTCATCCGCGCCTTTTACTGCTGATTCGAGCGCAGCCGCGCAGCCTACGGCAGCCGCCGCGTTGGTGGTGCCGCCGCGCAGCCCCCTTTCCTGATTGCCGCCGGAAATCAGGCGAGCAATGCGCGCGCCCTCCTTTATATACAGCACGCCGAAGCCCTTCGGGCCGTAAAACTTGTGCGAAGAAAAGCCGAGCGCGGTACAGGCTTTTACGGGCAGAGGCAGTACCCCCGCCGTCTGAACGCAGTCGCAATAGTAAAACACGCCGCGCGCCGCGCAGGCTTCGCCTATTTTTTCGACGGGCTGAATTACGCCCGTTTCGTTGTTCGCCGCCATTACCGCGCAGAACACCGTGTCGGCGCGGATTGCGCTTTCTATATCCTCCGCGCGGATTACGCCGTTTTTATCGGGGTTTACGAAAGTCGCTTCGTACCCGAATTTTTGCATATCCCTCGCGCTTTCGATAAGCGCGGGGTGCTCTATTGCGGACACTATTATATGCCTGCCGCGATTAGCCGCGCAAGCGCCCTTTAAAGCCCAGTTGCCCGCCTCCGTGCCGCCGGAGGTAAAGAAGAGCTCCTCCGCCTTACAGCCCGCTAAGGCGGCCATTTTATCGCGCGCGGAAAGGACGCCGAGCGCGGCGGCGCGCCCCGCGCCGTGCTGCGACGAGGGGTTGCCGAAATTATCCTTTAAATAGGGCATCATTGCTTCGAGAACTTCGCCGTCGAGCGGGGTTGTTGAAGCGTGGTCTAAATAAATCATTTTTCTATAGCTTGCAATACGCGGGCGAGATTATCCGCCTCGGATTTGCTTTCGAGGTACTGTCTGCCGATTTTGGTCGTATTATCCCTTTCGTTCAGCACGACGTAGCGCTGCGCCGCCCAGAACTTGTTTGCGGTCAACGCGGTGACTATAAGCATGACCGCGGCAAGCCCGCCCGACACCGCCGTAGCGATTACAAACACGCCCTGCTCGTTTGCGAAAATCATTGTTGCGAAAACTAGCGCGGCGACAGTGAATATAAGAAAGGGTATACCCGTCGCCAACAGCCATACAAGCGACTTTTTGCGTATTCGCGCGAACTCGCCCCGCCTTTCGGCTTTGCCCGCTTCGTTTTGCTTGCCGAGCTCCGCCGTGCGGGTTTTCGCCTGCGCGAGCCTTGTTTCGAGCTCGGAGGAAAGCGTTTTAAGCTCGGCTTTCTGCTCAGCCGTACAGAACTCCGCAACCCCGTCGGCCGCTTCCGCGCAGGTTTCGGGCGAATTGAATTCGGTGAGATTGCGCGACACCGTTTTCAGCTTGTAAAACCAAAGCCTGCCGTCGTCTGGCGTGAGCTCTATTGCGCGGTTCACGGCGTACAACGCCGACTCGAAATCGCCCTCTTCGAAGCTTTTCACCGTCTTTGCGTAGAGCGTCTCCGCCGCGTCCTTTCTTTTGGTCTGTTCCTCGAGTTTAAGCCTTTCGCGCTCGGCAAGCTGTTCGGGGGTTAGAAGAGCCGCCTCCTCGTCGTCCTCGCCGTCCTCGGGGATTTCGAAAACGGGTATTTCGCTTTCGGCCTCTTCCTCCGCCGATTCGTCGATAATCAGCTCTTCTTCGCCGTCCTCGTTTATGCGGATTTTGTACTTTCTGTCCTTGTCGTCGTCGATTAATCTTTCTTCTGCCATACCTGCTCCTTATTATAGCTTTCCACTAACGGATAACCTAAGTCGGAAATACCGTTTTTAAACAATACGTTTTGAATTTGCCGCGGTAACGGGATTTTGCGTACGCGCAATACTCCGCGTTTTCGAACACGGCGTAAACTCCGCTTCCCGAGCCCGTCATATTCACCGCAAGCGGGTCGAACGATAAAAGTTCGCCGAAAGCGACGCCGATATCGGGCGAAAGCGATTTCGCCGCAGGCGCGAGCGCATTATTCATATTTTTGCAAAGCGCGCGCTTGTCGCCCGCAGACAGCGCGGCGCACGCTCCGTCGCTGTCGCCGCCGAGCCCGCCCGATAAATCGAATTTTTCAAAGCATTTACCCGAGCTTACGCCGCCGTCGGGCACGAGCAACAAAAAATTCAGCTTTAAATCGCTTTGCAGCCTTTCCACCTCGTTCCCGCGCCCGTACAGCCGTGCGTACCCGCCGTCGAGCATATAGCGCGTGTCGCTGCCCGTTAAATCGGCGATAAGCTTCATACCTACGGGGTCGTTGATTTTGTGCAGCTTGGAGAGCGCGTTTATCACGCCCGCGGAGTCCGCGGAGGAGCCGCCCAGCCCCGAGCCCATGGGTATATTTTTATACACTGTTATATCCGCGCCGCATACGCCGTATCTTTCGATAAACAGCTCGGCAGCTTTTACGGCGTTGTTTTTATCGAATGGTATGCTTTCGCTGCCGCAGCCGCGCATACTTACCGAAACCAGTTTATCCCTGCGCTTTTTAACGGTTATCGCGTCGTACAGGTCGACAGACGTTACGAGGCTGTCGAGCATATGATAGCCGTCCTTAACCCCCGTAACGCGCAGCGTTAGATTCAGTTTTGCAAAGCTTTTGACCCTTGCGCTTTCCATAAGCTTATTATAGCACAATGCAAGCGGCATTTCAATTGTTTTGAATGCAAACGTAAAAAAAGGCTTCCCGAAAGAAGCCTTTCAAACTCAGTTTGTGCGGGGGCGGAAAACGAGTATCCTCTCTTTGCCGGAAAGCGGGAAAGCAAGCTCGGGATTTGTCGCCTCGATTTGCTCGGGGCTCTGCAACAGCTTTTTCGCCGTTTCCCAGAGTCCGTCGCCGGCAGCGGGCACATAAACGCTGAGCGCGCTTTGGTTGACGCACTGCGGTTCGCCTTCGGTAAGGTCTGTTACGTATTTGACCTCAGACTTTTCGCAATCCGCGGCGCAGATTTTAAGCACGGCTTCCGCGTCGCATTCGCCCTCGGCGCGCTGGCGGATATTGACGCCGCAAACGGCAACGCTGATTTCCGTACAGTTTTCGTTAAGGCCTTTAAGCGAAACAGCAAACGGAAGGTTGACCTCCGTCGAGCGGATATCACCGTTCTGTTCATACAGAAGCGTCGCCGAAACGCTGCCCTCTATGCCGTCGCCCGAACGAGTGAATTCGGCTTTGGGAAGCGCCGCCGCCATAAACGAACACGTGTAGTCGAGCTTGGCTTTCGAGGCGCACAGCCCGCTCACGCGCTCGGAATACACCTTTATTTCGGTGCAGGGGCAAGCCGTTTCGGAAGCGAAGCCGAGCTGAAGCTTGTTTTCGGGCGAGAAAGCGTCGGTTATGAGCGAAGTTTCCTCTTCGTCGTAGTACCTGCCCGTAAACGAAAGCTGAACCACGAGCTCGACGTCGCATTTGCCGCGCTCTTCGTTGACGCGCGCATTCACGCCTATTTCTTTGATTTCCGCGCGGCACACCGCCTTGCGGGAAAGCAAAGCCTGCTCGCACGCGATTTCGCATTTATAGGGGATTATTCTGTCAAGGCAGACGGGCTTGCCGTCGCGCACGGCGAGCATCGAAAGGAAAATTTCACCGCCGACCTGCACCACGCCCGCGCGGCAATCGCAATCTGTTACGAGCGCTTCCGCCGCGGGAATGAGCACGTCCTCCGCGTTGCAGTCAAAATCGTCTTCGACCTCGCTTTCACCCGAGAACGTTACGGCGGTAAGGAGTTTTGCGTTCTCGCGGCGGACAATCGCGCCTTCGGCGGTTTCGAGGTACGACCTTTCCGCAGCCGCGAAAACCTGAATTTCAGCACCGACGACGACCGCTATAACGAACGACGAGCCGTCGCGCTTTATTTGCACCTTTTCACACGAAAGCGCGCATTGCGTAACATGAGCGGGCGCCAGACAGTCGTCGTCCGCATAGTGCGTGAACTCCGCGCCCTTCTGCATACGGCAAAGCTTGCCGCCCTCGTCGGTAAACACGACGGTACAGCTTAATCTGCCGCCGTAGTTTACCCTGCCGCTGTCCGCCGAGCACGACGTTAGCGCAACCTGCGGATACACCGCGCACACCTCGCCGATATCTCTGTCCGACACGCGAATTTCAACTATGGACTGCGATTTTATTTCGGCTACGCGCCCGACGTAAGTACCCGTTGAATATTGTGTTGATAATGACATATTTACACCCTCCCTCGGCATAGCCGATTTATATACAAGGTATAATATGCTCACCGTCCGCCGAATATACCCGTAACGGTTACAAATACAAAATTATTCCGCCGCGCGCTCGGTTATTTTAACTCTGCCGCAAAGTATTTCGGAATACGAATACGCCGTTTTACCGAGGAAATTTTTATCGTCCGGGCTGACGGTGAACAGCGACGAATAAATCCCGTTAAGCGTGGCGGTAAACGTGACGTACTTGTTTCTGCCGAGGTTTAATTTTACGGTGACGGGCTTTTGGTTGAGCCCCGTAACCATTTCCTTTATTGACTTGATTGTCGTATTAGCTTTTATCATATACTTATTTTTGCCAAAAACAGGCAAAAATATGCGGCGGCGCGCCGATTTGCGCGCCGCCGCCCTTTCAAGCAATTTTAGAAATCTTCGTCGTCCTCATCATCTTCGTCATCGTCGTCGAAGTCGTCGTCTTCGAGTTCGGCAAGCGGGTCGACCTCCTCGAAGAAGTCGTCGTCGTTTTGCTCGCTTTCCTCTTCCGCCAGCTCGGCGTCGAGCTCCTCCTGCAACGTCTCGTCGTCGATTGTAAGGTCGGTATCGTCCTCTTCGTCGATATAGTTTTTCCACTCCTCGTCTTTTTCTATATCGATATCCTCGTCTTCCTCGTACTCGCGTTCGTTCTTGCACGAGTCGCACATCTTCTCGCCGTAGCGCATACTGTTCACGCCGCATACGGGACAAATTTCCGTCTGTTCGAGTTCGCCGTCAAGCTCTTCGAAAACCTCGTCGTCAAGGTCTGCAAACTGTAACTTGTTGCCGCGCATTTCCGCGACACACACGTCGCAGTATTCCTGTTTTTCTTCGTCGATATAATTTAATTCGCACCTAGGACATTTTACGTATCTGACCATTTTGTCTGTCTCCGTTCTCCCCGTTTATTATAACCTATGCATTAATGCTTTTTCGTGGTAACATTATAGTAATATTTACGGCTTTTGTAAACTGTTTTTATTAATAAAATCACGTATTTTTAAAAAATTTTCAATCTTTTTCAAGTTACTTACGCACGATAATATGCGCAACGGGTTCAAGTATATGCGTAAAAAACAAAAATAGCCCCCGCAAACCTGCGGGGGCGTCTGTTTTTATTCTTCCGAACGATTGTCGTCTTCGGTTTCGTATACGTTTATATTCTTGTCGTCGGTGGTGTCGACTTTGATGCGTTTTTTGTATACGGGCAACTTCTTCTGCCTGCGCTTCAATAAAAGAGGTATCAGAACAGCCGCGGCTATTATCAGAAGTCCGCCGCCGATTACGCCTATAAGGAAGCCCGCTTTCGCGCCTGTCGAAAGGCTTTCGAACCAGGTAGGGTCTTTTTCGGGATAAGGCTGCAAATACGTTGTTTTAAGAAGCTCGTCGTACGCCTTTGCGTCCGTTTCGTTCATAAAGCCTAAAATCGAGTAGTAATAATCGCGCTTGTTCGTGGAAATTTTGCCTTCGTTGAAATCCCTCTCGGTTGCAAAAGGCTTGGTTTTTTCCGCGTCGGCAGCCCAGTCGCCCTTGTTTGCGACGAAATTGCCGAACAGCTCGACCGACTCTTTCGACCAGAAATGCTCTTCCTTGTAGCCCTTGATATCCATATAAGCTTTGTTAAGCTCGCCCAGATACTCGCCGTCGTTCGTGTAATATGCGTACCACAGCGCGTTTTTAAGATTT
This sequence comes from uncultured Clostridia bacterium, assembly GCA_947572415.1. Lineage (GTDB taxonomy): Bacteria > Bacillota > Clostridia > Christensenellales > Borkfalkiaceae > Coproplasma. The sequence continues at coordinate 5,525 of CANPBT010000033.1, read as the reverse complement.
TCGTAAACCTCGTCGTCGGTTTTGTTAATCCTTTCCGCAACGTCCTCGTACATCTCGTTGTATTTATCGAGCTGCACGTTGTCCATTACCTCGCCGTTAAGGCGCAGGTCGCAGACCATTATCGCGTCGTAATCGGTCATATTCGAGGTTTCGGAAGCGAACAAAATCTGTCCGCCGATAAATTCGGGTTTGTACCAGTCGCTCGAAGCGTCGAGATCGAGCACGCGCACCGAGGTGTATGCGTTAATTTCGTCCGCGCCGTCCTCGGGCAGTTTCGCGTAATCGGAATATTCGCCGTCGTAGCTTATACGGTTAACGGTGTAACCGTTGCCGCCCGAAACGGAATAATAAACGTAATTTTTATCGCCGTGCTTTGCCGTGAATAAAAGCGTGGGCTGCGCGCCGCTCGTTACGGCGTAAGTATTGAGGTTGTCCGCCTTGTCGGTAAACTTTCCGTCAGAGGAAATCTTCGCCCTTAAAAGCCCGTCGGAAGATGCTATGAGCGCGCCCGTAAGCTTGTCTCCGTCGAAAAGATAGGTAAACGTACTTGCGTTCGAGCCGTCCCTCAAAAGGCAGTCGGCGTTTTCGGGATTACCCATCGCCGCTTTGTGCTGGGGATTTTTAACGGTGTCCGCTTCCTTAGCCGCAAAAAGCATCGCCGTGCTGTTCTGGCTGCTCGTACGGGTATAGAAAAGCGTGCCGTTCGTGTATTTTGAAAGCGTGTAGGTGTACGCGCTTCTGTCCACCTCGACCGCATCGGGAGCATTGAACTGCGTAATGCTGTTCGTCATTCCCTCGATTTTGCCGATGCCGTCGTAAACGAGCGTGCCGAGGTTAACGTACAGCGGGTCTTTTTCCGCGTCGTAATCCTTTACGTCGTCGAAGTTATATTCCTTGGGCGCGGTCGTCGTGTCGGCGGTTACCGTCCAGATTTGGTTATAATTGCTCGACGTGCTGTTAAGAACGAAATCGGTCACCTTCATCGTATAATAAATACGGGGATTTTCAAGTTTGGTTTCGTCAAACATAACTGCGTCTACGTTATAGGCAAGCAGTGTATTTTCGCCCGTTTCGATATTTACGGAGTGAATGTTCGTATAAGCGGTACCGTAAAGATTTTCGCTTTTGGCGACGTAAACGAGGTAAATCTTGCCGTTTTCGCCCTTGACGTAGCGGTATTCGATAGTGTTGTCGGAGTACTGCACGAAGTAGTCTTTCATCGACTCGGTGCCGTCAAGCTTCGCGCGCTTGAAAGCGAGGTGAGAGTTCTGAACTTCGCCGTCGCTGTTCTTTTCAGTAGACGGCGTTGCGTAGTACACGTAATCGTCGTAAACGTATATACCCGAATTGTTGTTGCCCGAATAAACTATTTCGGGAACGACAATATCGGCTTTATTGTAGTTATGTGCGGAAAGGTCGTCTTTTGCAATGCGCATAAGCGCGCCCTTTACGGGGGTACCGAAAGAGTTGTCGGCAGTGTTCGCCTCTTTACCGTTTACGTAATAAACGTAATCGCCCTTTTCAACCGCAAATCCGCCGTTCGACGTAACTTCGCCTTTCGAAAAGTCGCCTGTAAGCGGCTTGCCGCCGCGCGTATTCGTGCAGGCGGATACGAAAAAAATGCCGAAAGCGGTCGCCGTCGCCGCGGAAAAGCATACAATTTTTGTAAAAATTTTGCGCATATTAAAACTCCAAAGAAGTAAAAAACTTTTTTAGCTTTAATCATTATATACCAAACCGAAAGTTTAAGCAATAATTTTCGACTTGATTTTAACGAAAATTTATCAAAAGGGGAATTTTATTACGGAAAAATTTGCATTGTTAAATTTATTGAAAGCACTGGGCAGCCTTTCGGGCGAAAACAAAAACTCGGACGGCGCGCAAAAGCAGCCCTCCGAGGCGGCGAAAACCGCGCCCGCGCCCGAGGAAATTAAGCCCGAATTCAACGCCATGGCGAGCATTATCGAGCGGCACGAAGCGATTTCGAACAGAGTGCGCAGCAAAAAATGAGCTCCGCGCATTTTATCGCGGAGCCTCGGCAGGCCGTTTAAACAAAGCGGAGTAATCTCCGCCCGAATAAGCGGCGTCACATAACGGACAAGCCGGAATACCCGGCTGCACCAAACGCGGTATACAAAAAAATAAAGGCATCCGAACAGGACACCTTTGATTTTTTGTCTTTTATCTCTTCGAGAACTGAGGTGCGCGACGAGCTTTCTTCAAGCCGTACTTCTTCCTTTCCTTGACCCTCGGGTCGCGGGTTAAGAAGCCCTCTTTTTTGAGCGCGGGGCGCGAGCCTTCTTCTGCCTGCAACAATGCGCGGGCAACGCCAAGACGTATTGCGTTGGCCTGACCGGTATAACCGCCGCCGTAAACGTTCACGAGCACGTCGTACTTACTTTCAACGCCTAAAAGGGTAAGCGGCTGTTTTACAACGTACTGCAAAACGCCCTGCGGAAAATAATCCTCGAAAGCCCTGTCGTTTATCTGAATAACGCCGGAGCCTGCGGGAACAAGACGGACTCGAGCTATCGCCTTTTTCCTTCTGCCCGTTCCCCAGAATTGAAGCTTTTTCTTTAAATTAGCCTTTGCCATATTATCTTCTACCTCTTACCTTAAAATAATTTGAGCGCTTCGGGCTTCTGTGCCGCGTGGTTGTGTTCTGCGCCTTTGTATACGCGAAGTTTTTTGATCATATCTCTGCCGAGTGAATTTTTGGGTAACATTCCCTTCACTGCTTCGAATACGGCAAGGTCGCTCTTTTCTTCAAGCATCTTTTTATAAGATATTTCTTTCAGCCCGCCGATATAACCGGTATGATAGCGATAGAATTTATCTTCAAGCTTTTTGCCTGTAAGCACCACTTTATCCGTATTGAGGACGATAACGAAGTCGCCGGTGTCCACGTTGGGCGTGAACGTAGGCTTGTTTTTACCGCGAAGTATAGCGGCAACCTTAGACGCAAGCCTGCCGAGCGGAACGCCCGCAGCGTCAACAACGTACCATTTTCTTTCAACTGTCTCGGCTTTTGCCATATAGGTTTTCATTGTTTGCTCCTTATGTTTTTATCCGTAATTGACGCGTGAGCCGCCAACACGAAACTATCTGTTAATCAAAATGTAAGATAATTGTATTATTTTATAAAATTTCTGTCAAGCCGTTTTGTATTCGGTTTACAAAGTTTTTTATAAATTTTAATTTTTTTTATTTTTTATTAAATTACCTTAATACGGCTTTAATACGTTTAATCCCCGCAGACACGTTTTCCTGCTTGGCTATTTTGAACGTGCCGAGCTCGCCCGTGCTATTGACATGGGGGCCGCCGCAAATTTCTTTGGAAAACTCGCCTATGGAATAGGTTTTTACCTTTTCGCCGTACTTGCTGTCGAAAACGCCGACGAAATTCTGTGCACGCGCCTCCTCCAAAGACATCTCTTTCATTACAACGGGCACGTTGTTTTTAATCTGCTCGTTTACGAGCCTTTCAACCTCCGCGACCTCTTCCTCGGTAAGCTTTCTCGAAAAGTTGAAGTCGAAGCGAAGCCTTTCCTCGTTGATGTTGCTGCCCTTCTGCCCGATATCTGGCGAGCACACTATTTTAAGCGCCGCGTTCAAAAGGTGGGTCGCGGTGTGGTATCTCGTCGCCGCCTCGGAGTGGCTTTCGAGCCCGCCCTTGAACTGCCCCGCCGCGAGCACGCGGCTCTTTTCGCGGTGTTCGAGGAAAGCCTCGTCAAAGCCCTTTTTATCCACCGCAAGCCCGCGCTCCGCGGCAAGCTCTTCGGTGAGCTCTAAGGGGAAGCCGTAGGTATCGTATAGCCTGAACGCCTGCTTTCCGCCTATAACCGTTTCCTTAACGTATGCGGGATTGCTCTTAGACATGAACTCGTTTTTGCGTTCGAGCGAGGTAACACATTTTTCGAATTCTTTAATGCCCTGCGCGAGCGTCGCCTCGAACCTGTCCGCTTCCTTCTTGATTTCTTCGAGGATATACCCCTCTTTTTCTTTCAGAAGGGGATAGGCTTCGCCGTACACCTCGCCGATGAATATTTTCGCCGCGCCGAGCATAGCGTCGCCGCTAAGTCCGAGCTGGCGGCAGTAGCGGATTGCGCGGCGCATGAGCCGCCTTAAAATGTAACCCGCGCCAGTGTTGGACGGAAGTATGCCCTGCTCGTCGCCGATAAGCATTACGGCAGTGCGGGTATGGTCGGCGATAATGCGCATAGCCTTTTGCGCTTCGCCGCCGTCGTCGTACTTCTTGCCGCTCACCTTTTCGAGGTATGAAATCACGGACGAGAACAGGTCGGTCTTATATCCGTCCGAAAGCCCGTTCAAAAACAGCAGCATTCTGTCGAAGCCGAAACCCGTATCCACGTTCTTGTTTTCGAGCGGAATATAGCCCGTTTCGGTCTTTTTATACTGCATATATACGTCGTTGCCGATTTCGACGTAATCATCGGGGAACACGGGATTTTCGTTTTCGGGGTCGAGCGGATAGAACCACTCGTTGTCGGGACCGCAGGGCGTGCCCACGGTACCTTCGAGCTCCCACCAGTTATCCGACTTTGGCAGATAAAATATGTGGTCGGGCTTTATACCCAGCCCTTTCAAAAGCTCCGCCGTCTGTTCGTCGCGCGGTGCGGACTCGTTGCCCTCGAAAACCGTAACGCACAGCTTGTCCTTATCCAGCCCGAAAACTTTTGTAAGTAGCTCGAACGTCCACGCCGTTTTCTCCTTTTTGAAATAGTCGCCCAGCGACCAGTTGCCCATCATTTCGAAAAAGGTGAAGTGCGACGCGTCGCCGACCGAATCGATATCTACCGTTCTCACGCAGCCCTGCACGTTGCAAAGCCGCTTGCCCATAGGGTGCTTTTTCCCGAGGAGGTAGGGCATTAGCGGCTGCATGCCCGCCACGTTGAACATAACGCCCGTACTGCCGTCGCCGATAAGCGACACCGCGCCTACGTTGACGTGCCCTTTGCTTTCATAAAAATTCAACCATTGCTGCCTTAACTGCTTAGAATTTATTTTCATAATAATTCACCTTATTTTTTATTTACGGTATAGCCGTCTTTGGTATCCTTTACTTCGTACCCGAGCTCCGCAAGCCGCGCGCGGATAGAATCCGCTTCCGCCCAGTTTTTATCCCGCTTTGCCTGCCAGCGCCTTTCCGCAAGTGCGGCGACCTCGGCGGGCACATCCTCCGCCTTTGCGCCGTAACGCGAGAGATACTCCTCCGCGTCCGCTTTGAAAAGCCCTAAAAGCGAATAGCTTTTCCTTATCTGCGATACGTCGTCCGCGGCGGTTTCGTCGCCGGCGGCAAGCTTTCTGGAAATTTCTTTGAACAGCCCGAACAAGTCCGACAGCGCGAGCGCGGTGTTGAAGTCGTCGCTCATAACCGCGTCGAATCTGTCGTCGATTGCCTTATTGCCGTTTACGCCCTTGCCGAAAGCCTTTTCCGTTTTTGCTATCACGGTATAGAAGTTTTCGAGGTGTTTTTCGGCTTCGTCGAAAATCCCGTCGGTGAT
>CANPBT010000032.1 GCA_947572415.1 uncultured Clostridia bacterium | reverse complement strand
GCGCCTATTCAGAAATTCGCCGTCAATGTTGCCTGAATATTCGTGCCCGTCGTAACCCTTGTTTCGCTCGTTACCTTTCTTATATGGATAGCAATCGACGGCGGCTTCAATGCGGCGCACAGCGTAACCTACGCAATTAACGTGCTAGTCGTCTCCTGCCCGTGTGCGCTCGGGCTCGCGACGCCTGTCGCGATAATGACGGCGACGGGTAAGGCGGCTTCCCTCGGGATACTTTACAAGGACGCGGAAAGCCTGCAAAAGGTATGCGGAATAAACGCCGTGCTCCTCGACAAAACGGCGACGCTTACCGAAGGTAAGCCTTCCGTAACCGACGTCGAAACCTTCGGCGCGGAAAAGGAATGGGTGCTTAAAATAGCGAGCGGGATAGAAAAAAACTCAAACCATCCACTTGCAAAGTGTATAGTCGATTACGCTGCCGAGGGCGTAGAAGTGGAAAACTTCGAGTATACGGTTGGCTGCGGCGCGAAAGCCGCATACGGCGGTAAAACGTACCGTTTAGGCAATATAAAGCTTGTAAGCGGGCTTAAAATAAGCGCTCGGGTTAAAGAAATGGCGGCTTTGCTCTCCTCGAAGGGAAAAACGGTACTGTATTTTGCCGACGATAAAGAGGTGATTGCGCTGATTGCGGTTGCCGACAGGCTCAAAGAGGGCAGTAAAAAGGCAATTGAAATGCTCAAAGCGCGCAATATGCGCGTCGCTATGCTTACGGGCGACGAGCAGACGACGGCGAAAGCCGTTGCGGACAGCGTGGGGATCGGCGATTTTCTTGCGGAAGTAATGCCCGAGGATAAATTGAACGCCGTAATCAACGTACAGACGGCGGGCGGACGCGTCGCTATGGTCGGCGACGGTATAAACGATTCTCCCGCGCTCAAACAGTCAGACGTCGGTATTGCTATGGGCAGCGGCACGGACGTTGCAATCGATTCCGCTGGCGTGGTGCTCGTCGGCGAGGATTTGCGCACGCTCGACACAGTATTCGATTTGAGCCGCGCCACAGTGCGGAATATCAAGGAAAACCTTTTCTGGGCATTTTTCTACAACGTGGTTATGATACCCGTTGCTGCGGGGGTGTTTTCCGCGCTCGGCTTCACCTTCAATCCCATGATTGCCGCGCTATGTATGAGCCTGAGCTCGCTTTTCGTCGTTGGCAACGCGTTAAGGCTGCTTTTGTATAAAAATAATAAATTTATAAAGGAAGATATATTTATGAAAAAGATAGTTCATATTGATGGAATGTGTTGCGACCATTGCGCCAAGCGCGTCGAAAACGCACTGTCGGCGGTAACGAACGTGGTTTCTGCGGACGTGAAGCTTAAAAAGAAATGTGCGGTTGTGCGCAGCCGTGAAGAGGTCGACGACGAGCAAATAAAGAAAGTCGTGACGGACGCGGGCTATTCCGTCGTACAAATCGAAGTTAAGTGACAAAGTTACAAAATTTATGACATTATCAGTCATGCTCACACGTTGACATATAAGCATACGGTGCTTTACAATATATACAGGAGGGCAAAACCGTATGCAGGATACAATGTTACTTGACAGACGCACAAAAGATTTGGTTATGGAGTACGTACCGGAGGGCGACGTGCTTGACAGCATAGTGTGCTTTTTTTCGATTTTCGCCGACCCGACCCGTGTAAGAATGCTTTCCGCGCTCGCCATTTCCGAAATGTGTGTGACGGACTTATCAAGGGTGTTGAATATCAACCAGACTACGGTGTCGCACCAGCTGCGGCTGTTGAAAAATTTAGGCATAGTCAAAAGCGACCGCCACGGAAAAATAATTTTTTACAGCCTTGTAAACGATACCGTAAACGACGTAATGTTGAAGGGCGTCGAATTTCTCGGTTGCTGAAAAGCGCGCGTTAAACGGCGCGCTTTTTCATTGCAAAAATAAAGCGGGCGTGGTATAATGTTTTTATGGACGTAATAAAGGAAAAACTCAAACTGTTGCCAGATAATCCCGGCGTTTATATTATGCAGGATAAGTACGGCAACGTAATTTACGTCGGTAAAGCGCGGGTACTCAAAAACAGGGTCAGGCAGTATTTTCACAATTCGCCAAAGCCGGAAAAAGTAATGAAAATGGTTGAAAACATTGCGGATTTCAATTATATCATTACCGATTCGGAAATTGACGCGCTTGCGCTCGAAAACAACCTTATAAAAAAATATAAACCGAAATACAATATTCTTTTAAAGGACGATAAAACTTATCCCTATATAAAAGCAAACTTACGCGAGCAGTTTCCGAATTTCTGCATAACGAGGAAGATAAAAAAGGACGGCTCGAAATATTTCGGCCCGTTTATGGGCGGCGTAAGCTGTAAGGATATACTCGATATACTTCAACTGACGTACAGCGTACGTCTTTGTCATACTCAGATTAATTCCGGACCGAAACGCGAATGCCTGAACTTCCATATAGGCAGGTGCACAGCGCCGTGCGCGCACAAGGTCGACGAAAAGGAATATGCCGCGCAGGTAAAAAGCGCGTTGTCCTTTCTCGAAGGCAATTATAAGGAAGCGGAAAGTCTTTTAACCTCAAAAATGCTCTTATCTGCCGAGGGCGAAAATTTCGAGCTCGCCCTCGACTATAAAAATAAGCTCAACATGCTTTCCAGACTCGAAGCGAAGAGAATAACTTCTTTAAGCCGCTATATCGACGCGGACATTATCGCCTACGCCACGAACAACCTTTATTCCGCGGCAAACGTGCTCGTCACGCGAAAGGGCATTATGCAGGGCGGCAGCAGCTTCGCGCTTGACGAAGCGTATATAAACGACGGCGAAGCGCTGACGGCGTTTATAGTTCAGTATTACTCCAACCACGAAGTGCCGTCTGAAATTATAGTCGAGGATTTCTGCGAAGAGAAGCTTATCCGCAATTATTTCAAGGAAAAATTCGACAAAACGGTCGAAATTACGCTTGCAAAGCAGGGTGTTAAGGCTAAGCTTCTCGAAATGGCGAAAAAGAACGCCGCCGAGTATCTCGAAAAATCTGTAGACAAAATAAAACACCGCGACGATATGACGGTTAACGCCTGTATGCGGCTTAAACAGCTTCTGAGCCTTGAAAAATACCCGCGACGTATGGAGTGCTACGATATTTCCAACATCAGCGGTGTAGATAAAGTCGGGTCGATGGTGGTGTTTATCGACGGCGAAGCCGACAGGTCGAGCTACCGCAGGTTCAAAATCCGCACAGTCGAGGGCGCGAACGACTTCGCCTCTTTGCAGGAAGTGTTGACCCGCAGGCTGTCCAAGCTGGGTACCGAGGAAGAGGGGAAATTCCCAAAACCCGACCTTATTATTATAGACGGCGGTAAGGGGCAGCTGTCGGCGGTAAAACGGATTTTCGACGATATGCATGTAGAGGGTATCGAGCTGGTGTCGCTTGCCAAGCGCGAAGAGGAAATTTTCACTCTGTATTCCGACGTAAGCGTAAAAATTCCGCACCGCGACTATTCTTTGAAGATGCTTCAGCGCATACGCGACGAGGCGCACAGGTTTGCGATAACCTATTTCAGGAATATCCACTCCAAAAACAACTTAACGAGCGTGCTTTCGGAAATAGACGGAGTCGGCAAAGTAAAGCGGATTTCGCTTATGCGGAAGTTCGGCACTCTCGATAAAATAATCGGCGCTTCCGTAGAGGAAATAGCAAAAACGGAAGGGATAGGCGAAAAACTCGCCGAAAAAATAAAACTGTATCTTGAAGAAAACTTATGAAGAAAATTAAAAACAAACTGATAGTTTCCGATTTTGACGGAACACTTATTACAAGTTCGCATACCGTGCCCGAAGACGTAAAGTCGGCTATAAACGAATACGTTGCCTGCGGCGGGATTTTCGCCGTATGCACAGGCAGAATGATTTCCTCAATCCTCCCGAGGGTGAGAGAGCTCGGTTTAAAGGGGCTCGTCGTCGGCTACGAGGGCGCCGCAATCGCCGAAATCGAAAGCGGGAAATTCCTGAAAAAGGACGGCTTGCCGTTTGACCGCGCGGCGGAAGTGTGCGACGTTATCCATGCGTGCGGTTTCAGCATAAATACGTACAGCGACGAAGTACTGTATACCGATATTAACAAGGATAATCCCTATCTTATGAGGTATGAGCGGATAACTGGCATTTCCGCCGTAAAGGTTGAGGGGGCTATGTCCGAATTCTTAAGGAAAAACAAGCTGGTCTGCCAGAAGGTGACAAGCATTGTTATGCCCGAAGACCGTGAAAAGATTTACTCCGTCCTGCTCGAAAAATTCGGTAGCGCGCTTGACGTTACGTGCAGCGCCGACGTGCTTGTGGAGGTTGCGCCGTACAATTGCAATAAGGGCGAAGCGGTTAAATTTCTTTCCGAATATTATAACGTGCCGCTGTCGTCGTCGGTTGCTATAGGCGACAATCTTAACGACGTTTCCATGATAAAAGTCGCCGGGACGGGCGTTGCGGTTGGCAATGCGGTAGAGGGATTGAAAAGCGTCGCGGACTACGTCACGGTAAGCAATAATGACTCCGCAGTGGCAAAAATTATAGAAAAATTCGGGTTTGAATAGTACTATGTCTGAAATATTAGCCCCTGCGGGCAGTAAAAACAGCGCTTTAGCGGCAATAAACGCCGGTGCGGACGCAATTTATCTTGGGCTTGACAAATTTTCCGCAAGGAGCGCCGCAGAGAATTTCGACGAAAAAAATCTTTCCGATACGGTAAAATACGCGCACGCTTTCGGCGTTAAGGTTTACGTCGCTTTGAACACCGTAGTAAAGGACGACGAAGTTAATGCCTTTTTGTCCTCCGCCGTGCGGGCTTGGAATTTCGGCGCGGACGCGCTTATTTTACAGGACATTTTTCTCGGCAAATTTTTGAAAGAAAAGCGCTCGGAAATAAAGCTTCACCTGTCCACGCAGGCGGGCGTTTGTAATGTGTACGGCGCGCGGCTTGCGAAGGAGTGCGGATTCGACAGGGTGATTTTAGCCCGCGAAACAAAGCTTTCGGATATAGCCGAAATATGTAAAATAATCGAAACGGAAGTATTCGTGCAGGGTGCGCTTTGCACTTGTTTTTCGGGGCAGTGCTATATGTCGTCGTTCGCAGGCGGCAACAGCGGCAACCGCGGCAAGTGCAAGCAGCCGTGCAGAAAGCTCTACTCTGTCGACAGGGAGGGCTTCGATTCTCCGGCGTACAGGCTTTCGCTCTCCGATTTGTGCGTGGGCGAAGATATAAGGGAATATATAAAGGCAGGAGTTACTTCATTCAAGATAGAGGGCAGAATGCGCCGCCCCGAATACGTAGCGGCGGCGGTCGGATATTATAAATCTTTGCTGTGCGGCGGTAATTCGGGTTTCAGCGAATTGAAGAGGACGTACAACAGGGGCAACTATACAAAGGGGCTCGCGTTCGGGCAGGATAAAAATTTCATTTCATCCGCGGTGCAGGGGCATATAGGCGAATTCGTCGGCGTTATCGGCGTTGAAAACGGCAGGTATGTCTGCCGCACGAACGCGACGTTTAAATCGGGCGACGGGTTTAAAATTCTGCGCGGCGGTAAGGAGGTCGGCGGCGGAGCTTTCGGCGGCGCCGTCAGGGGCGGGTTTATAATAAGCACCCGCGACAGACTGAAAAACGGCGATAAAGTTTTTATAACCACGGACGCCGCGCTTAATAGCCGCCTACTTTCGCGCGAAAGAAAAATTCCGCTTACAGTAAAGGCGGAGTTTTTTGCGGGCAAACCCGCCGTAGTCGAGGTGAACAGGTTGCGTTTTACGACCGAAGTTCCTCTCGAAGCCGCGCTGTCGCGTCCGCTTTCAAAAGAGGATATAATCCGCAATTTAAAAAAGACCGACGCATATCCTTTTGAAGTCGACTGCTACGTCGAAACGGACGGGGTGTTTGTCGCTTCTTCCGTGTTAAACGCTTTCCGCCGAAAAATTTACGCGGATTATTACGTATACGTTACGAAAAACGCAAACCTCGTGCTCGATGAAAATTTAACCGTTCCGCAGTTCAATCCTTGCGGCAACGGCATGACGGCGGTCATTGCGCACAGCTTTGACGGTTTAAATGCTGATATCGGCGTTTTAAAGCCCGGCGATTACTCAAAGCGAATACAAACGGGTGATTTCCGCGGCGAAAAATTTCTGTACGTGCCGCCTTATCTTACGGGAGAAGAGCTTGAAATCATACGCGCCCTTTCAAAGGACTTCGACGGGATTTACTGCGATTCGTATTTCGGGTTAAAGCTTGCCGAGGATTTAGGCAAAAAATTTTTCGCCGGTACGGGCTTCAATATAACAAACCGCGTTTCGCTTTTAAACTGTAAGGCTGACTACGTTTGTCTTTCAAAAGAGCTGACCGCGGCGGAAGCGAATTTACTTTCCTCGGAAAATTCTTTTTATCTTTCCGAGGGAAATATCAAGGTAATGGATTTGATTTACTGCCCGTTTGAAAGGAAGTGCTTATCCTGCGACAGGCGGGCGGAGTACACTCTTACCGACGACGGCGGTCGCAAATTTCCGCTTCGCAGGTACTGCGTATCGGAGTGCCGCTTCGAGGTGTTCAATTGCGCCGACCTATCGCCCGTGCAGACGAAATCTGGCAGACTAAAAGATTTTTCGGTTAAGCCCGTCGGGCAGTATACAAAGGGGCATTCGGTTACGGGAATTTACTGATTATGGATTATATTAGTTTAAAGAGGCTCGAGCTCGATAAAATTTTATCAGGCGTATGCGAATACGCCGTGCTGGATTCGACTAAACGCACGCTTTGCGGGTGTATTCCGTCCGTTTCGACGGACGAAGCGCGTACGTTGCTTGCGTTTACGGAGGAGTGCGACAAGCTTTTATATAAATACGGTACGGGTAAAATCGAATATTTTTCCGACTTAACCGAAGTTTTAGCGAGGGCGGAAAAGGGCTCGGTTTTGTCCTGCGCGGAGCTTCTGGACGTCTGCGGAATGCTGCGTTCGGTTCGAACAGCGCACGAAAACGTAGTAAAAATCGACGATGAAAGCATAATTTTAATGCGCGAGAGGGCTGAAAAACTGTACTTCGATAAAAACCTCGAGGACGATATCACAGATAAGATAATTTCCCGCGAAGCCGTAAGCGACCGCGCGAGCGACAAGCTGTACTCTATACGGAGCGGTATAAGGAGTCTCAACGAAAAAATCCGCGCAAAGCTTAACGAATACCTTTCAAAAGACGCCGATTATCTGCGCGACGGCATTGTGACGATTAGAAACGACAGATTCGTCATTCCCGTTAAGGCGGAGTATAAAAACCGTGTCCGCGGGTTCGTGCACGACCGTTCGCAGACCGGCGCGACGTTTTTTATAGAGCCGGAGCACGTGCTTGAACTCAACAACGAACTTATAGCGCTGACTATCGACGAGCGGCAGGAGGTCGAAGCCGTACTGCGTTCGCTTTCCGAAAGAGTCGGCGGACTTGCCGCCGCGCTATTTGCGGACGAAAAAATTCTCTCGGAAATGGACGGGTTTTACGCCCGTGCGGAATACGGCTACTCGCTCAAATGCGTAAAGCCCAAAGTAAACAACCGCGGCTATATAAATATCATAAAGGGCAGGCATCCGTTAATCGACAGGCAAAAAACCGTTCCCGTTTCGGTGGAGTTGGGCGCGGACTACGATTTTCTGCTTTTAAGCGGCGCGAATACGGGCGGTAAAACGGTAACCCTGAAGATGTGCGGGCTTTTCTGCCTTATGGCGGCTTGCGGGCTGTTTATTCCCGCGGCGGAGGGCAGCTCTGTCGCCGTGTTCGGCAACGTGTTCTGCGACGTCGGCGACAGCCAGAGCATCGAGCATAGCCTTTCAACTTTTTCGAGCCATATAACCAACATAATAAATATATGCAACGGCGCCGATTCCGACAGCCTTGTACTAATAGACGAACTGGGCGGCGGCACAAACCCCGACGAGGGGCAGGCTCTTGCGAAAGCCGTCGTCAAGCACCTTTTATCCCGCGGAAGCAAGGGCATAGTCACCACGCACTTTACGCCACTTAAAGAGTTCGCTTACGAGCTGGACAGAATAGAAAACGCGAGCATGGAGTTCGACGCCGACACGCTGAAACCGCTGTACAGCATAAAAATAGGCATGCCCGGCGCGAGCAACGCGCTTGCGATTTCGAAAAGGCTCGGGCTTGCGGGGAATATTTTAAACGACGCAAAAAGCTATTTGTCCGAGGGCGCGCGTTCGCTTGAAAACGTAGTCAGCCGCGCGGAAGAGAGCAGGGTGCGCGCCGACGAAAAATTCAGGCAGGCGGCGGAGCTTGAAAGCGAGTGGAAGAAAAAGCTTGCCGAAGTGAATTTAAAAATCGAGGAGCTGAACAGAGAAAAGGAAAAAATTTCCCGTTCGGCGCGAACCGAAAGCAGGCGGATTATTGCGGAGCGCACAGAGCGCGCCGAGGAAATTCTTTCCGAAATAGAGGATATTTTCAAGGTCGAGGAAATAACTCAGTCCGACCTTATCAGGGCGCGCACGCTCAAAAACAAGCTTGAAAATATAAACTTCGAGGGCGAAGAGAGCAAAAAAACATTAAACGACTACGCCCCCGCGACAAAGGATAACATTAAAATCGGACAGACCGTTTTCGTAAACGCAATGGGTTGCAACGGCAAAGTTATAGGATTTTCTCCGAACAAGGGCGAAGCGGAAGTTATGTGCGGCAGTATGAAGCTGCACGTTAAAATTTCCGACCTTAAAATTGTAAACAGCGGCGAAGCAGAGCGCAAAAAAATCAAAGTTATCAAAAATATACCTTTAAGTATGCCTGTGCTCGAAATAAACGTGCTCGGAATGACCGTCGAGGAGGCAATTTACGAGGTCGACAATTTTATCGACAGAGCGGTTACCGACAACCTCGAAGAAATAAAAGTTATACACGGCGTGGGTACGGGTAAACTGAAAAACGCAATCGCAAAGCATCTCGCCCGCCACCGCAACGTGGAAAGCTACCGCCTCGGCAAATACGGCGAAGGGGAAACGGGGGTCACTTTTATAAAGCTGAAATAGTCAAGAATTCACCCTTAAATTAATATTATATAAATAGTAATTTCTTTTAGGGGTAAACTATTGAAAAGCAAGCTTATTACTGTTTTTACAAATCTTGTTCTCGTGGCGGTTGTTCTGGCGGTATCCTTCGTCGGATATCTCGGCGGCAATACCGTCGCGGCTTCGAACGAAAATTCGAATCTGTTCTACTGTGCGGAAAACGGCGAGGGCGTAAGCCTTATGTTCAACGTGTACGAGCATACGGATAATGTGAATAAAATTATGGATATCCTCGACGAGTACGAAGTTAAGTCCACGTTTTTCATAGGCGGAAGCTGGGCGGACGACAACGTCGACTGCGTGCGCGATATTTTCAGGCGCGGGCACGAGGTGGCAAGTCACGGCTATTTCCATAAAGACCACTCCGCAATGTCGGAAGATGCCAACATCGAGGAAATCCGCCCCAGCGTAAAGCTTTTGAATATGATTTGCAACACAAAAATCAAACTTTTTGCGCCGCCGTCGGGCGCTTTTTGCGAAGCCACGCTAAACGCTTGCACTTCTATGGGGCTTAGGGTTATAATGTGGACGAGGGATACAATCGACTGGCGGGATAAGGACGCGGGGCTCATATATACCCGAGCTACGAAAAATTTAAAAGCGGGCGAATTCGTGCTTATGCACCCTACCGACTGTACGGTCGAGGCTTTGCCTGAAATACTCGATTACATAAGAGAAAACGGACTTTCGTCCGTCACCGTATCTTACAACTTAGGAGAATAATGGTACATTTAAAAACACTCGATAACGGAATAAGGCTGATAGTAAAGCAAATGCCCGGGGTTATGTCCGTATCCATGGGCATAATAGTCAATACGGGCGCAAGCGTGGAAAGCGATAGCGAGGACGGTATTTCGCATTTCATCGAACATATGATGTTCAAGGGCACCGGTAAGCGTTCCGCTTTTAAAATTTCCGACGAAATGGACGCAATCGGCGCGCAGATGAACGCTTTCACCTCAAAGGATATAACCTGTTACTACGCCAAATCCACCACGGCGCACGTATCCGAAGCGTTTGAAATTCTTTCGGATTTGTTTTTGAACAGCGTATTTCCCGAAGAGGAAATGTCGCGGGAAAAGGGCGTTATCATTGAAGAAATCAATATGAACGACGACACCCCCGACGATTTATGCCTCGACCTGTTGTCGCGGGCGTATTACGGCGAGCGCGGCTACGGCAGAAACATACTCGGCAGCCGCGAAAACGTATCGGGCTTTACACGCGCCGATATAAAAAACTATATGTCGAAGCGATACACGCCCGAAAATATAGTCGTTTCTATGGCTGGTAATATCGAAACGGAGCTCGCGGAAGAGCTTGTCGAAAAATATTTCGGCAAAGCGCCCGCCACGCCTACGAAAAACAGCCCCGTTGCGATAGAGCTGAACGCGAAATCGCTGTTCCGCAAAAAGGATATCGAGCAGATACATTTCGCGCTTGCCTTCCCTTCGGTAAAGCGTTACGACAAGCTTTTCGACGCGACGCAGGTTGTTAACACCGTTTTCGGCGGCAGTATGTCGTCGCGCCTTTTCCAGAAAGTGAGGGAGGAATTAGGGCTTGCCTATACCGTGTATTCCTATCTGTCGGCATATGCTGAAGCGGGTTCTCTCGTAGTGTACGCGGGTGTAAACGCGGAAAATTATCTTAAAAGCGTTCAAGCCGTCTTCGATTGTATCGAAAGCCTGAAAAAGGACGGGATTTCGAAAGACGAGTTCAATCGCGGCAAGGAGCAGATGCTTTCTTCCTCGGTGTTTTCGCAGGAAAACACGAGCTCGCAAATGCTGTTATACGGTAAGGAGCTGATTTATACCGGTAAAATTTACGACTTCGGGGAGCGCATACGGCGCATAGAGCAACTTACTCTCGACGACGTAATGCAGGCGATTAGCTGTAATTTCGATAAATCGATGCTCGCGGCTGCGGCGGTCGGCAACGTGGACAAGCCGCTCGACCTGTGAGCGAAAGGGTATACGGTTTTCCGCCGTGTTTCGGCGAGGATAGCACGGTTTTGATTCTCGGCAGCTTTCCGTCGGTAAAAAGCCGCAAGGTCGATTTTTATTACGGCAACCGTCAAAATAAATTCTGGAAGGTTTTATGCGCGTATTTCGGCGAAAGCATGCCTGAAACCGTAGAGGATAAACGCGCTTTTCTTGCAAGAAATAAGGTCGCGCTTTGGGATATCGTCACCGAATGCGAAATTGTAGGCTCGCAGGATGCGACGATTAAAAATTTTAAGGTCGCGGATATAAATTCTCTCTTGCAAAATTCGAAAATAAGGTTTATAATATTGAACGGAAGCAAGGCGTACGAAATTTATATTAAGCACTTTGCGGAAATTAACGTACCGTTCAAAAAGCTTCCGTCTACAAGCCCCGCTAATACGCGGTTTAACGAAGAGGAGTGGCGCGATGTGTTATCGACAGCTTTTGGAAGAGCTTGAAAGTCTTGCCGACGAAAATTACAGGAACTTTCATAAACGGCTTTTAAAAAACGAAAACGTAAACGTGCTCGGCGTTAAAATCCCCGTTCTGCGCAAAATAGCCAAAAGGTATAAAAACTGCGTGGACGAGCTTCTTACATATCCCGACGAGTACTACGAAGTTACGTTTATAAAGCTTACCGCCGTTTCTGATTTGGGGTACGAAAGTTTTATTAACCACGTCGACGGCTGCGTCACGCTTATAGACAACTGGGCTACCTGCGACTGTTTTACGCCCCGTTGCATAAAAAATCATAAGGAAAATTTTCTTCCCTTTATAGAAAAGTATTCGCTCGGCGACGGGGAATTTACTCAGCGCTTTGCGCTTACCACGCTTTTACACTTTTACGTCGAGGAGCGGTATTTCGATTTTATTATTAAAACCGTCCTCGCGTGCGATACCTCCAAGTATTATGTGCATATGGCGGCGGCGTGGCTGATTGCGGAAATGCTCGTTAAAAATTATAGTTTTACCGAGGATTTTCTGAGAAGAAATCTGCTCGATAAAAAAACTCATAACAAGGCAATTCAAAAGGCGTGCGAAAGCTTCAGGCTTTCGGACGAACAAAAAAAATATTTAAAGGAAATCAAACGATAAATTTATGGACATTACTGCAAAGCTCATCGAGGAATTCAAGCTAAGACCCGACCACGTTGAAAACGTGCTCAAACTTCTGGACGAGGGCAACACGATTCCGTTTATAGCGCGTTACCGTAAAGAGATGACGGGCGCTATAGACGACCAGGTTTTAAGGGCGTTGAACGACAGATACGAGTATCTGAAAAATCTTGAAAAGCGCAAAGAAGAGGTCGCCAAGGCAATAACCGAGCAGGAAAAAATGACCGAAGAAATTCAGGCGGCTATAGACGCGGCGCAAACGATGACCGAGGTCGAGGACGTATACCGCCCGTTTAAACAAAAGAAAAAGACGCGCGCCTCCGTCGCGACGGAAAAAGGACTTAAACCGCTTGCGGACTTTATTATGGAGCAGTCGGGCGACCCTTACGCGGAAGCGGAAAAGTACATAAACGAGGAAAAGGGCGTGTCTTCCGTAAAGGACGCCATAGACGGCGCGAAGGATATTATTGCGGAGGTTATTTCGGATAACGCCGAACTTCGCAAAAAGCTGCGCACGCTTTTGGAAAAGCACGGCGAAATGCAGGTCAAGCTCGTAAAGGACGACGAAAGGGGCACTTATGCGATGTACTCCGAATACGCCGAGCTCGTGCCCGAAATAAAAAATCACAGAATTCTCGCCATAAACAGAGGGGAAAAGGAAGAGTGCCTGAAAGTGAAAATCTTCTTCGAACCCGATATCGCAAAGCGCGTATGCACTGCGAAATTTATCAAAAACAAGAGCGAAAAGGAGTGCGCCAAGCTTATCGAGGAAGCGGCGGACGACGGCTACGACAGGCTTATCGAGCCGTCGATTCAGCGCGAGGTCAGGGCGATACTCACCGACAGAGCGGGCGAGCAGGCGATAAAGATGTTCGAAGTTAACCTGCGCCCTCTTTTATTGCAGCCCCCCGTAAAGGGCAAGGTTACGCTCGGGCTCGACCCCGGTTATCGCACGGGCTGTAAGGTCGCCGTCGTCGACGAAACGGGCAAGGTGCTCGATACGTCGGTAATCTTCCCCGTACCTCCTAAGCCCGATATCGAGGGCAGCGCGAGGATAATAAAGGCTCTTATCAAAAAACATAACGTAGACGTTATTTCGATAGGTAACGGCACGGCGAGCAAGGAAACGGAAATTTTCGTCGTCGACCTTCTGAAAGACCCCGAAATCGACCGTAACGTAACGTACGCGGTCGTTAACGAGGCGGGCGCGAGCGTATATTCGGCAAGCCCGCTTGCCGTAGAGGAATTCCCCGATCTGGATTTGACTAAGCGTTCGGCTATTTCTATTGCAAGGAGATTGCAGGACCCGCTCGCCGAACTTATAAAAATCGACCCCAAATCGATAGGCGTGGGGCAGTACCAGCACGATATGGATAAAAAGCGGCTCGACGCGGTGCTTGGAGGCGTTCTCGAAGACTGCGTAAACAGCGTCGGCGTAGATTTGAACACCGCAAGCGTTTCGCTTCTTAAATACGTTGCGGGGCTCAACGCGGGCATAGCTAAAAACATAGTGGCTTACAGAGAGGAAAACGGAAAATTCTCATCGCGCTCGCAGCTTTTAAAGGTTTCCAAGCTCGGCGCAAAGGCGTACGAGCAGTGCGCGGGCTTTTTGCGCATAACCGACGGCAAAAATATTATGGACAACACGGCGGTTCACCCCGAGTCGTATAAAAAAGCGGAAAAGCTTTTGTCGCTTTTCGGCTACGGCGACGAGGACGTAAAGCAGCGCAGAATATCCGATTTGCCCTTAAAGGTAAAGGAATTCGGCGAAGATAAGGCGGCGGAGTATTGCGAGCTCGATAAAGCGACTATGAACGATATAATCGCCGAGCTTGTAAAGCCGGGCAGGGATATCCGCGACAGCCTACCTCAAAGACAGCTTCGCAAGGATATTTTGGGCATCGAAGACCTGGCCGTGGGCATGGAGGTCGAGGGCGTTGTGCGCAACGTAATCGACTTCGGCGCTTTCGTCGATATAGGCGTGCATCAGGACGGGCTCGTGCATATTTCGGAAATTACCGATAAATATATCCGTCACCCGTCCGACGTTTTAAAAGTAGGTCAGCCCGTTAAAGCGGTGATAATCAGCCTCGACAAGGGCAAACAGAGGATAGGCTTATCTTTGAAGCAGGTCAGAAAACAGGCAAATTGAATTACTGCGTTTTGCTTGACATAAATTGTTCTTTATAATAAAATTTAAATATAAATCAAACGGAGGAAATGAATTATGTTTGAAGAAGTGGCAAAAACACTTTCCGAGCAGTTGAATATACCGCAGGAAAAAATTACGCCCGAAAGCGATATCGTAAAGGATCTGGGCGCGGATTCCCTTGACGTTGTCGAGCTGTTGATGACTCTTGAAGACAATACGGGCAAAACAATCCCCGAGGACAAGGTAACCGACGTAAAGACTGTCGGCGACGTCGTTAAAATGCTTCAATCCCTTTAAAAATAAATAAAGTACCGCCGCCGACATTCGTCGGCGGCGGTTTCGTTTATATGATAATGTTAATAAGCCGTTTCGGTACGAAAACAAATTTCTTTATCGGTTTTCCGTCTATCAACGGTAAAATGCTTTCATGCGCTTTAACGATTTGTTCTGCGTCCTTTGCCGTAATATTTGCAGGTAATGTAATTTTTGCTTTGATTTTGCTGTTTATCTGAACGGCGTATTCGAATTCGTCCTCGCCGCATTTAGACGGGTCAAACTTAGGCCAGCTTTCGTAAACAATGCTGTTTTTGTGTCTGAGCACCGTCGCCCAGATTTCTTCCGTGATAAAGGGTGCGACGGGGTTTAAAAGCTTGATAAATCCTTCCGCGAAAGCGGTGGGGAAGTTTCTGCCTTCGTTTATTTCCTTATAAACGGCGTTCATGAAAATCATCATTTGCGAAATGGCGGTGTTGATTTTCATTGCCTCGTAATCTTCGCCGACCTTTTTGACCGTCTGATTATAAATTTTGTCAAGGTCCGGGTTGGGCGCGTCGGTTATAACGTCGAGTTCGCAGTACAGTCTGTAAACCCTGTCGATAAATTTTTTAACGCCCTCGATGTTCGCCGTATTCCACGGCTTTGTGTCCGCCACGGGGCCCATAAACATTTCGTACAGCCTCAATACGTCCGCGCCGTATTCCTTAACGATGTCGTCTGGGTTGATTACGTTGCCGAGGCTTTTCGACATCTTGTTTCCGTCCTCGCCTAGAACCATACCCTGGTGAAAGAGTTTTTTAAACGGCTCCTTGTAAGGTACGTATCCCTTATCGAAAAGGAAGTTATTCCAGAAGCGGGAGTAAAGTAGATGCCCAACCAGGTGCTCCTTGCCGCCCATATAAAAGTCAACGGGCATCCAGTGCTTCAACAAATCGTAGTCGGCGAAAGCTTTGTCGTTATGCGGGTCGCAGAATCTCAAAAAGTACCAGGCAGACCCGGCCGAGCCGGGCATGGTGGTGGTTTCGCGTTTTCCTTTTACGCCGTTAACTTCCACGTTCACCCATTGCTTCGCGTTGTCAAGCGGCGCCGCGCCGCCGTGCGCCTTGTAGTCCTGCATAACGGGCAGAGTGAGGGGAAGCTCTTCGTCTGAAAGAAGCACTGTTTCGCCGTTTTCGAGGTGAATAACGGGCAGCGGTTCGCCCCAGTATCTCTGTCTTGCGAATATCCATTCGCGCAGTTTATAGGTTACCGTCTTTTGTCCGCAGCCTTTTTCTTTCAACCACGCCGCCATTTTATCGATTGCCTGTTTTTTATCAAGCCCGTTTAAAAAGTCCGAGTTTATGTGTTTGCCGTCCCCTGTAAACGCCTCATTTTCGACGTCGCCGCCTTCGAGCACGGGTATAATTTCCAAACCGAATTTTTTTGCGAATTCCCAGTCGCGCGTATCGTGCGCGGGCACCGCCATAATCGCGCCCGTGCCGTACGAGGTTAAAACATAGTCGGAAATGAAGACAGGCGTCTTTCTGCCGTTTGCGGGGTTTATGGCGTACGCGCCAGTAAATTCGCCTGTTTTGTCCTTGTTGAGGTCTGTTCTTTCAAGGTCTGATTTACTCGCGCATATCTTTTTGTAGTTTTCGACCGCGGCTTTTCTGTCGGGCGCGGTTATTTCGTCGACAAGCTTATGCTCGGGCGCGAGCACACAGTAGGTGACGCCGAAAAGGGTGTCGGGGCGGGTCGTGAAAACCGTAAACGCCTTGTCCGTGCCGTCAACTTTAAACGTAACGTTTGCGCCCTCCGATTTTCCTATCCAGTTTTTCTGCGCGACTTTTGAAGCTTCCGGCCAGTCAAGTTCGTCGAGCCCCGATAAAAGCGTTTCTGCGTACTTGTTTATGTCTATGACCCATTGCTTCATATTCCTGCGCACAACGGGGTAGCCGCCGCGCTCGGATTTTCCGTCGACTATTTCGTCGTTCGCAAGCACGGTGCCGAGTTCTTCGCACCAGTTTACGGGCGTTTCAACGTACCGCGCAAGCCCCGCTTCGTACAGTTTTTTGAAAATCCACTGCGTCCATTTGAAATAGGAGGGGTCGCAG